>JBBSJC010000361.1:0-8362 GCA_038257655.1 Polyangiales bacterium | reverse complement strand
CCGGGCGCGCGTCGTGTAGCAATAGCTCGCGGGGCAGGCCCGCTTGCAGCAACGAGATCGCAACTGAAGAACCTACCCAACCCGTGCCGATGATACCGATGCGCATGGAACTACTAAGCACCGAACTCACATTCGTACCAGGCGATTGGCGAGGTGAGGCAACCTTCATAGCGCCGGACCCCGGCTTGACGCGCGGCCGAATTCCTTCGCGTCCCTATGCGGGAGTTGCACGTAGACGTCAGCGAAAGTTCATGCGCTTGCATCCAAAGGCGACTACACAAAAAGGTATGACTAAGCATCCGCGCCAACTTCTGCTGGGCTTTGCCGGGGGTATTGGAGCCGCCGCGATATTGCCCTTTCTGACACCGATTCTTGCGCAGACCGTGCGCCCGCTCGCCAAGGTGCTGCTCAAGCAGACGCTCTTGGCGATCGAGCAGCTGCGAACGTTTGCAGCGCGCAGCTCCGAGTCGCTCGAAGATCTGGTGAGCGGGAGCTGACCGATCTCCCTGGCGGGGCCCAAGCTTCTCAGGTCGGGGGCGGCGGGCAAGCTTGAGGCTTTCGTTGACCAGTAACGGAGCGATGCTCGCCACGACAGAAACCGTCCAGTCCTTTCGCCCCATAGGTACCGTACCCAACAGCTTGCGAATGCCTGGTACGCAGCTGCCGAGCACCTGCAGCGCCATCGTGCTCACGAGCGATGCAGACAGGTAGCGGTTACGCGCAAAGGGTCCGCGATCGAAAATGGTATGGGGTTTCCGAGCGGGCGCTCACCGCATGGAGAAGCTGCGCCAAGGTGAGCGAGGTGAAGCCTACGGTTCTGGCACGGGGGCCCATGCCCGCGCGCTGGGCGGTCCACAGGTAGGCGCTCAGTGCGCTGCCCGTGATCACCGTGCCTTCCAAGGCGATGCGCAGGGCGTCCGTTTTATTGAACATCGGCTGCGCCGGATGGCGGGGCGGCGTCTCGAGCACGTTCACCTCCGAGGGTTGCATAGCGAGCGCAAGCTCCGGCAAAACATCGGTGAGCAAATTGATCCACAGCAACTGAAAAGGCGAAAGAGGCTCGTCATCGCAACGCGACACGCTCACGAAGGTGTAGAGAATTTCGGACAAGTTGGTCGCGAGGATGAAATGCACCGCCTTGCGAATGTCGTCGTAAATGGTGCGGCCTTGTTCGATCGCCCTGACCAAGCTGCGCAAGTCGTCATCTTCGAGCACCACGTCGGCGACCTCGCGCGCGGCGCTGCTGCCTGCCACACCCATGGCGATGCCGACGTCCGCCGCCTTCAGCGCTGGGCCATCATTGATGCCATCCCCTGTCATGGCCACGACCAGACCCGAGCGTTGCAAGGCTCTTACGATCTGAAGCTTGTGCGCAGGGCTGACGCGCGCGAACACGTCCGCCCGTTGCGTCAATGCTTCGAGCACGTGGGCATCGACGCTATCGAGCGTGGTGGAGTCGACGATTTCGAGCTTGCCGCCTCCGTTCGCCAGGCCTATTTGCTGACCTACCGCCTGGGCTGTCGCGCTCTGATCACCGGTGATCATCACGGTGTGCACACCCGCGCGTTGGAACTGCGCAATCACGTCTTTGGCGCCGACCCGCGTGGGGTCTTCCATGCCGACAAGCCCCAACCACACGAGCCCCTGTGGGGACTCTTCCTGCGGCGAGCTGCGGTCGTCGTAGGCAAAACCGAGCACGCGCAACGCACGTCCGGCCATGCGCTGATTGTCTGCATCGATCTGCGCTCGCTCCTGCTCTCCAATCGGCCTGCGTTGACCGTCACGCAGGTAGAACGAACAAAGAGCAAGCACTTCGCAAGGCCGACCTTTGACCGCCAAGAGCACGCCGTCTTGCGTCTCGTGCAGAGTGGTCATGTAGCTGCGCGCATGGGCGCGGCGCTGCATCTCGACACGTGGGTGCGCGATCCGCCGCGCCTTGGCGTCCATCCCCGTATCCAGCGCAAGCTGTACCAGTGCGCTTTCAGTGGGCGATCCGCTCAGCACATACAGCCCTTGGGCCTGTTCAATCTTGACCTCGCTGCACAATACGGAGAGCAGCAGAAGTTGCTGCAGGTCTGGCGAATCGGGTGACACGGAATGCCCTTCGGCGGACACGAGCTTCCCCTGATCGACCTGGAACATACTTAGACCGAGCTCGACGCTCGCGACCGTCATGCGATTGAGCGTCAGTGTCCCGGTCTTGTCGAGACACAGCACTTGCACGGAGCCCAATGCTTCCACGGCAGCAAGCTGACGCACGATCACATGCTCGCGCCGCATGCGGGCAAGACCCAGCGCCAAGGTCGTGACCGCGACTGTCGGCAACCCCTCGGGCACAGCCGCCACACCCAGCGAGGTCGCTGTGCGGAACATTTTGGCGAAGCAGCGCGTCCTTGCTCGGAGACGGACCGTGCAAGACGTCATTCACCCCGGGCAGAGCGCGGCATGCCAGCGCACGAAACGCGCCGTGCTCTTGACAGTTGACCCACGGTCATCTATTAAAATGACCCGTGGTCAGCAAAAGCCAGAATATGCCCAAGCAGCGGGCACGGCGCGAAGAAGACAAGCTCGAGCGGCGCGAGGTGCTGCTCGATGCAGCGCGGGCCCTGCTCGCTACGCACGGTTACGATGCGCACGGCTATGACTCCGTAAAAATGGCGGATGTGGCCGCGCGTGCAGAGCTCGCGAAGGGCACGGTGTTCTTCTACTTTGCCACCAAAGAGGCATTGTTTCTCTCCCTGCTCGAGCGCGAGTTATTCGCCTGGTTCAGTGATCTCGATGAAAGGCTCGGCGAAGGCGGCCGGTATAGTGGCGAGCGCGTAGCCCGCATGATTGCGAGCACGCTCGCCGTGCGCCCCTTGCTGACGCTGCTGCTGTCACTGCTCGCCTCGGTTCTCGAACAGAACGTTGGGGTGGAGCGCATCGTCGAGTTCAAGCTCAAGTTGCTCGTGCGCCTTCGTCAATCGGGTGTCCTGATCGAACGCCGTTTGCCGTTCTTGGGGGTAGACGAGGGGCCGCGCACGCTTCTTCGCATCTATGCGGTGGTCGTGGGTCTGCGGCAGCTGACCGATCCTGGCGCGGACGTGAAAAAGGCGCTCGAGCGACCGGAGCTGAGGCCGTTGGTGCTCGATTTCGAGACGGAGCTTACGCCCTTACTGTCGGCGTTGTTCGAGGGACTGGCACGCGCTCACGCAGCGAGAACAGGAAAGTAGACATGACCACGCAAGAGAAACAGCAAGGGACCGTTCTAATCACAGGCGCATCGGGCGGTATCGGCCTAGAGCTCGCGCGCATCTTTGCTGCGGAGGGCTACAGGTTAGTGCTTGTCGCACGCAGCAAGGACAAGCTCGAGCAGCTCGCGGCCGAGATCAGAAGTCAACTCCAAGCGCATGTGTTGGTCATGTCTGCTGACCTCGCGACGCCAGACGCTGCCGATCGGGTGGCAGACGAGCTCGCCAGACAAGGGATCTGTGTGGACGTACTCGTCAACAACGCGGGCGTTGGGCACTTCGGTGCATTCGCGGAAAGTGAGTGGGTAAAAGAGCGTGATATGCTGCAGCTCAATATCGTGACGCTTACAACGCTTACCAAGCGGTTGCTCCCAGGCATGGTCGAGCGCAAACGCGGACGCATCATGAACGTGGCGTCCACGGCTGCGTTTCAGCCGGGACCGCTTATGGCGGTCTATTACGCGACCAAAGCCTACGTATTGTCGTTCAGCGAGGCACTCTCGGCTGAGCTCGAGGGCACGGGTGTTACGGTGACTGCGCTTTGCCCCGGGCCGACAGAGTCCGGCTTTCAGGCGGGCGCGCAAATGGAGGATTCGAAACTGGTACGCGGAAAGAAGCTGCCCGATGCAGCAAGTGTGGCGCGTGCCGGTTACCGCGCGTTGATGGCAGGTAAACGCGTCTATGTGCCTGGCTTTTCCAATCGTGCGCTCACCCAGGCCGTGCGGTTTCTCCCCCGCGCCGCCGTGACTTCGATGGTGCTCAAGGCCCAGGAACGTGCGCACTAAGTTTTGTGGCGTTCACTAGGGCCTATGACGAAACAATCAGATCGCCTCGATGCCGATCCGACCTGATTGTTTCGTCACAGGCCCTTAGCGCGACTTAGAGCCGCTTCGAGCAGCACCATGCGATCGTTGCCCCAGTAAAGTCGCCCATCGTACACGAAGCTGGGTGCCCCGAATGCCCCCAGCGTGACTGCATGGTCGGTGATGGCCTTGAGCTCTGCTTTGCACTCAGGCGTCTCGCTCTGCGCGACGAGTTTGGCGCCGTCGAGGCCATGCGCATCGGCCAGCGCTGCGAGCTGCGATGGGTCCTGGACTGACTCCGATTCTCCGCGCACCCAAATGCTATCGAACAGCGACAGGGCAAGCTCCCGTGTCTTACCGTGTTCGCCCGCCGCAACCAGCAGCCGCTGAGCGCGCAGCGAGTTGAACGGAAACCCAGAGCTAGGAAGCGAAAGCTTCACGCCGTAGTATTGGGCCCAGTCCTGCATGTCCTGCTTGAACCAGGTGAGCTTCGGCGGGACGAAGACCGTCATCGGCGGCTTGTTGTCGGTGGCCTGCATGACGCCACCCAGAAAGAAGGGACGCCACGTCGCGGTTGCGCCGCTACGCGCACAGAGTGCGTCGAGCTGCGTGGCGGCGAGGTAGGAATAGGGGCTGATTACGTCAAAATAGAAATCGAAGTTCTTGGGCATGAGCTATCGCTAGCGTCGCCCGAGTGAGGGGTCAATGAGACGCTGGTCTGACCCACAGCAGCAGACATGGGTGCTCCAGGTACGGGTGAAAGCATGCAGTTTTCCTGTGCCGCCATACCCATCCCGTTGCGTTTCGGTGTATGAGCGCAGCATGCCTTCCGGACCAGACTGGTACTTCTTCGGGTTTCTGGCGCCGTTGATCCTGGGGCTCCTGATCGTGCTCGGTCTAGCCGTGGGCATCGGGGATCCGGCCGGGCAGGTGGCTGGAGATGGGGACATGGCTGCAGACGGGGACATGGCGGGGGATGGGCCCGCGCACGACACCCTGTCGGTGCTCGGATTTGGGCGCACGCCGTTTCTGATCGTCTTGACGATGTTGCTGTTGTGGTTTGGCGGAACGGGTCTCGTGTGCTGGATGTTCTCCGTACCAGCGCTGCTAGCGCTCCCCGCTGCGACCGTCATGTCCTACGCGTTAGCGCGAGCTACCGCTGGGGTGCTGTCCCAGGTGATGCCCAATCTCGAGACGACCAGCGTCAAGTCTAGGGATTTGAAGGGGCTCTCGGGCGTTGTCACCCTCGAGGCGGACCCCGGCCGGTCGGGCCTCGCCCACGTGACGAAGGATGGGGACATTTATCAGATCAATTTCACAGCGAACGAGCCCCTCGCAAAGGGGCAGCGCGTGCTCATCGTCGATGTCAACGCCGAGACAGGGGTCTACAGCGTGTGTCTAGACCCAACCGATCCAAGGGGAATTGAAAAATGGAAATGGCTTTGATTCTGATTCTCATGTTTGCATTGGCGTTGATTGGCATCCCAATCGGCATGAACTTCACGGCGCAGCCGCTTGCCGCCCTACCCTCTTCGATCCTGCTCGTGGTGGGCATCGTGCTCGCCATCTTCGTAGCGATCCTGTTCATGATCACCAAGCTGTACATCAAGACGCGCGCCGATGAAGCCTTCGTGCGTACGGGCATGGGAGGGCTCAAGGTCGTGCGCGACGGCGGAGCGCTCGTGCTGCCCGTCATCCACCAGGTCGTCAAGGTTAGCCTGGGCACGATTCGACTCGAAGTAGAGCGTAAGGGTGTCGAAGCCTTCATCACCTTTGACAAGTTGCGCGCGGACATCAAGGCGGAGTTTTTCGTGCGCGTCCAGGCGATGGACGATGCCATTCAAAACGCCGCCCGCTCTCTCGGGGACAAGATGACAGAACGGGAAGGTCGTCCCGAGCATGGCAGCGACAAGCCTAACTCTCCGGTCGCCGTGCTGATTGAAGATAAGCTCGTGTCGGCGCTCCGTACCGCCTCCGCACGCAAGACCCTGGAGCAACTAAACAGTGACCGCGAAGAGTTCTTGAAAGAGGTGGTGTCGATGGTCACCACCGACCTTGCACATAACGGCTTTACCTTGGAGTCGGTCACGATTTCCAAGCTCGATCAAACCGACACCAAGAGCCTCAAAGAGGACAACATTTTCGATGCCCAGGGCTTGCGCACCATCGCCGAGATCACGCAGTCCAATCTTACTAAGCGCAACGAAATCGTGCGTCAGGGTGAACAGCAGCGCACCGCGCAGGATGTACACACCCGGCAGCAGGTGCTCGAGCTGGAACGTACGCGCGCTGAGGCGGAAGCGACTCAGGCAACCCAGGTCGTGTCGATTCAGGCCGAGCAAGCTCGGATCGCTAAAGAGCGTCAAATCGAGGCCGAGCGCGCCGTACAGGCCGCCCAAGTGGAACAGGTGAGAATGATCCAGGTGGCAACCCAGGCCCAGGAGCGGGACATTGCCGTGGCTGGCCAGCAAAGACTGGTAGCGCTTACGGAAGCGCAACAGAAAGTGGAAGTTGCCAAACGCGACCAGGAGCGCGCGGTGGCTGTGGCGGAGGCGGATCGTGCCTTGGCACAAGCCAAGCTCGCCAACGCGGAGACCGAGCGCACCAAGGCCCAGCAGCTGGTGATCACGGCCGAAGAGATCGCCAAGGCAGATCGCGAAAAACAGAAGAGCGTGATCGCAGCGTCTGCTGCCGCCGAACAAGCTTATGTCAGAGATGCCAAGGCAGCCGATGCTGCTGCTTATACGGTGAATGCTCAGGCCGATGCGCGCAAAGCCAGTGCAGAAGCCGATGCAGTGGCCCTACAGCGACGCGCCGAAGCGGAGGCCCAAGCCTTGACGCTCAAAGCCGAGGGCGAAAAGGCAGCGACCCTCGCCAGAGCCGCGGGTGATCAAGCTACCCTCGAAGCCCAAGCCGCGGGCAATCGAGCGACGCTGCTCGCCCAGGCCGAGGGGCAGCTCGCGATCGCCATGGTACCCGTCGACGTGCAAGCTCGACAGGTGGAAATCGACAAGGCGCGGGTCGAGACGGTGCTCAAGCCTGAGCTCGAAGCGCGTGAAAAGAGCGGTAAGGTTGCCCAGGAGTTCGAGATCGCAAAGATCCGCATCGAAGCGGAACGGGAGACGCGCATCGAGTCGGCCAAGGTCATGGCGACCATCTATAATAAGATCACTGCGAACGTTTATGGCACGCCAGAAGATGTGGCACGGATGGGGCAAGCGTTCAGCAAAGGCATGGGCATGGCGAACATGGCCAGTGGCTTCATGGATGGCGCGAACAACAACCCCGACCTAGTGATCGCGCTGCAGAAGGTCGCCGAAATGGCTGGCAAGCTCGGGGACGCGGCGAGCGAACGCCTGAGCGCCACGACCACCTCCACGCCTGGAGAATGATCGCCCAAGGCGGCGACGTGATGCGCGGACGGGTGCACCGTAAGGTCACTTCGCCAACCGGGCGGGCTCTATATGGTATCGACCACAGCCTACGCGCTGAGCTCTTCAACGCCGTCAGACGGGCCCGACCATAGCGTTTGACACAGTCCGTTGAATAGGGACGTCGCCGCCTCGCAGGAGGGGAAGCCGAGCGCTTTCTCGTCCGCCGGGTCAAGGCCACTCACGAGGGCCTGGCCGAGCTGCTGCATCGCGCGTGTCTTGGCCGCGGCGACGAGCTCTGCTTCGGATTCGCTCAGCTGAGATGCGAGCCAGGCTTGAAGCTCCCAGGAAAATCGCGCGTGTTGGGTTTCGTCTTCGGCGATCTTACGCATCACCGCGCGCACCCGTGGATCGCTCGCGCACTCGGCTTGGTAGGTAGCCACTGCCGCACCAAAGGTTTCGCGTACACAGCCTTCGCTCACGTTGTCTAGGGCGACCTCGAGCTTGCTGCGCAGCGTCGAAGGAGCGACCTCCGGTAACACGGTCCTTGCGCCATAGGCACGGGCGAGGCGCGCTACGTCGCGGGCATGGGCAAGCTCGTCTTCGATCGCATCGATCGCCGCATCGATGAGCGACCGCGGCGCGCCAAACGCAGCGAGCTCTCGCACGAGCTTCTCGAATGCGTACACCGAAGCTGCTTCCAAATGTGCCGCCTGCGCGAGGAAGGCGCCGATGCAGGTGCGACTCAAAGTCTGCTTGTCTTCGCACAGGCCGAACGGACGGCGACCAATCGCGCAAGAGGAGCCTGCAAGCTTCTCGAATGAGCGCTGATCGACCTCGCCACTGCGCGACACCGACAGCTCTTCGCGATAGATACCGTCGCCGCATTGCTCAAAGGTAGAACGAGTCTGGTAGCCGTCTTGAACGCTACGTATTTCGCCGCCAAAATCGAACTCGT
>JBBSJC010000360.1:0-8376 GCA_038257655.1 Polyangiales bacterium | reverse complement strand
CGGCAGCACATCCCCCCTCATTCCGTTGACGAATAGGACAGGGACACCCGTCAGCGCCTTACTGACGTGCTCGCGCAGGTAATAACAATAGTCGCCTGACACTTGCGTGTTGTCTGCTGGCAGCGTGGTGGGATGCGCGGCGAAGTTGACGAGCACCGCAATCCGCTTGTCGGATTCATCGTGGGCCGACAGCACATTCAGCTCGCGGTCCGTCATCTCCCAGTCGCGGCGATTTTTGGCGTTGTGCTCTCCGCGTGACACGTCCAGGCGCGCAGGAACCCGCTGCTCGTAGGCCTTGACCATGGCGTCGGCCGTGGCTGCGATCACCCGCTCCTTGTAAGCGCCGGGGACGCCACCCCACAGCCCCTGAAAGTCGAGGCCCGCGTGCGTGTGCGTCGCAGCCACCCAGATCGCTTCCCGCGCCACGCCTGTGCGCATCAAGACCTTTTCCTCGATGGCATGGATCACACGATTGCTGATGCCGGGCACATCGAGCACCGCGACCAGCAGCGCGCCACCTTCGGACTCGATCGCCAGCGCTCGCGCCTCAATCGCGTCGGCCACGCCGTCAGCAGCACGCTGATCGACGATCGGAGTGCCGTAACCGCCGAGGAAGAGCTTTTTACTGTCGAGCTCCGCCGCCGTGGGCGTGATGTCTACGAGCCCGACTCCGACACGGAACGGCAGCGCCGCGCTCAGACCTGCGTCGGGCAAGCTGGGCAAGCTACCATCGGTCGGTCGATTCGGCGCGCCGTCCGTCGTGTCATTCCCCGCTGTCGCGTTGCCGCCCGCGTCCTGTTTAGTAGCGGGATCGCGCGCCGTGTCTGTGGTGTCGCCACTGTCACAGCCAGCGCCCAACCCAACCAGGCAAAGCAGGCTCGAGAGGGCGAAATGTAGGGGTGTAAGGCGCAGAGTAGACACGGCCGACGACCACACCACGCAGGAGGAAGCAATGCATCTTACGCCGTCTTACGCGGCCATCGTTTCGGGATCATTCGCGATCTCGTGGGCAAGCCTCGGGCGGCATACGGCGATCCTTGACGCCCCAGCTAAGCGCGCGCGCTCATCCACTCGCTCAGCCCGCCAGAGCGCGCAAGCTCAGGGGCAGCCTGTGAGCGGCTGCGTGGAAAGCACGAAGTCGTCGATGAGCACTTGGGCTGGAACCTGTGACGCGGCCGTCCAGTCGATGCCTGCCGTGACCTCTGTAACTCCGCCGCTTGGTAAGGTGTCGGCGTTGGGGAAATCGAACAGCGTCTGCCCGTCGATCGACATCCGCACGGCTCCGTTGCCATCACCCAGTGTCACTGCGGCAAGAAAGCACAGCCAGCGGTCGCGCGGGACCACGAATGGCGTTTCGTACACCTTACCGTCTCCTGAGGTGTATACCTCCGCGAGATCCGGCGCGACGAAGTTGAAGTCGACGCCGAAGTCCTTGGGGGCACCGCTCGCGGCCAGCGTCGAAAAGTTAAGCCCGCTGATGGCGAATCCCGAGGGGACCTGCATGCGAAAGCGCAGGTAGAGCGTGCCACTCGTCCTAGCGCTGATTGTCGCGCCCAGCCTGGCGCGGCTCAAGGGCGCGTTGCTGCGTGCATCGACATAACCGCCAGCCACCTCGAGGCTGCCGTTCTCGGCTGCGAAGGAGATGTTTGTTGGCAGATCACCGGAGAAGTCTGTGCACGCGAGGGTCGCCGCCAGCGTGCTGCAGCTAAGACCCATGCCAGACGCCGCATCCTTGAAAGGCTCGCTACCGCCCTCCGAAAGCGCGCCTGCATCCCCTCTAACGCCTGCGTCCCCTCTAACGCCTGCGTCCCCTCTAACAGTTGCATCGCCCCTGGCGCTTGCGTCGTCTGCGCCGCTATCGAAGCCAGCATCTAAGCCATTGGGCGCTGCACCTTGCCCGTCTTCTCCGCGAAGCCCACGCAGCTCGAACCCCACACGTCCACAGCCGAGACAGACGCAGAGCGCAAGGGGCAGTGCGCGGTGCCAAAGGGCTATAGGGAAGCTGCTACGCGCCATGCCTCCACCCAACATGGCAGCGTCTGAGTAAATGGGGCCACCGGTAACCGCTCTATTAGTGACCTTGCCTGCAAGGTACGTGTCCTTGGCTGCCAGGGTACGTGTCCTTGCAGCCTAGAAGCGTGGCGTGACACGCACTCGTCGGACGTCCTCGCACATGGGATGGGTAACCTTGTTCTGGGCTGCCGCGCCAAGGCCTTCTATCGACCCTTACAAGCTGCCTACAAGCGCTCAGAAGCCAGGTGGCAGAATCACATGGCGTAGCGGGACGGCGCTGCCGTCACAGGTAAAGTCTGGGGCGTTGCGGTCAGCACTGGGGCACCAGGCGATCGGAGTGTCCAAGTAGTCCATGTACAAGTCGTGGTAGCCGGGAAAGCCGGGCGCGGAGCTGCGATCGGCGCGGACGGTGCCCCAAGAGTTCTTGACGCGCAGGAACTTGATCTCGGTGTCCGCCTGCAAAGCTGCTGTGAGCTTGGCCTGGTCTTCGGGAATGTTCGGATCGAGGGTGGTGCCCGCGGGCAAAAGACCGAACTCCGTGGTGACAGCTTCGTAGTCTTCGAGCACGACCATGTGGCCGCCCTGCGATCCGGGCCCCTCAGCAGCGAGCAGCGTCTGCAGGTTGAAAGAGCCGCGAAGCTCCGACGTGCTCCTCTTCTCCTGCGCGTTGAAGTCGACGTTCCAGGTCACGATCACCGGCTGACGCTGGTGCATCGCGCGCTGAGCGCGCTGCAGCAAGCCGCGATCGCCCCGCGAATAATAGGCGGTGCGCCAATCGCGCATCGCGGTCGTCAGCGTGGTGCTCACCGGAACGAACGACTCAGGCGTCCAGCGCGAGGTGCGACGTGAGATGTAGGCCACGGGGAAAGTCGACGCGGAAACGATCGCGGACTCTCCGCTGACCGCGAGCCGCGTGCCGTAGCCGTCGAAGGTCCGCGCCACGTCCGCGCCAAATACCTGATCAAGCTCGCTCACAACCTCGGGCGTCAGCTCCCAGGCCGCATCGAGCTCGGCGCGGACCAACGCGCGATCGCGGCGCGCCTCGAGCGTAGAAAGCGCGCCCGTGGCGAGCGACGTGTTGATGCGCGCGTTCGCGTAGTACTGGCGCATGGACATCTCGGCGTTCGTGTCCTCGGCGACGAAGTCGAGCTCATCGACCAGGCCGTAGCGGCGCACGATACCGTTAGCGGTAGCCCAGGTGCCACCTGTGGAGATCTCCGCCACGCCTTCGCGGCGCGACAGCGAGCCACTGATCTGATCGAACCAGTGCCAATACGTCCAGTAAGACTGGGAAAGATCAACCTCAGCCTGGGTGGCACTAAGGTGCATCGATTCGATCCAGGTGGCGTGGGAGTACAGCCAACAGTTACCGATCGACTGACGTTCGACGGCGGTATGCGGAACGTCAACGATGGGCGCAGCGACAACAGCCACGTCCTGTTCGACGCCGACGTCTTCTTGGACCTGAGCATTACAGGCGCTCAGACCAACCGCAGAAAAAGCAAACACAAGCCCGTACAGACGCTCGTTTACGAACGATCCGCTCATAACTATCCCCTTATTTTTTGGAAATTTGGACGCAGTGCGCCTGCCTCGTCCCGGGCCGCGCGAGACATTTTCGCCTCACGTCTACCCCGGGATGAGCTAGTTACAGGGTTAAACCCCAGCGGACTTTTCCCCTCTGAACGGTGTGGAGTCAAGCGTGTTAGACGGAGCTGTGTGCGGATGCAGCGGTTTCTCCCCCGGCCACAGGTCGACAGCCACCAAGCGCCGGCGTCCGGGTTCGGAGATATGACTACAAAGCTACAAGGGAAGGCAGAGACTCCGGTGTCTGCACTGGACGCGCGCGGGCCCCCCTCCGAGCCCGTTGGCTGAGATCTTCAGACACTCAGATCGAGCTCAGCACGACGCCCGGCGACGCCGGCGGCGAAGGTTCAGATCTGAGTGTGTTGCTCGCTGACCGCCTGAGCTCACGCAGGTGGTAATCGGGTATTGAAAGGCGCTGCCGCGCTGCCTGTCTCTGACCCCAGCCTCGCTAGTAATTGGGGGACGGCTCGCAGGGTAATGCAGGTGCAAGGGGCCCGGGTACGGCGAAGTGCGCGAGGTATGACCAAGCGGAAGCTCCGCGAGTTCATTGCGAAGCTCAACTTGCTTACAGGGTGGGTGCTGCCTGCAAAGCTAAGTACGAATGCGCGCTCGCCCTGCGGCGGGACTAGGAAAGCGCGTGCGGAGCGCGCAACAATGCCGCCATGAAAAGAAACCAAAGCATGCGGCGGGTCATCTTGACGCTTTCAGTCGCGTCATCCGTGCTGGTCGGCTGTAGTGGTGAAGAGGCCAACCCCTCTGAGATAGAGCAAGGCAAGAGCGAAAATGCGGCCAGTGCCCAGCCAACCGATGCGCTGATTGCGCAGGTTGGCGTTGAGCCAGGTCCGCTGCTGCGCACAGAAGGTGCGGCTGCGATCGTTGCCGCGCTGCAAGGCGAAGTGGAAGTGCGCAGGCTGGGCGAAGAAACCTTCGCCAAGGTAAAGCGCGACGACACGCTTTTTGTCGGTGATCAGCTGCGCGCGAGCGAAGGTGCTCAGGCGACGGTACTGTTTGCTGATGAGAGCACGGCCGAGTTGGCTGAGCTTTCAACGCTCGCGATCGGCAGCCGCGTGGCGACGGCAGATCCCGCCTCATCCGCTGCGCTGTTGATGGGAGTTGCCCGCTTCAGCGTGACGCCGCGTGCGCCCGGTGAGGGGCCGTTCATGGTGTTCACGCCCGCGGGCCTGGTTGCGACCAAGGGCACCGTGTTTGGCGTCGGTGTCGCCGCCGACGGCGATGCACGCGTCGGTGTCGAGTCCGGTGCCGTTGAGGTCGCCGGTGCGGTTGCGCTCGATGCGCCGATCACGCTGGAGGCGAACGCAGCAGTAGACATCTCTGCTGCTGGCTCGCTTGCTGCTGCGACAGCCTGGCCTGCAGACGATTGGGGCGTCTGGCGGGATCAAGCGGAAGCTGACATCGACGTCGCCGCCACGGCCGCGATCCATGCGGACGCCATGACGGCGTTGTCCGATCAGCTCGACGCGACTTACACTGCGCTCGCTACGCTTGGCACGCAGGTAGCGACGTTCGAGGCCGAAGCCTCGGCTGACGCGAGCGCCAACAACAGCGCCGCCTACGAAGCTCGTCTCCCCGAGGCCAACATCGCGATCGATGCCTCGTTCCTCGTCGGCCTGCGGCTCGAGTTTTTGACCCACGCCTACGTCGCGCACGCAGCGCTCGCTTCGGAGTTGTACCTTCGCCATCCTGAGATCGTCGCCTGGGCGACAGTACAGCCCCACGCGCAAGCCTCCGTACTCTGGCCCAAGCGCTTTGATGCCACCGCGGCTGCTTACTTCGAGCCACTACGCGTTCAGTACTACTTGCACCATCCCCGCGGCCGGGCCCATGCCCAGCTCGTCGGCATCGCAGTACCCGCTTTTTACGCAAGCATTACTCCGCCCGCAGTGTCTGCGAACGCCAAAGCAAAGCTAAAATTCAAGGTGTTCACGCCTCCCCAGGTTGCGTTCACCGCCACCGGTCGCGCGGTATGGATCGCAGCGCCGAGCGCCGGTTGGCATGGCAAGGTGAAGCTCAAAGCAACGGCACCTCGCGGTAAGCTCGCGTTTTGGGTGCGTCCGCCCCAGCTCAAGGGTAAGGCGATGCTGGGCGCCCGCGTCAAAGGTAAGATCAACCCCTCGTTCGCGGTGCGTGCACCTGAAGCGCGTGGTCACCTCAAGGGCAAGTGGGGCATCGCGCTGGGCCATAAGATCAAAGTCAGCCCGCCTGACTTGAACGCTTCGGCACAAGCCCGCGCGGCATGGAAGGCCAACGCCACGCCCCCGAGTATAAACGCGAAGCTCGCAGCAGACGTCGAGCTACCCGACGTGAAGGGCAAGTTGAAGGCTTCTGCCAACGGGAAGGCCAAGCTCGCCGTAGATGCCAAGGCCAAGCTCGCCGCCGATGCCAAGGCCAAGGCCAAGGCTTCCGCTGATGCGCTAGCCAGCGCCAAAGCCAAGCTCAAGGCGGGCGCCAATGCGTCTGCGAACATCACGGTCAAAGCGCCCGAGATCAAACCGCCCAAGCTGAAAGCGGAAGCCAAGGGCAGCGCCAAGTTCAAGCTCGGAACCTGAGGCAATCCGCCTCCATGGCGGCCGCCGGAGCGGAACCTATCTACCGTCGTGATCGCTCTTAGGGCGCGATTGAGCTCCTCTCCGAGCGAGCTTGCCGGGTTACAATCGGCGCCATGCGTATCCCATCCAGCATCGTCGGTTGTCTCGCCCTGTTTCAACTCGTCAGCATTGCGGCCTGCGATGACGACGACGAGGACGATCGCGTGGGCACCTCCTGCACGTCCGCCGACCAGTGCTATCTCAAGCTCGACGAGGAAGTGGCCGGCGCTGCGATGTGCCTTGACCGCGTCGAGGGTGGCTACTGCACCCACGAATGCAAGACGGACAGCGACTGCTGCGCGGTCGAGGGCGAGTGCGCCAAGGATCGCGATCAGGTATGCGCCCCCTTCGAGTCGACCGGCCTGCGCCTGTGCTTTCTCAGCTGCGAGGGCAAGGACGAGGCAGACAATTTCTGCGCTATTTTTGCCCATGAAGGCTTCGGCTGTCGGTCGACTGGTGGTGGCTCGGAGAACCGTAAGGTCTGCGTTCCGAACGGGTGAGCGGGACGACCGGTTAGCTCGCCCCCCGATCAGTCGGCACTGCCGCCGCACTGCGGCACAGTATCCCGAGTCACTTGCGCACTCTGAGCACTGGCAGAGCAGCGGACCACCGTCGAAAGAACGAGTATTTCCCCTGATTCAGTTGAAGTACACGTGGAAAAAATAGGCAGCGACCATCGGACGAGCGTAGCCGGCGGCGTGCGCGGCCAGTGGCCGAGACGTCTACGCCGACTAGACGTATGCTCCTCCGATGAGCACACACACGGCTGAGGGACACCCGACCGAATGGGATGCAACCTCCTATCATCAGCTCGCAGACCCTCAGTTTGCCTGGGGCAAGAAAGTGCTCGATCGTTTGCCTCTGCAAGGGGACGAGACGGTGCTCGACGCGGGCTGCGGCTCGGGGCGCCTGACTGAGGCGCTGCTTGAGCGGCTGCCGCGCGGGCGCGTGATTGCTCTCGACAGGTCCGAAAACATGCTCGCAGAAGCGCGTAAAACGCTGGCACGGTTTGGCGAGCGCGTGCGTTACGTGGCGGCCGATCTTGAGCGCTTAGTACTCGATGAGTCTGTCGATGTCGTGTTCAGCACGGCCACTTTTCACTGGGTGTCCGATCACGATGCGCTCTTCGGGCACCTTTACGCTTGTCTCAGGCCTGGCGGCATCCTTCACGCGCAGTGCGGTGGCGGGGCGAACCTTGAGCACATCCACGCCCGTGCCCAGGCGCTCTTGGACCGCGAACCCTACCGCACGCGCTTTCGCGAATGGCGCGGGCCGTGGAACTTTCAGAACGAGATTGCGACGCGCGAGCGCTTACTGCGACTGGGGTTTGTCGACGCGCGAACCGATCTTGAGCTCGCTCCGACGGACATCCCCGAACGCGAACGCTACAAGGGCTTTCTGCGCACCGTCATCTTGCGCGCGCACCTCGCACAAATCGGCGACGCCGTTTTGGCCGAAGCATTCCTTGAGCAAATGACGGCGCTTGCGGCAGCGGACACGCCACCGTTTTCACTCGACTACGTAAGACTCAACATCCATGCGAGCCGGCCGCAATAGCAACAGACACGAGCGTCAGGAGACGGAGTCCGTCGCTCTAGCTTGGATGTTCATCGGTCGCGTGATGTCTGCTTGTTGCTGTGGAACGTGTGGGTGGGCGCTGGGCAGTGCCAAGCGCGCTGGTGCCGCTGGATCGATGTGCAACGAGGAACCACGCAGCGTCAGGCGCAGCAGCGCGCGCCAAACGCGCGCGACAAATTCGGGCCGCGCGAGCGTCCACTGCGGCGAGACCAGCTCGACCACCCGTAGGATGTCGTTCAGGATCTGAGTGTCTTCTTGCGCCGCGCGTTCGATCACGCGCGTCGCCCAGCGCTGCAGCGGTGCATACGCTGGACGATGACCAGTCGTCGAAGGCCAACGTAGATCGAGACCTACTGCAAAGTCCCACATGGGCTTGAGGAATTTCGCTTGGGCCTTGAAGAACATGCGCTCAAATGCCGGATGATCGAGCGAGTAGCGGGCAAGGTGCTGGTCGAGCAGTACAGCCTGCATCGTGGCGCTGGTGATGCCCTGACCGTAGGTGGGATTGAAGCCCGCCACCGCGTCACCCAAAGCCAAGAAGCCACGCAGATTACCCTGCCAGCGATCGAATCTGCGCCAACGACAATGGGTG
>JBBSJC010000359.1:0-8439 GCA_038257655.1 Polyangiales bacterium | reverse complement strand
GAAAGCCTTCTCGCTCACCGGACCTTCCACTTGATCGCCACCGATAGGGTTTGGCCTATCGAGCACCATCACCGGAATGCCTGCGGCGGCAGCGGCCTCGATCGTAGCGAGCGCCGTGGCCATGTACGTATAAAAGCGCGCTCCAACGTCGACCAGATCGATCACGACTAGGCCGATACCAGCAAGCATGTCCTCGCTAGGCCGGCGCTTTTTGCCAAACAAACTGTGCACGACGATCCCGTGCTCGCCATACCGCGCGTCGCCGATGTGACCTTCGCGATTGCTGGCAAGACCGTGCTCCGGCGAGAGGATTTTGCGTACGTTTACGCTTGGCTCGCGCGTCAGTAGCTCGAGCGTGCTGCGCCCCTGTCGATCGCGCGCGGCTTCGTGGGTCAACAGCGCGATCGCCGGCCCGCGCAAGCGCGCAAACGCTTCGCCTGCGATCACATCGATGCCAGTTTCGAGCCGCTCTTGTTGATTCGCCTCTCGATCTTGTGCATGCGCCGCCAGGTCCGCAACGCTGCTCGCAAGCGGATGGATCGTGCCCTTGACTCCCACGTGCACGCGATTGGACAACAGCACCACAAACAGATCGCGCCCCGGATCGATCCACAGGGAGGTGCCGGTGTAGCCGCCGTGACCAATGGCCCGTGCCGAGAACAGCTTACCCTTGGCCTGGGAGTAGCCCGTGTTGGCATCAAAGCCGAGCGAGCGCCCGAGCGGCCGGTGCGCGATCCAGTTACGTACGGTCTCGCGCGTCATGACGCGTGCGCCTTCGAGCTCGCCTTCGCCCAAAATCATGCGCGCAAAACGCGCGATGTCCGCGGCGGTGCTGAACAGTCCCGCATGTCCCGCGACGCCGCCCATGCGATAGGCGCGCGGGTCGTCGACTACACCTCGTATCGCCACGCCATTGCGCTCCTCGGTGGGCGCCGTCCGCGGCACGTCGGATGCCGGGGGCAGATAGGTGGTGTCGTGCATCCCAAGCGGTTCGAACACCCGCTCCTTAGCGTACTGATCGAGCGCTTGACCGGAAGCGCGTGCCACGATCTCACCCAGTAAGATGAAGTTGAGATCGCTATATCCAAACTGACTACCGGGCGTGCTCAACAATGGCTCGCGCCCGATTTCCGCGATCGCGTGCGCGTGGCCATGTTCGTAATCGGCAAGTACGTTGACCGATGGTAGGCCGCTTGTGTGTAGCAGCAACATCGAGACGCGGATGCGTCGCTTGTCCGGCATCGCCAGCTCGCGCAGGTACGAAAAAGCGGTGGCTTCCATCTTCACGCGGCCGCGCTCCGCGAGCGACATGATGCTGGCGGCAGTCGCGATAGGCTTGGTCAGTGATGCGAGATCAAAGCGCGTATCGACCGTCATCGGTTCGCCAGCGCTGCGCTGACCGTAAGCCTCAAGCCAACGAACGCCCGCGCGATCCCCTATCGCAATCACACAGCCTGGTAGCTCGCCACGATCTATCGCGCGCGCAATCAACGGGTCGAGCCCATCGATCGAGAGCTCGCGGATCGAGGCTGGGACGAGTAGGGGCGCTGGCAGCGGCGCGGGATCCAGTGCGACAGGCGCCGGTAACGCAGTGCGCGCCGGCAGCGGCTTGTGTGCGGGCGTACGCAAGTGAGCTGCAGATTCTCCACATGCCACCAGTCCCGTGCTTGCCATGAGCCAGGCGAGCACGAGCGCCGAATACCTGTACGCAGTCCACGCAGTAAGCGCAGGTCGCGTGAACAGTGTGCTGACCGGCGTTGGACACGCCGTGCAAGTAAGCGAGCAGGGGGCTCTCACCTTTCTAGCTTCACACAAACCTGACGATCTTCCAGTGTTGCTCCGGAACGTGTCACGCTGATCGCAATGTCGACGGCCACGCGGCGGAATTCGTTACTTGCCATGCTGACTGGGTTGGTACTGCTCTGTGCAGACGGCTGCGCGAGTGAAAAGAAACTCGCTAGCGTTCGGCTTGAGCGCAGAAACGCCTGCACTAACCAACCAGATGGTATTGTCTGTCGAACCGGCAAAGCATTCAACTGCTTAGACGAGGAGATCGAAAGTCAGCGCGACTGCGAAGACGAGGGCATGATGTGTGACCTTGAGCTTGGCTGCCTTCGCTGCAAGCCTCTTGCTCTCGAGTGCGTTGATAACACGCTGGTCCGTTGCGATGCCGACGGCGAGCAGCTGATCGAACAAGAGCGGTGTGGTGCAGCACAGTGCTCAGCGGCTGGCTGCCGCGACCTCTGTCAGGATGCGATCGATTCGCGCTCGTATATCGGGTGCGAATATTGGCCGGTGTTTACCAGCAATAGCCAACTCGATCCGGTGTTCAAACCCGCGGTCGCAGTGGCCAATCCTAATCTGATCGACGTCCACGTGACCGTGAGCCTAGCGGGCGTCCAGGTCACAAAAAAGACGATCAAACGCCAGAGCGTGGAGACGATCGAGCTTGAGTTCAATCCCAGTCTGAAGGGCAGTTATAACCCCGTGGGAGCGCTCGCCAACGATACGTTTCACGCACTTCATGTACCAGACGCGGCCTACCACCTGGTGTCCGATGCGCCGGTCACCGTGCACCAGTTCAACCCCTTACTGTTCCAGTATGATGAGGGCGATTGCGAGGGCTCCTTTGACCGCACGCCAGGCGACCAGAGGTGCAATTCGTTTACCAACGACGCGTCGCTGCTTTTGCCCGTGCATGCGCTCGCCGGTGACTACATCGTGGCAACACGCGGCTCGCACACCCGAGAGCTCTTTGTCGGCACCGATGCGATGACCCCGGTATGGAATGGCTTTCCTGGCTTCGTGACCGTAGTGGGTGTGCGCGAGGAATCGGTACAGGTCACCGTTCGCTCTCGCGCCCATACCTTGGCATCCGCTGACGGCAGCATTCCTGCGCTCTCGCCCGGTGAAGAGCTCAGCGTCATGCTCGCCCAGGGCCAAGTGCTGCAGCTTTACAGCGCGGTGCCTAGCGCGTGCCCCGGCGACATCGGCATGTTTCAACGCGGCGACGATATCTTAGTCACCTGCGATGTCGGGCCTGACTATGACCTTACTGGCACCGAGATCGACGCTGACGGTCCGGTGCAAGTGTTAGGAGGCCACGATTGCAGTCTGATTCCCTTCGACGTGCCCGCTTGCGATCACCTGGAGGACGCCATGTTTCCACTCGAAACGTGGGGCCAACGCGTGATTGCTACGCGCCCACGCGCGCTCGACGGAGAGCAACACATCTTTCGCGTGATATCGGGCGACGACGCCAACCAGATTTCCTTCGACCCCCCAGTGCGCGAGCCACTGACGCTGAATCGCGGCGAGTTCGTCGAAGTACAAAGCGATCAGCACGTGGAAGTGACCGGCGTAAAGCGCATCCTCGTCGCGCAGTTCCTGGTCGGGCAGGGCGCTTCGCGGCGCGCCGGGGATCCGGCGATGGGCTTGGCCGTTCCGACCGATCAATATCGTTCACGCTACGTCTTTCTGTCGCCACGGACGTACGTGGACAAGTTCGTCAACATCATTGTCTATCGCGGAACGCAGGCAGCCTTGGACGGTCAAACGATTGGCGGCTTTGAGCCGGTTGGAGACAGCAACTTCGAGGTTGCGACGGTTCGGCTCAGCGCCCTCGACGAGCACGTGGTGGAGAGCACGGATGGCTCTTCAGTCGGTCTGATTCTCTACGGTTATGCCGATTTCACGAGCTACATGCTGCCCGCGGGCCTCGACCTACGCGTGATCGGCAATCCGTTCTGACCGAGCCGAATGCGGAAACATCTTCGCGCCGCGGCGCGGGCACTGATCGAAACCCGCCGCAGGGTGGCGGGCGACGCGCGCGTGCCGCAACACGCCTCGATTGCCGAACGGGCGTCAACTGCATGAATTGATGCGGATGTTAGCTTCGTGTTAGGCGTGACCGAACGGTGACACTCAGACAAAGCCATCACTGCTAAAAATTAACCCATGAACGCTGCCGTCACCGACCGCGAGAACTACCGCAAGCATTACCTGCACCTCCAAGCCTGGCCGTTTTGGATCGCGCATCTGGGCGCGATTGCCGGTCTGTACGTGGTAGGTTTTTCCTGGTCAGGTCTCGCACTCGCGATCGGCCTCTACTACGTGCGCATGTTCTTCGTGACAGGCGTGTATCATCGTTACTTCTCCCACCGCGCCTACAAGACCTCGCGTTGGTTTCAGTTCCTGCTCGCCTTTTTCGGCGCCATGAGTGTGCAGAAGGGTGCGCTTTGGTGGGCCGGTCACCATCGCCACCATCACAAGTTTTCCGATAGCGACAACGATTTGCACTCGCCGGTACGTCACGGCCTGCTCTGGTCGCACATGGGCTGGATCGTCAGCCGCGAATATAACGACACGCAGCTCGACCAAATCCGCGATTTCGCCAAGTACCCCGAGCTCGTCTGGGTGGACAAATACCACTACGTTCCCGTGCTCATGTACGCCGGCGCGCTCTACGCGACGTTAGGTTTCTCGGGCTTCATCTGGGGCTTCGTGGTGTCGACGGTATTGCTCTGGCACGGCACTTTTACAATCAACTCGCTGTCTCACGTGTTCGGCACGCGCCGTTTTCAGACCACCGACGATTCGCGCAACAACTGGTTCCTGGCTCTGGTCACCATGGGTGAGGGCTGGCACAACAATCACCACCACTACCAGAGCACCGCAAACCAGGGCTTCTACTGGTGGGAGATCGACATGAGCTACTACATCCTCAAGATGTTGGGTGCTGTCGGTCTCGTCTGGGACCTGCGCACGCCGCCCCAGCGCATTCTCGACGAAGGCCGCTCGACGAGCGCGCCCAAATTCGAGGCCAGTCCTTCTCCCGCGGAGTAACAGCTGCAGCCTCGGTCGGCGGCTGGGCTCGCGCCGGAGCGCAGCAGCACCCATCAGGCCACCGCCGACAGAAGGGTCTACCGCTCCCAGCTGAACCTCTCGTTAGAGCACAGCTGTGTCACCCGGCCACGAAAACGCCACCCGTATCCAAGGCTCAGGGGGTGGTGTTCGCGACAGCCGCCGCGGCAGGGCTCTCGCCCGCGTGTTCCGGGCTTGCGAACGCGGCGCGCGCAGCCGGGCAACCGGGGTCTCGCAGCTTATGCAGCAGGCGATTCAACTCGCTCACTTCCTGCTCGCTCATGTGGCCAAAGCGCAGCTTGAGCGCGGCGAGCAGGGGCGTGCGTACTTCGTTGACCTTGGCCCGGCCCACATCGGTCAAATGGGTGCGCACCACCCGCCTATCTGTGCAGCAGCGCTCCCGTGAGATCAGCCCGGCTTGCTCCAAGCGATCGAGCAGGCGCGTGATGTCCGGCACACGGTTGAGCAGGTTCTCGGCGATTTCCTGGCAAGCTACCCCGTGCCCTTCGTCGCGCAGGGTGAGCACATTCAACACATTGTATTGCTGCGGCGTGATACCAAAATGCTGGATAAAGCGCCCCTGCTCAGACCAAAGGCAGTCGTAGCTACGTAAAAGATTGATGAAGACTTCCTGTTCAGGCTCGCCCGGCAGGCGGGATTCGGCCAGCCCAGTCTCCAATAACGGATGCTCAACGGTCACTTTGGAAAATCTGGGAGAGGGCATGGGTAGTGTCAACGCCTTTACTCATGAAAGACCCGCTTGCTCATGGAAAAGAGCCGCAATATCTTACGCAATCAGCGATGTTGTCCTGAAGTCACACACGTGATGCACTGAGCGCATAGGCGCATCACCGGCGCGGTCGAGTTTGCTCCGCCGCATTCTATCGAGGTTATGATGAGGTTCCGCGTCCTCCTGGTCGATGATGATGAAGCTGCGCTCGCCTTGGCGGCAGCGCTCGATGGCTCGCCCTACGAGGTGCTCACGGCGCGCTCGGCCGAGGAAGCCCTTGGTGTGCTCGATCGTGAAGACATTCAGGTCGTCGTCTCCGACGAATGGATGCCCGGCATGCGTGGCGTGGAGTTGCTCTCGCACGTTGCTCGCGAGTACCCGTACATCGCCCGCATTCTGTTGACGGGCGATCCGCAGCTCGATGCAGCGGTGCGCGCGATCAACGAAGGCGAGATCTTCCGCTTCCTGACGAAGCCATGTTCGCCTACCACGCTCGACGCGGTCATTCGCGAAGCGCTGATCCGGCAGTCGCGGGGCAAGCTGCAAGAGGAGCTTATCCGCGTGGCGGGACAGGGGCTTGAGGCGCTGCACCGCGTCGAAGGCTTGTCTACCGCGCCCGGGCGCGAGCGAGACGCGAGCGCGGGGCCTGAGATCACGCTCGACCAGCTGTCCAAGCGTGAGCGCGAGATCGTGGAAACGCTGCTGGGGGAAGGCAGCGTGACCGGCGTTGCTAACACGCTCCACATCAGCCTTCACACCGTGCGCAATCATCTGAAATCCATCTTTCGCAAGCTGGGCGTGCACTCCCAGGTCGAGCTGGTCACCAAGCTTCGACGCTGACGGGCAGAGCCTCTGAGCCTGCCACCCGAATGCCACGGCCCTCGTGCCGTCGCCTGCTGCGCGGGCAGGCTCATCAACTGAGGCGTAAAGGGGCTCTGGGCGTTGCTCGCCTTGTCGGAGAGGTCCGAGGCGCGGCAGGGCTCGAATCAGCCGGGCTCCAGGCCTTCGGCTCGCAGCACGGCTTCCAGCTTGTGCCGTCCGCGGTGCAAGAGCACCCGCAGGTGGCCACGTGTGACGCCCATGCGCTCGCTGGCCTCGTCGCGATCCATGTCCTGCACGTCGCACAAGGTCACAGCTGAGCGTTCCAGGTCGCTCAGATCGGCCATCGCCAGCGAGGCAAGACCGCGCGCCCGGTGCGCGTCGATCCGCTGCTCCGGTACGTCGACCTCGACATCTGTGGTGAGACGCTCCTCTTCGAACACGTCCGCCGGACGTGCGCGCCGGAACCTGTCAGCGATGCGACGGCGCAGGATACTCACCAGCCAAGTGCGCAGGCTCGAGCGACCCTCGAAACTGGGCACCGTGCGCAGGGCGCTGATCCAGGTGTCCTGCACCAGATCTTCGGCCTCCTCGCGCTGGCGAACGGCACGATAGGCAAATGCGAACAACCCAGGGCTCAGCTCCTGAATCGTGGTGGGGTTGATCAATGTTGCCGAGGCCATGGTCATATTCTCCGTAAACCCATTGTCTGTTGCAACAGCTATGTTCATCCGCATTAGTTGTGTCAACAGGCACCTGCGCGATTTTGTTTCACCGCCAACGCTCTAAGTGGAGTGTACAGGCTTCGTATCACATGTCTAGACAAACATTGCGGCTTGCATCTTCCCTACTAGTTTCCGTGGTATATGCCCCTGCGTACACCGACCACGGAGGAATCATGGGACTGCACATCGGCAGCATCGCTCCTGACTTCAGTGCCGACTCGAGCGAGGGCACCATCAATTTTCATCAATGGGTGGGCAAGAGTTGGGCCATCCTGTTCTCGCATCCCAAGGACTACACGCCGGTCTGTACGACGGAGCTTGGCTACGCCGCCAAGAAGCGTGGGGAGTTCGACAAGCGCGACGTTAAAGTGCTCGCGCTCAGCGTCGATCCCGTCGACAGCCACAAGGGCTGGATTGGCGACATCGAAGAGACACAAGACTGCAAGGTCACGTATCCAATAATTGCGGACCATGACCGTAAGGTCGCCGGCCTCTACGACATGATTCATCCCGAGGCCAACGACACGTTTACGGTGCGCTCGGTCTATTTCATCGATCCGAACAAGAAAATACGCGCGATTATCACGTATCCCGCGAGCACCGGGCGCAACTTCGATGAGATCCTGCGGGTGATCGATTCGCTGCAGCTAACCGACAGTCACTCAGTGGCCACGCCGGTGAACTGGAAGGACGGCGATGACTGCGTGATCGTGCCTTCGCTACAAGATCCTGAGGTCCTGAAGCAGAAGTTTCCCAAGGGCTATAAGGTGATCAAGCCCTACCTGCGCATGACGCCCCAGCCCAACAAGTAACGGTGCCGCCCGTGCACGCGCTAGCTTGAGCTGACTAGTGCGTGTTCCGGTACCGTGCTGTTTCGCACACTCAACAGTACCCGGCCTGTATAGCTAAACGTGGGGATCTGGGCCCTTTTGCCGGCTGAACAGCCCATCAAATTTTGATGAGAGTGATTTCTGTCACGCGCAATCGCTCTGCATTTTGAGAGATTGTGCCCCAACGTGGCGCGGCTGTGGTGATCGCACGAAAGGTGCGACGTCGAGCTGCCATAACGCGCGTTAGCACGTCCGTTACTTGCTTTGGGAGGCTTTGAAGATGCTTAGACGGGTTCTACTGGGTGCACTGGCTGTGGCGGCCACGGCCGGCTGCGCAAACATCGATGGTGACGAAAAGGTCGACGACATCATCAACCCGGGTACCGGCAGTACCGCTGGCGGCGACGATGATGACGGTGGCGCAACGGGTGCGATGAAGGATGCGGGCAAACCGCCCATCTCGATCGACTCG
>JBBSJC010000358.1:0-8508 GCA_038257655.1 Polyangiales bacterium | reverse complement strand
CCTGTACTGACTGCGAGCCTGCACTGGTACGCGGTGTCAGAGCAGCGCTTGACCTTCGGTTTCGGCGAGCGTTCGGTGCATGCCGGCAAGCTCTGTGGTGACGACCCCCCGTTTGCCTGGGCCGAGCACGCGCGCGTCGAGGCTCTTGACCGTGATCACACCGGCACCGGAACCCGTGAGAAACACTTCGTCGGCGCCGAATAGATCGTGGCGACCCAAGACGCGCTCGGTCACTTCCAGACCCATTTGCGCACCGAGCTCCATGATCGCGCCGCGTGTAATACCCTCAAGGCAGCCCTCCGTGCCCGGCGGGGTCATCAGCGTGCGACCACGCAGCGCAAAGACGTTGGCAACTGCAGCCTCTGCGATGTGACCGCGCTGGTTGAGAATCAGAGCATCGTCTGCACCGCGCTGCCGTGCTTCGAGCTTGGCCAACGCCGAGCCGAGGTAGTTCAGACTCTTCACGCGCAGATCGAGCACGTCCGCTTGAGGCCTGCGGTAACTAGAAGTGATAAGGCTCAGGCCGCCCTCGCGCTGTTCGTCGCTGAAGAGAGTGATCGCGCTGACGATGCAAAACAGATTGGCGCGGGGACAAGTGGTGGGATCGACGCCGAGCGGGCCCTCACCACGCGTCACGACCAGGCGAATGTAGGCCTCGCGCTCGCCGTGAGCGCGTACGGTGTCTTCGACGATGCGCTGGATATCTTCGCGCGAATGCGGCAGCTCGAGGCAGATCGAGCGGGCACCGAGCGCGAGTCGTGACAGATGTCGTTCGAGGCGGAACACGCGGCCTGCCATGACGCGCATGCCTTCGAAGACGCCGTCGCCGTAGAGCAAGCCGTGGTCGGTGACAGACACTTTGGCGTCGCGACCTTCGACGATCTTACCATCGATCCATACTTTCATGACTTGCCTCTCGTTCTCGCCGGCGCGCTGGGGTGCGCTCTACTGAAAGCGTGGCGCGCCGCAAGCTTAGTACGCGGCAAGCGTGGCGTGGCGGCAGACGCAGGCGTCCTCAGGTGCTCTCGCACACAAAAGCAAACGTGCCTTCCGTGCAGCCGCCTGCGCAGTCTGAATCGTCCCAGGTGCCGTCGGAAAGAATGCGCACGCAGTCCTGCTGGCCAAAGAAGCCGCCCGCGCAGTTGTCCGGCTTGGCGACACCCCAATTGGAAAAGCTAATGGACGATCCTGCTGTCGCGCTCGTCGCCGGGTCGACCCAGCGATAGTCCCCCTCGGTATCGCGGTCGTTGAGCCCAATCCAACTCGATGCGCCGAGGGCAGAGGCGACGAACATGTTCTCGGCTGAATCTTCGAGGATCGCCAGGTCCGTGTCCGCCTCGACGCAGCGCGCGCGTGCCACGTCCCAGGCCATGGCCTCAGTACAGAAGAAGTAAACATGTCCGGCATACTCAGACGCCGTGCAGCCGCTCGGTGGCAGGCAAGTCGCTAGGCTTGTGCAGCGTGTCGCTCCTGAATCCACTGAAGCATCGACCGGTGCGGGCCCTGCATCGCTGGGGGCTGGCTGCCCGGAGCCCGCGTCAGGGACTGGGTCGACCGTTCCCACCGGTGACGTATCTTGACTTGCGTCGACCGCCCCTTCGCCGCTCGGCGCGATCGCTTGACCCGCATCGATTCGACAGCCCGCGATCGCAAGCACGAGAGCTCCGCACCACACTTGCCTGGGACTGGCTCGCGAGCTC
The DNA here is from genome assembly GCA_038257655.1 of Polyangiales bacterium. Taxonomy (GTDB): domain Bacteria; phylum Myxococcota_A; class Polyangia; order Polyangiales; family DASUME01; genus DASUME01. The sequence goes on along the minus strand of JBBSJC010000358.1, from coordinate 6,808 downwards.
ATCTGCACCGACCTTCCGCGAAAGGTCTTTACTGAAACATGCATGACAAAATAGAACAAGTTCTATATCTCGATCCGAAACCCATTCGTTGACTGGACGAAACAGGGTCAGAGCGCATAGCGTGTGCGCGCTTCGGTCTGCACAAAGTGAGGTTTCCCATGCGCCATAAAATCGGTTCTCGCTTCGCGATGCTTACTCTGCTCTGCGCCTTGGGCTGCGGTAGCGACGACAAGGTGCTCGACGGGGAAGACGAGCCGAAGGACGACGGCGGTGGCGCCAATAGCGGCGGCGAAGACGGCGGTTCCAATGGCAGTAGTGCCAACAACGGTGGAGGCTCCGCGAGCGCCGGCAACAACGACGATGGCGGCGCGGACGACGACTTTGTGGGCGGCACGCCAAGCGACCCGACCTGCGACATGAACGGGATCTGGATCGGCAATCAAGTCACGCGCAGCCAGGCGCTAGGGGCAGGCCAGTTCTCGAACAACTGGTATTACCTGGAGATGACGCAGAACGGCGATGAAGTGGTGGTAAGTAACCATTTCGATTGCGGCATAGAGGTGCGTGGCTCGGTGACCGTAAAGCTCACGCCGGAGGCTGCCAACGCGCTCCGGGCTCACAACGTCCAAACCGGTCGCAAGGGCACCATGAAGAAGGGCAGCGACGGCAACTGCGAGCTGAAGTTCGAGCGCTTTTGGAGCATTCGTGGCGCAGACGAAATGCGCTTCGCGCCCAGACCGCGCAACAGCACCAAATCAATCACCGAGATTGCGATGGCACAACCCCTTCCCACCAAGGACAACCCGGACGGGGCTGAGGACTGGGACGGTGATGGCAAACTGGGCAGCGCCTGGCAGATCACCGGGATTTTGTCAGGTACGCGCAACAGTGCGCAGCGCGATTGGACGGAATGGTTCACGGATGCAAGCCATACGATCACCCCGGTCGCCGACTTCAAGAGCAACCTCGTAATACGAGCAGCCTTTGATAACGAAGAGAAGGTCTTCGATGCGACCAGTCCTGCGCTCAATACGACTAGCGCCGCTGATGCAGGCGCGGAGCACACGTTGACCTTACGCTTCCTCGGACGCGACCGCTCTGATTCGCGCGTGAAAGGGCTGGTCAAGAGCGATGAGTTCGCGACCTGTCAGGCCGTTCAAGCTGCGCTACCCGTGCAAGATAAACTGTGAACAGCGTGAAGCGCGGCCGGGAAGCGCTCCGCTATGCGCTGCTGTCTTGCAGCATCTTGGTGGCGCTGGGCGCGACAACGCGGGCGAGCGCTTCGCCCTTGTTCGAGCTCGTAGGCTCAAGCTTCGGCACAGGCGGCTTTAGCGGACGTGCCACCGGCGCGAGCGCGGCGTCGACCTATTTCAACCCGGCCTTCCTGCCGCGCGCCCAACAGGGTCTGGAGCTCGGTTGGTTCGTGGTCAACGACGCGATCAGCGTCACATTAGACCCACGACCAGGCGCCAACGACGTGCCCGAAAGCTCGCTCGATCGGACCGCGCTGGACCTACCACCGATCCCGACCACCTGGCTCGACGATGGCTGCAAGGCCGATACGGGCCGGTGCGTCACGGACATCAAACCCCAGCGGCGCCAGAGCGACGGGTCGAGTGGCAGCGTGCGCGCTTACCAAGCGATCGGGCTCGTGAACCACTTGGTCGATCGCTATCTGAGTCTCGGCTTTTACGCGATGATCCCGCTCACCACGTTCACGCAGGCGCATTCCTTTTTCGTCGACGAGCGCGAACAGTACTTTTCAAACAGCTTGCATCCGGAGATGTACGGCGATCGGCTCACGCCGGTGTCCCTGGCGTTTGGCGCAGGCAGCCAAGTCACCGATTGGCTCTCATTGGGCATGAGCTTCACGCTCGGTCTCACGAACGAAGCGGACGCAGGCGCCTACGTGGGCAACAGTGCCAAGGTCGACGAGACCCTGCAGCTCTCCACCAAAGTCGATGTCGCCGCCAACGTATCGCCACACTTCGGCGTCCTCATCGAGCCGCTGGAAGATCTCGATCTGAGCCTTACGCTGCACTCACCGCAAAAGATGGAGATCAACACCGGCTTTGGCATTTATCTGCCGAATGGTGACTCGCAATACGCGGTGCGGCCCGCGACGCATGCTTGGCTGCCATGGACGCTCGGACTAGGCGTCAGCTACGACGCTTACAAAGATGCGCGCAATGCCGTGGCTGTGACGGCCTCTGGCACCTTTGAGCGCTGGTCTGAGTATTTGAATCGTCAGACTGAACGACCGACGAAAGACTACGAGTGGAGCGACATCTTCACTGGCACCGCTGGCGTTCGCTACACACGGGACGACAAGCTTGCGACCTATCTCGATGCAACCTATCGGCCCACGCCGGTGCCGCCGCAGACCGGACGCACGAACTACGTCGACAATGATCGTTATGGGTTCGTCGCGGGAATGCAGTACGAGCTGCCCGTGGAGCGTTGGAAAGTGGCCTTCCGCTTCGGGGGGCAAGCGCAGCTGCAGTTTCTGCCTGAGCGTCATCAGACCAAATTCGATCCGAGCGCCAAGGAGTTTGCGGGCAAGAAATACTCGCAGATCGTGATCGATGAGTGGCCGGACAAGACCAGAGATATCTCCACTGGAGAAGTGATTAGCGAAGCCAAAGGCTTGCAGACAAACAACCCTGGTTGGCCCGGTTTCAGCTCTAAAGGGCTAATCAGCGGCGGCGGGCTTACAGTGTCGCTTCTGTACTGAACGACGCTCCCGGCTGCAGACACAAAAAGAACCGCTGTCACCGATCCGCTCCCGATCGCGCCACGTACTACCCCAACGTGGCGCAACTCGCGCACGCTTTTCGGGGGAGGCAACGGGATGTCTAGAATTTGGCTTTCGGCATTGCTGGCACTGTCGTGCGCAGCTGGTTGCGGCGAAGACGACGCGGCCGATGACGGTGCGGGCAACAACGGCGGCAACAACGGCGGTACTGACAACAACGCGAACGGCGTTGCCAACAACGGCGGCAACAACGCGGGCAACACTGGCGACACCGAAGAAGACGCCAGCGTCAGCTGCACGGGCCAGATGTACGACAAGTACAAACAAGCCGGGTTCGAGGCTGTAAACAAGAACATCCTCACCAACATCGGCACGGTCAGCGCGATGAATCCGTCGCCGATCGGTGATTCGTTCAAAGCCTTGACGCCCGCGCAGGTCGAGGCAGTGGAGGCGAGCCTGCTCGATTTCCTAGTCATGGTGTACGGCGGGCCCAACAACTACGAAGGTCGCAGCATGAAAGACTCACACGCGGCGCTCGAGATCACGAAAGAGCAATACGACGCGTTCATCGGCATGGTGGTCGTGCCTGCGCTCGTCACGGCCGGTGTGCCCGAAGCGGACATCAACAACTGCTTTGCGCCCCCTGTCGTCGACCCAGCCTTCGTGGCTGACATCGTGACCAAATAGCCATGTTACGGACACTCACCAAGCTCGCGGCTTTCTCCGTGGTAGCGATCGGGCTTATCGGCGTGATGCACATGCCGTTCGCTCGCAATCTGTTGCAGAGCGTGGGGGGCTGTCCGTTTCCCACCACCGATCGCGTGCTGACCGCTGTCGAAGCCGAAGCGCTTCGTCAGAACACGCTCGCTCCTGCGAAGTCCCTTGCGACTGCGCCCGCGCGGCCGGCACTCGGGTTCGTTCTCGAAGAGACCAGCCGCGCGGAGGTGAGCGCATGGGCCGCCTCTCACCAGCTCACCTGTAAGGACGACCGCCACGGCGCAGGCGTCACGTGCAGCAACGTGCCCGCAGCGGCGTTACCCACACCCGGCCAGACCGATGTGCGAGGTAGCTTGCTGTTCGGTTTTGCAGCCGACAACAAGCTTGTCAGCGTCCACTACATGAGCCGCGATGCCTCGCGCGAACGCGTGATCTCGCGGACGGACGAAGCTTCGCGAAGCCTTGCAAGCTTGTCAGCACCTCTCACGCAAAGCGGCAATCCGCGCCTCGATCGCGCCCTCTCCCAGGATCGACGTAGCCTTGCGTTCCGCGACTACAGGGCGGAGCTTTCGGCCACCAACATGGGTTCCGCCTACGCGTTGTCCGAGAGCTATCAGGCTTTCGCGCGCTGAGGGCCTTGCCAAGGTTTTCTCCCTGTGCCACTTGAGGGCCGCAAACGCTGACCCTAAAGACACCGGGTCAAGCTGAGGAGACAGGCCCCGATGAGTGAGACCCACGAGCAGCGCATCGCCCGCGAAGAAGCCACCTGGACGGGCCCCAAGTTCATTGGCTTGCTCGGGGTGACGCTGGTTTTCGCGCTGATTTTCATCTACTGCATCGCCTCAATCGGCACCGAAGGGCGCCCGAACGACTTCTCCTGGTACCCTTTCGGCACGACGCCCAAGGCCGAGGATTTCAAGCCCAGTTCGGTGTCCGGGCTCACGCGCTAAATCGGCGTCCGGGCTCACGCGCTAGAGACGCTTAAGCTTTGACAAGCGCTGGCGCGCGCGCGATGGCTGGTGCTCTACCGACGAGGATGCACCATGACCATCAAGCTCTACGATCTGCCGTTTTCGCCCAATTCACGCAAGGTCCGCGCCGTGCTGCTCGAGCTCGGCATCGAAGCGGAAATCGAAGTCGTCAATGTTCGCGAGGGCAAACAAAAGACGCCTGAGTTCCTAAAGCTCAACCCCAACGGCAAGCTCCCCACGATAGTGGACGACGGCTTTGTTCTATGGGAGTCGAACGCAATCTTGACGTATCTCGCAGCGAGCAGCGGCAAGCTTTTGCCAAGTGAGCCCAAGGGTCGCGCGCTCGTGGCGCAGTGGTTGTTCTGGCAGTCTTCGCACTTCGGCCCAGCCGCCGGCAAAGTGTGCTTCGAGCGCATCATGAAGCCCATGTTCGGCATGGGCGCTGCGGACGAAGCCGTGGTCGCAGCCGGCACGCGCGAGTTCGAGACTTGCGCCAAGGTCCTGAATGCCGCCCTCGAGGGTCGCGAGTACTTGGCAGGGCCGCTGTCGATCGCGGACTTTGCGATCGCCCCCTGGGCCGAATTCGCGGCGGAGGCCGGTCTGAGCTTCGACAAGTTCCCGCAGGCCAAGGCTTGGTACGAACGCCTCGCCGCCCGCGACAGCTTCCGGAGCTCCGCCGCGCAGCGTTAATGCGTGGCTTTCTTGCCTCTCTGTCACACATGTGGGATATTGTCGGATTTGAAGTGACATTGCGCGCCTCACGCTGCTATCGTGCGCGCCCACATGGGAAATAGAGGCGAATCAGGCGAGGGCGTCGACCCCACGGCGGCAACCCTGCATCGGCCCGAGTCGCGGACCGCCGTGGACCGCAAGAAGCCCAAAGAATACAGCGCCCCAAAAAAGCACCCCAAGCCGGTCGAAGCCGGCCGCGGCGGCGAAATTGGCGGCCAAGAGTTCATTCGCCGCTACGAGGCTGGCAAGCGTCTGGGCGAAGGCTCGATGGGCGAGGTCTTGATGGTGCGAGACCAGCGCATCCTGCGCGATGTGGCGATGAAGCGTCTGCATCCCGAGCATCACGTGATGCGGCCGGATCTGCGCGACCGATTCCTGCGAGAGGCCCGGGTGCAGGGCCAGCTCGAGCACCCGTCGGTCGTGCCCGTCTATGACATCGGGGTCGACCACGAGGGACGCGAATACTTCACAATGAAGCGCGTCCGCGGCCGCACGCTCGAGCAGGTGGTCAAGGGTCTGCGCGAGGGTGATCCTGAGTTTCGAACGAAATACTCACGTCGCAAGCTGCTCACTTCGATGAGCCGGATCTGTTTGGCCGTCGCGTTTGCGCACGAGCGAGGCGTCGTACACCGCGATCTGAAACCCTCGAACATCATGCTCGGCGACTACGGCGAGGTGCACCTCCTCGATTGGGGCATTGCCAAGGTGATAGGCGTCGAGGATCCGGTGTTCGAGGATCAAGTCGACTTCAGCAAAGACCGGGTGCAGCGCACTGAGGTCGGTTTCGTCGTCGGCACGCCCGGCTACATGGCGCCCGAGCAGGCGCGCGGCGAGACACGAACCTACGGCGGCCGCTCCGACGTGTACTCGCTCGGCGCGATGCTGTTTGAAACGATGACGCTGCAGCGCTTGCACGGCAACGCCGAGATTGAGCACATTCTGCTGTCGACGGTGCAGGGGGTCGAAGCACGGCCCAGCCTGCGCGCGCCGGACATGAATCTGCCGCTCGAGCTCGATGACATCTGCGTGCGCGCTACCGCGGTCAACCCCGAGCTGCGCTTTGCCACCGCGCGCGAGATGAACGACGCAATCGAGAAGCTGCTCGATGGCGACCGTGATTCGACGCGCCGTGCTGAGATCGCCGCGGAACACACCGCCAAGGCACGCGCTGCGCTGGCTCTTGCTCGCCGGGGCGGCCCAGGCGCAGACGGCCAACATCGGCGCGCGGTGGGTGAGCTCTTGCAAGCGATGGCGCTTGAACCGAACAATCCGGAAGCGCGCGCCACCATGGTGCAGCTTCTGCTCGAACCGGTCGAGCGCTTGCCCGATGAAGCGTACGCGGAGCTGCAGGAAGTCAATCGCCTTGACCGTGCGCGTGCCAGTCGTGCCAACGGGTGGGCTTACATGACGTGGATAGGCACCTTGCCGCTGATGCTCGCCATGGGCGTGCGCGACACCCTGACGCTTAGCCTGCTGGGTCTGTCGGGCGCGGCGCTGATTGCGTACACATGGTGGATGGCGACCACTGGGCGCACCCAGCCGCGCTACATGATCTTTGCGGTTCTGTTTACGTTCGCCTGCGTGGGCTCGATGAGCATGTTCTTCGGCCCACTGTTTCTCGTGCCGGGCATGG
>JBBSJC010000357.1:0-8531 GCA_038257655.1 Polyangiales bacterium | reverse complement strand
TAACGAATGCCCTTCACGCACACGTAGCCCTCGGACAACACGTGCTTGGGGTCGGGCGCGAGCGAGAGCAGACGCCCTTGCTCGACGTTGGCAATAAGCCCGCAAGCCGCCTCGCAAATCCGGCAAAAGGTAACGTGCTGCTCAACCATGCGGACCCCCGTCCACCACCGTAACTGAAAGGGGCAGCCCCAGGAACGCGAAAGGCCCGCGCATCGCTGCGCAGGCCTGGATCAGTCCGTGAGGGCAGCATACGTCAGCGATTATAGTCGCGCGGATGCAAGTTGACGTACGTCAGGCGTTTGGGTCTGAGGCGGACGTCGAAGGAGGAAATCAAAGTGCTACCACGCGTTGCCGTGACCGTGATGTTGCCGGGCTTGGCGTTGACCACACCGCCACTTCCCGAAGCCGACGTCGACGGCGCATCCGGGTTGACGATCAGACCTTCGAGATAAAAGACTTCGGTGTCGGCGCGCGGCTCGGTGACCGCAAACGAGACGCCCTTGGCGTTTAGTGGCGGCTCTCCACAGTCGAACACGCGCATGATCAGCGTGCCGTTTTCCAGGTTGACCTTGATCGTCGGGAAAGCAGATTCCAAGCTCGCGACGATGGCGAACGGCACCACAAAGACGGGCCCGTTGGTCTCTTCGGTGATGTCACGAGGCAGGCGCTGCGAGTACAGGTCGATCGGCAAGAACGGCAACTCTTCGAGCGGCGGGGTCATGTCTTTCGGCTCGATCACCAAGCGAAAGGCAGCATCCTGAACAAGCCCACTCACTGTGAGCTCGCCCGTGGCCTCGTCGTAAGAGGGCTCGGTACCGGCGAGCGGTATGACGCACTCGGTGTCTAGCTGCGCGGGAGCGCAGGCCCTTACCGACAGGTTCTTGACGGGCGTCATATCGAGCACGTTTAGGACTTTGATCTTGAACGTAGCCTTCGGCATGGTCGCTTCCGGCCGAATGTCACGCTCGCCTACACAGCCAAACACGGGGTCGCCGCAGCGGCCTTCGAGGCAGACAGGCGTGCCCATGCCGCCGCAATCCGAGTCCTTCCGGCACTCCGGGACGTCGCAGAATCTGCTCTCACAGATGTAGGTCGCGAGGCCTTCGTACTTGTCGCAATCCGGGTCCATCACGCAGGCGGCGCGGTTTGCCGCCAAGCAGCGCTTTGCCCCGATTTCACACACTTGGCCGTCGCTGCAGTCCTCGGACTTCGCGCATTCGGCCGGCTTACAGATGAGATCGAGATCATCACAGTAAGATGTCTTGAAGGCGTCGCCTTCGCGCGCCTGGCATTCCGTTGTCGTCGCGCAAGTGACGGGCTGGCAAAAGCTCTTCACGCACTGCTGCGTCGCGCGGCCGCCTATCAGGCTCGCGCAGTCGCTCGACCTTGAGCACTGCACCTTCTGCGTATCGAGCGCGAGGCTGCAGCTTGCGAGACAGGTCGCTGCGGCAACTCCAAGAACGGCCGCGATGAACGGTGAAAAAGTCCGCTGTTGCATGGTCAGAAGTGCCCCCTTGCGCTGACCGAGCCAAGCCCGATCCCCCACTGCAAACGCGCTGTCTTTTTACCTTGGTTCTCGTCGTTCGGACTCTTTTCTTCATCCGGCGAGTCCATGAACCACAGCACAGTACCTGTGATCGCGGCGGCGATGGCCAGGCCGCTGAACACATCGGAAGTAATCGCCAACGTGTCTGCCGAATCGCGCAGGTCGGTGACCTCACTTTGCTTGACGCCCACTCGATTGTTGGCTTTGTCGAGATCGTCCGCTTTGCCCTTGGCCATGAAGCCGACCACGACCGCTGCGATGCCTGCTGCGCCTGCGCCCGCCCACGCACCGATGGCGCCTTTTTTCATCGACGACAGCGGCTCGTCTTCAGGGGGAGCATCAACAGCCACCGCCAACTGCGGCGCGATCAGCTTGAGCTTTACTTCCTTGAGCTCGCCACCGGCCACATCGATGACTTCGGTATCGGTCGAGCCATCACGCGCCTTACCGTACACGCGATGCTGACCAACGTTGACAGACACCGTCCCGGCCATGGGCGTCATGCCCACGCGCATGTCATCAACGAAGATTTCCGCGCCATCCTTGTTGGCGTTGATCGCGATCCGGCCGACGCGCTCACGCAGCGATTCAAGCTGCTTCTCGACGTCATCGCGACGCGCCGTGGGAACTTCGGACCCGCCCTGTGTCAGGTAGTTTTCGTAGCTCTGCGTCGCGCCAAGATAGTCCTGAAGCTGCAGCTTCGTTTGCCCGATGTTGTAGAGCAATCGGTAGTCAGGCGCGATCTCGTAGGCCTTCTCAAACTCCACCAGGGCCGCGCGGTAGGCTCCTTCTTGAAAGAGCTCAACGCCGCGACGAAAGCGTGCGCTGGCCTCCTTCTTGGGACCCTCTGAGCTGCCGTCAGCAACCGCAGCCGCTTCGCCTTCAGCTGCGGGGACAGGTTCCGTCGTTTGAGCTGCGACAGAGCTTACAAGTAACAGCGGCACCAGCACCGCGAACGGGTAGGCCTTCAGCCAGTGATGCAGGCGCATGGAGCGATTCCCTCACTATTGGTTGTACGGATCGTCGAGATCGATAGACGGGCGCATGCGTCGCGGCGCGGCCGTGTTGGACAGGTCGGCGCCGGGTGTCGGGTCCGCAGCCGGAGCGGCGGGCTGGGCAACGGGCGAGGCTGGCTGGGGTGGGGAGGGAGCCACAGCCGTGTTGTGATTGTTGCCGCGACTACTGCGCCTCTGCACTGGCGCTGGCGCTGGCGTGGGTGGCGTAGCCTTCTCGCGCTCGAGCACGATCTTCACTTCGCGATCCTGGTCGAACTGCAGCGCCTGTTTCACGGGTACATAGCCATCAGCGGTGACACCGAGGTGGTGAAAGGCCGTGTCCTTGGCGACTTCCGCATCGAAGGGCACACGCGGCAAAATCGCGCCGTCGAGCGTGACGCGCGCGTTCGTCGGCCAGACGTCGATCTTCACGTGCACCGTGCTCACACGTTGCAGCATGTTGGAATTCTCGCGCGGCTCTTGCTGCACCGTGTTGACGTTCTGCTGGGCTTGCGAGCCGGTCGGTTCCGGCACGTTGGCGATGGGCGGCGGCACTTCCTCGGAACGCGTCGCAAAGAACGCGGCCACTGCGATTGCCGCCGCGATGATGCCAATCACTGCAGCCTTGGGCACACCCGGCTTGGCCGGCAGCGGCGCAGACATGGTGCCGGTCGAGCCACCCGGCGGCATGGACTTCAAGGTCTGAATGCTTGGAAAGCTACCGTCTGCGCCGAGATCGAGATAACCGCTCTCGGTGAGATCCACATCGGGCCGCATGCCTGAAGCGGTGCGTGTGTGATTGGGCCCTAATCGCGGCAGGCCGCCCGTCGTGTCGCCGAGCGGCACCCCACCGCGGCGCGTCGCCATCTGAATCTGTTGGTCGATCAAGCGGCGCATCTTTTCGCGCTCCGCTTCGAAGGGCGGCGAGATCAGCTCCGCCAAGCTCTTGGCGGTGGGCTTAAGCCCTGCAGACTGCAGATACTTCTCGATGTCTTCAGCGAACTCGAGCGCGCTCATGTAACGGTCGACCGGGTGCAGCGCGACTGCGCGATCACATATCGACGCCAGCGCCTCGGGAACGTCCGGTACGAGCTCGCGCAGCTTCGGCTCAGCACCGGTCACGCGCGTGTGGATCTTGGTGACGTCGGCGACCTTCGGACCGCCTGCAAACCTGCGGCCGGAGATCGCTTCCCACATCATGGCGCCGAGCGCGAAGATGTCCGCGCGTGCGTCGACCTTCTCGCCACGGATCTGCTCCGGCGCGATGTAGTCGATCTTTCCCTTGATCACGCCGACCTTGGTCAGGTGCTCCGCGTCCTGGGTTTTGGCGATACCAAAGTCAAGAAGCTTGACTTGTCCGTCATAGTTCAAAAATACGTTCTGGGGACTGACGTCGCGATGCACGACGCCGAGCGGCTCACCATCGAAGCCTTTCAGGCCGTGGGCGTAGTGCATGCCATGCGCGGTCTGCGCGATGACACGCAGCTCTTCGTCAAGCGGCAGACCTTGGGGAGACAGGCGGCGCTGGATGGTGCGCAGAGACTGTCCCTCGAGATACTCCATCGCGATGAAATAACGGCCTTCGTGCTCGCCGACCTCGTAGGTCAGAACGATGTTCGGATGGCTCAGACGTGCAGCCAACCGAGCCTCATCGAGAAACATATCTACGAACTCTTCGGAGCTCGACAGCATGTCTTCGCGCAAGGCCTTGATCACCAGAAGCTTGTTGAAGCCGGCGGGCCCCGCCATCAGCGCGAGGTACACCTTCGCCATGCCACCCTGGCCGAGCGACGCGATCAGGCTGTACTTCCCCAATGTGCTTAATTTGGCGGCTGCGGCGGCTTCCACGGTGTCTTCCAAAGGTGACAGGAGATCAGACCTTTTGTTACGGAACGTACCAAGAAAAAGGTAACGCTTCTATGGGCATTTTGTCGAGTATTTCTGTAGTGTTCTAGCGCAGCTGGGTAGGAGCGTGTCGGTGTGAGAAGGCACCCGTATACCGCCCCCATAACAGAGCATCCTGGACCCTTGGTAACGCGAAGGGCTTCAGAACTTGCAACGAACCGAAATCACTAGGTTGACGCTGTTTACCTCGCTCGCTACGTTCGTCCCCCTTCGTGCGAGTGCGCCCGGTGTGCCTATGCTTCAAGTACACGCCCATGAAGCTCGCGAGGTGCTCCTATGCTTCCAATAGATGATGAAGCGCGCGACCTGGCACATTGGGAAGCCGCTGAAGAGGGCGCAGAGCTGATTCGTGACGGAGAGCATCCGCTGGCGGTGCACGAGCTGCTGCGGCAAATCGAAGCAGACCCGAGTAACCCGTATGCCCATTACTTCCTCGGCACGGCATTCTTCGAAACGGGTGAGCTGCTCAAGGCCCTGAAAGCGTACTTGCAGGCGCTTGAGATCAAACCTGACTATCTGGGCGCGCTGAACGGCGCGGGTTGGTCGCTGCATTCGCTCGGCCGCTATCGAGAAGCGCAGCGACTTGGACGCCAGATCCTGCTGAAGGCAAAAGAAGACCCGGACGCACTGCACCTCTTAGGTCTGTGCCACTACGCGATGGGCGAGGGCGCCGCAGCGACGGGCTACCTGAATCGCTTCCTAGCGACGCGGCCCGAGATCGAAGTGGCGATGGAAGTAGACGGCTTGCTCAAGGTGCTGCGCGGCGAGACTCAGCAGTTGGACGAAAGTCAAGACGATTGACCACTTGCCAGGCGGCGAGTTCAAGGGAGAAGCATGGCAAAAGCGCTCGACGAGATGGCACGCACGAAAGGCGATGCGACGGACAGCACGGCTGAGCTGCGCGCCGCGGAAGACAAATTGCGCACTGCGCAGGCCGAGTGGGAAGCGGCGGTGCAAAAGGCCACTAAGCGCGTGCCGCTGCGCAAGACGCGTTTTTCCACCCTGAGCGATATCGAAGTTCCGTTCATCGCGCTGCCCAAGCATCCTGATGCGGACTACATGCAAAAGCTCGGCATGCCCGGGGCCTATCCGTTTACCCGTGGAGTTCAGCCCACAGCCTATCGCGGCAAGCTGTGGACGATGCGCCAGTTTGCAGGCTTTGGGACGCCTGAGCAGACCAATCAGCGCTTTAAATACTTACTGTCTGCCGGTCAGACGGGGCTCTCAACGGCCTTCGATTTCCCGACCCTGATGGGATACGACAGCGATTCACCGCGTTCGCTCGGCGAGGTGGGCATGTGCGGCGTTGCGGTCGACACGCTGCGCGACATGGAAGTGTTGTTCGACGGTATTCCGCTCGATCAGGTCACGACCTCGATGACGATTAACGGGCCTGCGATCGTGCTGCTTTCGTTTTACATCGCCCTGGCCGATAAGCGCGGCATTGCCCGCAACAAGATCGGCGGCACGGTTCAAAACGACTGTCTCAAGGAGTTCATCGCCCAGCATGCCTGGGTCGTCGGTCCGCGTCCCGCGATGCGCATCGTCACCGACATGATCCAGTTCTGCAGCACCGAGGTGCCCAAGTGGAACAGTGTCAGCATCAGCGGCTATCACATCCGCGAAGCCGGCGCGACAGCGGGGCAGGAGCTTGCGTTCACACTGGCAGACGGTTTGGCGTACGTGCAGTCGTGCGTCGACCGCGGGATGAACGTGGATGACTTCGCGCCGCGCCTCTCGTTCTTCTGGGATGTTCACAACGACTTTTTCGAAGAGATCGCGAAGTTTCGCGCCGGGCGCCGCATGTGGGCGCGCTTCATGAAAGAGCGCTTTGGTGCGAAGAAGCCCGAGTCGATGATGCTGCGCACGCATGCTCAGACGGCGGGCGTGTCGCTCACGGCCCAGCAGCCGTACAACAACGTGGTGCGTGTGGCGCTGCAGGCGCTTGCAGCCGTGCTCGGTGGCACCCAGTCGCTGCATACCAACTCGCTCGACGAGACCTACGCGTTGCCAACCGAAGACACCGTGCGGATCGCGCTGCGAACCCAGCAGATCATCGCCGAAGAGAGCGGCGTTGCGAACACGATCGATCCCCTCGGCGGTAGTTACTTCGTCGAGTGGATGACGGACAAGATCGAAGCTGAGGGGCTCGACTACATCCGCAAAATCGACGAGATGGGCGGCATGGTCGATGCGGTCGAGAAGGGTTATCCGCAGCGTGAGGTCTCCGCCAGTGCCTATCGCTTGCAGCGGCAGCTCGACTCACAAGAAAAGATCATGGTCGGCGTGAACGCTTACCAGAGCGAGGAATCGAAGCAGACGATTCCGCTTCTACGCATCGACGAAGAAGTTCAGCGGACGCAATGTGCAAACCTGGCCAAGGTCAAGCAGAGCCGGGACCCGAGTGAGGTCCACAATGCCCTATCTCGGGTGCGCGAAGCCGCCAAAGGCAGCGACAATCTGATGCCGCCGATCATCGATGCGGCAAAGGCGTACTGCACGGAGCAGGAGGTCTGTGACGTGTTGCGTGAAGTGATGGGCGCACACGCGGACCGACCTGAGTTCTAATACGTCTCTTCTGATACCGTACGCTTGCAAACCAACCGTTCACGCCCATGGTGTTCGGCGTAGACTCTCTCAGCCCCGTAGGCTAAGGAGGGCGCCGTGAGCGCGATCTTCCCTAACGATTCGCACGATTCGCAGCAACACGACGATACCGACGATCACTTTCGTGATCAGTGCGGCGTGTTTGGCGTGTGGGGCTCAGATGAAGCCTCCAATCACGCTTACCTCGGACTGCATGCGCTGCAGCATCGCGGTCAGGAGAGCGCGGGTATCGTCAGCTCGGATGGCGCGCAGCTGTTCGTGCATCGCGGCCTGGGTCTCGTCCAAGACGTGTTCGATGAAGGCACGCTCGAGAAGCTGCCGGGCGACCGCGCCATCGGGCACGTGCGTTACTCGACTGCCGGTGGCTCACACATCAAGAACGCACAGCCTATCGCTATCGATTATGCCCATGGCTCGATCGCGGTCGCTCACAACGGCAACCTGACGAACGCCGACGAGATCCGGCGCAGGCTCGAAATCGACGGCTCGATCTTCCAGACGACGAGCGACACAGAAGTCTTCGTGCACCTGGTCGCGCGTTCGCAAGCGCGCAGCACGGTGGACCGCGTCGCTGAAGGCCTGCGTCAGACCAAGGGCGCCTTCTCGTTGATGGTGCTGACGCCGAACGAGATGATCGCGGTGCGTGACCCCTGGGGCTTTCGTCCGCTATCGATGGGCCGTCTCAACGGCGCTTACGTCTTTGCCTCGGAGCCGGTCGCCTTTGAGCTTATCGCAGCTGAGTACATTCGCGATGTCTTGCCAGGTGAGATGATCGTGATCGATAAGAACGGTCTGACGAGCTTGCGTCCGTTCGAGCCCGCGCCGGCCAAGATGTGTATTTTCGAGTACGTGTACTTTGCCCGGCCGGATGCGACCCTGGGCAACGTCAACGTCTACGAAGCGCGCAAACGTATGGGTAAGGCGTTGGCCCTTGAGGCAGGCGTCGACGCCGACGTAGTGATCCCCGTACCGGACAGCGGCGTGCCGGCCGCTCTCGGCTATGCACAGCAAGCGGGGTTGCCTTTTGAGCTGGGACTTGTGCGCAGTCACTACGTGGGGCGCACATTCATCGAGCCCCAGTCCTCGATTCGGCACTTTGGCGTACGACTCAAACTGAGCCCCAATCGCGCCCTGATCCAGGGTAAGCGCGTGGTGGTGATCGACGATTCCATCGTGCGTGGCACGACCAGCCGCAAGATCGTCAAGATGCTGCGCGACTCGGGCGCACGCGAGGTGCACCTGCGCATCAGCTCGCCGCCGACGCGTTGGCCGTGCTTTTATGGCATCGACACGCCTTCGCGGAGCGAGCTCATCGCGGCGACCCACACGAATGACGAAATCGCCAAGTACATCACGGCGGATTCGGTCAGCTACCTGAGCATCGAAGCACTCCACACAGCGGTCAGTGGAACCGGCTACTGCGATGCCTGCTTCACGGGCAACTATCCGGTGGCCTTCGAAAAGCCGGTTCATAGGCG
>JBBSJC010000356.1:0-8541 GCA_038257655.1 Polyangiales bacterium | reverse complement strand
TCCGCGGTCACGCTGCGCGCGGTTTCGCGCCGCGCGGCCTCCTCCCGCTCTTTGCGTTCTTGCCGGGTGAGTCGTGCTCGACGTTTCACAGCATGAGTTCTAAACGGTAAGTGCGGATGGCGGCCAAGTACAATCCCAAGCAGTTCATGGGCATCGCTCGAAACAACCTCGGGCGGTTCATGGCCAAGCCCCCCAACGCTCTGTACGCGGGGACCTGGGACACGATGGAAGAAGCGGCACTCGCGCGCGATCGGGTCGTTCTGCATTTGGGTCTTGAGCGCGACCTGAACTTCCCGACGAAGAGTCGAAAGCTCGGGCCCGCATCGCCAGCAGAGATGGTGCGAGCGGCGCGCGAGACGACGGCTAGAACGAAGATTCTCAGCAATGGCTTTCTCGGTGTCGCGCTCACTGCGCAGCGCAGGTTTACGGCGACGCCGGCCGCCGGGTTGTACGCAGGTTTTTGGGACACTCCTGAAGAGGCAGCGCTCGCGCGAGACCGGGTGGTTTTGCACTTTGGGCTTGAGCGCGTATTGAACTTCCCCGAGCAAAGCCGCGCGCTCGGTCCAGCGTCCCCCGAAGAGATGGTGCAGGCTGCGCACGAGGCTCGTGCTGCCAAGCAGACAAGTCACTTTCGCGGCGTGCACTTGGACGTGAAGCGTGGGCTGTGGGCGGCCCGTGCGTACGCAAATGGCAAGACGTATGCGTTGGGTCGATTTGAAAACGAGATCGATGCGGCGCGCGCGCACGACGAAGCGATGTGGGATCTAAAGGGCAAGCTTGCGGTATTGAACTTTGAGCCGCCGCAGCGTCGTCCCACTGGCAAGCCGCCTCGCAGTAGAGCGCTCCCGAAGACGTCGCGCTATCGCGGTGTCGCGAAGCAGGCACTGACGGGCAAGTGCGTTGCGCAGCTGTGGGTGAAAGGAGTGATGCAGAGTGCCGGCATGTACGTTTCCGAAGAGGACGCGGCCGAGGCGCACGATAGGCTTTGTCTGCACTTCGGATTGCCGCGCGAGGAGCTGAACTTTCCAAACCGAAAGCTCCAGCGCGTCGCTCAAGGAGCTGCGAGAAGAAGCGCGGCGTGCTTTCAAAGAGACCACCACGAGCCAGTACCGGGGTGTCTCCTGGAACGCATCCAAGGGATACTGGCGTGCGGCAATTAAGAGTGCGGGTCCCACCACGCGGCTTGGCGAATTCGATAACGAAGAAGAAGCCGCGCGCGCCTACGATCGCGCCGCGCTCAAACTGCACGAGCAGCCCAAGCTCAACTTTCCTGACGAAGCGCAGCGCGTGCAGCGCAAGCGCTCAAAGTAAGACGCAGGGGCTGACCCTCCGTGTGTGAAGCGGGACGGGCCAGGCGCTTCACAACTCGTGTTCAGAGTTTGGATCCTCGGGCCGTCCGGTGCCCAGAGTACCGAGCCGCTCGGCATCGTCGGCGCTGATCACATACTCAAGGCTTCGCCCGACGAACGCTTTGTATTTGGAGCCCCAGGGCTCCATGGCCACGATGTAATCCGTGTTGATGAACACCTGGCGCGGATGCGGCGGCGAACCCCCGCGCTCTTGGTAGTCGGTCACTTTTTGAATCATGGCAACGTGAGTAGCACTCGCGTGCCTGGCGCGGGTGAGAGCGGCGTGAACGCGTCGGGACGGCTTACGCGGTGCAGCACTGGTGAGTTGACCGCCAGCTGGATGTTGCGGGGTTTCGTGCGACCCTAAAGCAAGTCATGTCCAAATCGTCTGCACCCCTCAGTCTGCACGTCGATGTGGTTCGCATCGCCGATGCGCAGGTGGTCGTCGGCCGATTTCCGAGTGTGGAGGCCGTTGTGCGGGCTGGCGTGCGCGCCATCGAGCGCGAACACGCGAAGTTTGACGTCCTTCGCTCGGCGCTTATCGAAGGCGAAGAGAGCGGCGTGTTTGAGGGGGATCCCTTTGCCAGTGTTCGCGCCGAGCTCGGGCAGCGCTGATGACCGGCTTTCGGCTCTCCGCCGCCCCCCGCGCGGACTTGCGGACATCGGGACCCTTACGCTCGAGGCCTGGGGCGCCGTCGTCGCCCTGAGCATCTTCGCGACCTGCGGAGTCGCCGGCTGTGCTGATGAGTGCGACGATGTCGGGGCCAAGTGGTGTCGCGGCACTCAACTGCGCGAGTGCTATTTGTCGGGCGGCGGCGGCCACCGCTCGGCGCTCAATCTGATCAAGACGGACGAGTGCGCCGAACGTGGCTTGGTGTGCAGCGAGGAGACCGGCAAGGCACGGTGCGTCTTCAAGGAGCCGCTTTGCGGCAGCAAAGCCGCGGTTGCTGCCGTGTGCGTTGGCAATGTTAGGGCGACGTGCGAAACCGGCGCAAGCCACCCTGTGCCCAGCGTCCACTGCGAGGGCGTTGAGAAGCATTGCGTTGAATCTAAGCGGGACGCTCGCTGTTCGGCCTTTCCCGAGCGCTGTGCCGAGAGCGCGGCAGACCGCTGCGAGTTCGACCGTGTCATCAGCTGCGTGGATCAGATCTGGTCGATCTCGGGTATCCCCTGCTTCGGCGAATGCAGCACCGCGGGTGCCACGCAATGTATCGAGACCACCGACGACTTGGAGCAACCCCTGGAGTTCGTGGCCTCGTGCGTTGGACAACCCGGGATTTGGCGGCGTGTGGGACCCGCTTGCCAGTCAGGCTGCGCCTGCGAGGGCGAAAAGACAGCGTGCCGGTGCCAGGAGTGGTCCCCAGACTTCATACCGCTCTGAGTCACTGACGAATATCTAGGATGAAGCGTCAAACGCTCAGACCGCTCGCGCTCAAGCTTGCATACGCCCACGCATTGTCCGTTACAGCCGCCACCGGTTTGAGGGCTTGGTAGGGGAAGTTATCGGGCTCTTAGAAGGGTTTCAAAGCGCAACCGCGAATTTTTGGCCAATCGCCGCACAATATCGCTGAAGCGTCGAAACCTTCACGTCACTGCCCGATTCGAGCTTGCTCACTACTGATGCGGACGTGCCCATTCGAGCGGCCACAATCGTTTGGGAAAGGGACTTCTTTTCACGAAGCGCGGCCAGTCGACGCGCGAGCTTACGGCGCGCTTCCGCGTCGGCCACAAGCTCTGGAAACGCGGCGTTCTTCGCGGTTCGCTCAGCGACGATTTCGGCCAGAAAGTCCTTTGGCATCCATCGAGTATGTAGCGTGCGTGCCATAGCGTCAACGCTATAGCGTGCAAGCTTATGCGTCAGGGTTTTTCTTGTGCCGCTTCTGTGAGCTTGCCGCCTTCTTCTTGGCCGACCCGCGCGAGCGCCAATCTTTCAGTCTCTCTTGAGCGAGAGTGATCTCGCCCTGCGGCGTTTTCTGCGTTCGCTTCTCGAACACCGATAGGGACAGGAGCACGTGGTTATATCGCCCCTCCGTCGCGAACAAGAGGCGGAAGCTGCGGGTGGACGCCTCCGCGCGAACCTCATAGACATCATTGTGCAGGTGTCTTGCAGCGGACAGACCGTGCGAGACGACGTCCTTCATGCCGGCGACGATCTCTGCAGCCTCTTCATCCGTGAGGTCGTCCAGGAACTTTTTAACGGGGCGCTGGCCACGGACCGTGCGGTACTCGCGCCACTGGCGCTGGGTTTTCTGTCGTCTCTTGGCCGTTCCGGGGTCAGACATCTGGTAGTGTATCACATCGGATGCCGTCTCTTCCGCGGCTCCTGTTATGGCAGGCGCATAACGAGGCAATTGCCCACAAACGTAGTCAGTTCAGATTGCACGCGCTCGACTTCAGCCCGCCTCTTACGGTCTCCGGATGTAGAGCTGCGTGGTCTTCACCGACGCGTGCCCCCGCGAGCCGCCGCGCTGCTTCGATGTCGCCGCCCGCACTTTGCGGTAGTCGCGCACCTTCATGGCGACGAGTGCTCCGACGCGCGCGAAACGAAAACAGCATGTCTTGTTTCCGATGCAGAATGGCCGCTGGCTCTAGCTACAAGTCGCATTTGCAAAACCGCATTCAGCGACTTGAGCGAGTCCCTTCAGAAAGGCGGATCGTCGTCCGACACGGGCGGTTCAGGCGCTATCGTTTTGGGGCAGAACTGGCTCAGCTTTTTCGTAAGAGCGTTGGCTAGAGTGATCAGGCCTTCAGTGTTGGGTAGGTACTTCAGGGCGCGGTGATGGCGCGTATCAAAAGGCACGTCATCCAACGACTGAGTGATGGGGATCACGTGCTTTCCCAGCGTGTGCGCGATGCCGGTCTCGTACATCACGTTAGGGTTCTTTCCGGTGAAATCCACGATAACGACCTGGGCACGAAACACCAGGTTGAAGATGTCTTGAATGATGGTGGCATCCTCCCAGATGTCATCTGCGCGCAAGCAACGGAGCGCGTTCCCCGCGCAAGCATGTTTGTTCGCTTCATGCACAGGCGAGAACTCTTTGCTGAAAGGCATCATCGCCGCCACAAGATCGAACTCCACGAAACCATCGGGAACATCGAATACGTGGGGCGAAAAAGTGATCTTACGCTCTGATGGCTTCGCGGATATATATTGCGATTCGCCTGGGAAACGCTTGTCGACGTATGCTTCGATGATGGAAAGCGTACGTGCATCTTCTTCCACGATCTGGCGCAACACAGACAGTGCGTTGCCGTCGTAATCCTCATCGTTCCACGCAAGGCTACGCAACAGCCGGTGGTGATTGTTGATGGTGTCAGTCGCACCTGTCAGCAGACCAAGCTCTTCCCAGTTACCCTCGCTAAAATTCGAAGTAATTCGGCTACGCAGATCTATCAGGCGGTTTCCCATCGCCGCATCTATCGCGTTTTTTCCTTTCAAAATGGCACCTTTTCTACCTCGGCTCGTTGCCGCCCAGCGATTGTAGATTCTGCGCGGTCTTTACCGAACATGGCCCGCAAGCTGTCGCGCCGCTTTGTGTTCGCCGCCTGCATCCTGATGCATGGTAAGGCCTGTCGCTCTAAACCAGTGATCGCAGATGTCACACGGTAAGCCCAAGGCCCCGCAGCGCCGCTTCACGATGTCGAGCGCGACACGCGTCTAGCCCTTCGCCTGAAGAGCGGGCCGCCGGTAGCAGTCGCTTCTGTGGGTCCGGTGCTGTGGTCGAAGTCAAGTAATTGACAGGTAGATCTGAGTGTGATCGAGTGCCTCTGCATTGAGGGACATAACGTCCTTTATGCTCCTCAACGCCTCCAAGCCTCGAACACCCGACCCGGAGCACTTGCCCTCGTGCAAACCGCCCTCGCCCATGACCTCCACGACACCAGCACCCCTTCCTTGCCCCTGCTCGTGCTCGAGGCCGGCCCCGAGGTCACCGAGCGCTTCCTAGAGTTCTTCGCCGTCACCCTGCGCAACGAGCACACGCGCACGGCATACGTGCACGCAGTGCGCGGCTTTCTCGATTGGAGCGCCGCGCGCGCGCTCGAGCTCGGCAACATTCGCCCCATGCATGTTGCGGGCTACATCGAGTTTTTGTCGAAGAAGCACGCTGCGCGCACCGTGAAGCAGCACCTGGCCGCGATTCGCGGCGTGTTCGGCTGGCTGGTCACAGGGGGTAAGATGGGTAGTAATCCGGCGGCTGACGTGCGCGGACCCACGGCGCAAGCCACCGGGGGTAAGACGCCGGTGCTCTTTGAAGACGACACGCGGCGTCTGCTGGATTCGATCGACACCTCGCACGTGGTGGGCCTGCGTGACCGGGCGCTCATCGGCACGATGCTCTACAGCTTTGCGCGCGTGTCTGCCGTGGTGTCGATGCGCGTGGCGGACTACGAGGTGATGGGTTCTCGTGCGTCGCTCTTGCTGCGGGAAAAGGGCGGCAAGGACCACCGGGTGCCCGCGCATCACAAGCTTGTGGAGTATCTCGAGGCGTACCTTACTGTCGCAGGGATTCGGGACGATTTGGAGTCGCCGCTGTTTCGCTCCACGCGGGGGCGCAGTCGCGAGCTTACGGTTCGTGCGCTCGATCGAAAGCGCGCGCTGACCATGGTGAAGCGTCGTGCGGCCGAGGCGGGCTTGCCGCCGCGGTCCGTCTGCAACCATACTTTCCGCGCCACCGGCGTGACGAACTTCATGGGCAACGGAGGGAGTCTCGAGGCTGCTGCGCAGATCGCGGCGCACTCGAGCACTCGCACCACGCAGCTCTACAACCGCAACCCTGAGCGCATCGCGCAGAGCGAAATCGAAAGGGTAAGGTTTTGAAAGAGTTCGACGAGTTTCGTAGACGAATCGAGCGCCTTGCGGACCCGTTGGGTATCAACAAGATGCTCGCCGCACAGCGTCAGCAGTTCGAGCGCCTTGCGGACCCGTTCGGTCTCAACAAGATGCTCGCCGCACAGCGTCAGCAGTTCGAACGGCTCTCGGATCCGTTCGGTCTCAACAAGATGCTCGCCGCACAGCGTCAGCAGTTCGAACGGCTCTCGGATCCGTTCGGTCTCAGCAAGATGCTCGCTGCACAGCGTCAGCAGTTCGAACGGCTCTCGGATCCGTTCGGTCTCAGCAAGATGCTCGCTGCACAGCGTCAGCAGTTCGAACGGCTCATGCCGAAAGCTCTCGAGTACACCGTTCAGCGCTCGCACTTGACCTCGCTCGATAGCCTCTTCGCAAGCGTTCAGGGTGAACTAGGTGCACTCCTGGGGATGTCGAGCGAGGGCTCTCGCGTGCTTCGCTTGGTCGTGGAGCTGCCCCGGTTTGGTGGACAGATTCTCTATGCTGCTTCTCGCAGTGACTTCAAGTTCAATTTCAATTCGAACTCGATCGGGCTGACGTAGCCGATCGAAGAATGCAGCCTGTGTACGTTGTAGAAGGCATCGATGTAGTCGGCGATCGCGGCTGTCGCCTCTGCTCGCGTGTCGAAGGTCTCATGGTCGAGCATCTCGCCCTTGATGGTGGCGAAGAAGCTCTCTGCCACCGCGTTATCCCAGCAGTCTCCCTTACGGCTCATACTCGGGATCATCGCCAGGTCTGTGAGCGCATCGCGGTAGTCGCCGCTGGCGTAGACGCTGCCGCGGTCGGAGTGGTGCAGCAGACCAGGACGGGGGCGCCTGGCGACCTTTGCGCAATCGAGGGCTTCCAGAGCAAGTTCGCGGTCGTTGTGACAAGGTGCAGCGACCTCAAGAGTTCAGCGGGAGTGGCGCTTGGCCTCGACGACCGGGTGACCTTTGGGAAGGTTTCTCGATGCGAGCCCATCGGACATGAGTATGGGTGGTTCAAGCTCGTCATCACGCGCTTCGAGCAGCGTGGCGAGGTTTTCGCCGGCGTATTTGCGGCCCGTGTAGAAGAGTAAGATCGGGAGCATGTTGGTGATGCATACGATAGCCGTGGTGAACATCCCCACGCGCTCGGGGTCGGGAAAGTTCCCCTGCTGAAGGAGCTTTGCTCGACGCTCTCCCATGAGTGCAAGCACGGGCCCGTGGCTGTCGTCGTTATGCATGAGCTCACCCTGTGCGCCCTGTCGCTCGAGCTCTGCGAAAACAGGCTCGAACGCTGGCGCATTCTCGTAGATGACATCGCACTGCGTGGAAGCCGGGACGGGCAGCTTCATGTGTTTCTGCATCTGTTCGATGCGGTTGTGCGGTAGGCCCAGGCTGTAGCGAGACATCGCGATCATCACCACGGCGGACTCGTCGAACTTGGGTCCATGCGCTTCGGCGGGGGCTTTTGCCGTATGCACTTGTCCGCAGCTCGAGCAGCGCAGACGCTGACAGTCCCAGCACGTGCCAGCGAACATCGGCTGGCCGAAGATGCGCAGGAACTGGGCAGGTTTCCTAAGGTCGTAGAGCTTGCCGAATCGGCAGTCGGGGCAAGCGCCGCCCACGTGAAGACTCAGGTGGAGCACCGGGATGTGCTCGGCTGTCTTATACATGGACACGGGCAGGCGGCCATGCCCCTTAGGTTTGGTGCGCTCATCAGGGGCATCCCCGACTGGCTCGCTCGAGGAAGGTTCCGCGCCCGCTGGCTCACCCTCACCCGGCGCAGCGGCGTCTCCTCGGCGGCATCCTGGCCTGAAAGCACGCTGCTGCTGCGCTCGCTCGAAGACAAACCGAACAGACGACGCAGCCGCGCGAGCATCGCCCGCTGCGAACTCAAGATCGCAGCCACCGCCGCGCACGTGTTCACCAGCCGTCTGAACAAGTCGTAGTCGGCCGGCCCAAGCTGAGTCTGCACGCGTGCGAGAGCCTTTTCGACCTCGACCATGTCGAAGCTCGAAATGTCGGGCTCGCTCGCCTTACTCTTCTTCTGCTTTGTGCTCGCGGTTTCGATCGCGCTATTGCGATCTTCTCAGCGAGAATGTCAATCCCTTTTCTTGCCTCGCCTGCAACAGCGCTCGTCACACAGCCATCAACGGTGTCACGCGCCGCCACTGCGGAGCTGCATGCGTGCGCGACGGGTCGCCACCCGCGAGCAGCACTGCGAGCTCGTGCGCGAGCAGCTCGCGCTGCACACCGTGCCCCTCAGGCCAGTGCTGGAATTTCCCTTGCGAAAGGCGCTTTTGGCACAGCCAGTAGCCCTGGCCGTCATACGCGAGCAGCTTGATCCCTGTCCCACGCTGGTTGCGAAAAATGAACACCG
>JBBSJC010000355.1:0-8558 GCA_038257655.1 Polyangiales bacterium | reverse complement strand
GGTGATGGACACGGCGGAAACGTCAGGCCACCCCGACCTTGCCGCGTTGACCTGGCAAGAAGCCAGCGACCGAGCGCGCGACGACTCAGCGCGCCGCTACTTACTCGGGGTGCTCAAGCGACATTCGGGACGCATCGCAGCGGCGGCCAATCACGCCGGCGTCGAGCGCGAGAGCTTCTATCGCCTGTTGCGCAAATACGGCGTGCGCCCCGACGAGCAGGCCGATGCCGAGGAAAGCTCAGGCTAAGCGTTACTTGACTGGCGCAGGCGCTGCCTGAGCGTGCTGTGCGTGCTTGTAAGCCGTAGACGAGGCACCGGCCGGGTCCTTGTGCACTGTGGCAGGAGCGGTGTTGAGCTTGACGTTCAGTGCTAGCGGTGCAGCGGTTCCCTCTGCCTTTGCTTGCACGATCACCGGCTGTCCCACGGCCAGAGGCTTGGAGCCGGTCTCGATCTTGGTCTTGGGGTTGAGGGTCACTGTGACGTCTTTGTCGTCCGGCGTGCGAACCGTAAGACTCGTGTCGGTGACGATTTTGACTGTGCCTTTGATGGTACCGCTGGCTCGCTCATGCTCGTCGCAGGCGAGCGCGCCCGCCGGCGCCAACAGTGACAGGGCAAGAGTTAGCAGGATGCTTAGCTTCATATCAATTCTCCTCAGTGCGTGAGTCTTACTTACGTTTTGATTCCGTCGCGCGTGAGGTCAGCTTCAGAAGCCACCTCTGCAACTGTGCCGTCGGGGTGCTTATACCAGCCTGGATCGGCGTAGGATTCGAGCTTGTCCCTCACTTTGAGGACGGTGAACATGCCACCCATGTCGATGTAACTAAAGGGACCGTCACCCCCGCGCATCGGGGCCGAGTTGGCGGGTACGGGCATCCCCATCTCGCCCATCCCTCCCATCCCCGTTTGGCCCATGCTCATATAACCGGGCACTAGCTTGCGCATCCGCGCATCGAGGGCGGCGGTCTTGGCTCCCACCATGTTTGGCGCGTCGTGTCCCATCTGCGTCATGATGTGGTGGGTCATGTGACAGTGCATCGCCCAATCTCCGGGCTCGGGAGGAGTGAACTCGATATCCCGCGTGGATCCCACCGGCACGAGCACGGTGGTTTCGGGCCACTGGCCTGCCTCGGGAATGGGTCCTCCGTCCGTGGCGGTCACCTTGAAGAACAAACCATGTAGATGAATGGGATGGTGGTCCATGGCGCCAAGATTTCCGAAGCGGATGCGTACCCGCTCGCCGGTTTTCATCACCAGCGGTTCAGTCAGCGGGAAGGTCTTGCTGTTGAAGGTCAGTAAATTGAAGTCGTTCATGGCGAGCGGGTTCGGGCGACGCTCACCGGGCTTGACGGTCCACTCACTGAGCATCATCGCGAAGTCGCGGTCGACCGCGCGGCCTTGCACCTTAGGATGCACCACGATCGTGCCCATCATGCCCAGGGCCATCTGCGTCATTTCATCGAAGTGCGGGTGATACATGAAAGTACCCGGACGATCGAAAGCGAACTCGTACTTGAAGGTTTCTCCGGGCGCGATCGGTCGCTGAGTGAGGCCCGCGACACCATCCATTCCGTTGGGCAGCACGATGCCGTGCCAATGGACGCTGGTAGGCTCGGGTAGCTTGTTGGTGACGTAGATGCGCACACGGTCCCCGTCGACTGCTTCTATCGTAGGACCTGGTGTGCTTCCGTTGTAACCCCAGCACTCGAGCACGATGCCCGGCGCCATCTCATGATTCGGAACTACCTCCGCCACCAAGTGGTAAACCTTGACGCCGCCTAGCAAACGGTAAGGTAGGGTGCTTCCGTTGGGCGTGATCACCGGCCTGTAGCGCTTGTCCAGCGCTGCCAGGGGAGTCTTGGCTACGGGACTCGCTGTGCCCTCCGCGACTTGCGCAGCCGTGACATTGGTCTCGAGCACGGCGCGGGCGCCTGCGAGCACTGCAGTGCCGTGCAGCAGAAACTGTCGACGTCTAATCATCATCGCCCCCTTGCTGCGCGCTACTCGAGCCACCGGTTTCCTGCGAGCCACCCGACGTGCTGCTCCACCCGCCATCGGCTCTGGACAAGCTGCCGCCTGCGAGTAGCTGTGCAAGCTCCGCGCGCGCGACCCAATAGTCGCGAAGAGCACGCACGTGGTTCTGCGTGGCCTCGAGCTCCTGACGCTTGGACTGAAGCACTTCGAAGACTCCCGCCTCCATCGCATTGTACTGCTTGAGCTGTTCGCGGATGACGCGCTTCCTCAAAGGGATGATCGCGTCCTGGTACTGCAGAACTACCTGCCGCGTGATCGTCAGATTGTTACGAGCACGGCGAGCCAGCGAGCGCACCTCCACGGCGGTCGCTACATAGAGCGACCGCGTCTGGTCGAGCATCGCCCTGGCGCGCATCGTCTCGGACTGGCCCTGATCGAAGAGCGGAATTTCGGCGCTGACCACCGGACCCACACGGCTGAACTCCTCCTCGAAATCGACGTCAACACCGGCGTTGATTTCCGGAACTATACCGGCGACTTTCGCAAGACCCACCTGCGCGGCCTGAGCTTCGATCTGCTGACGCATCTGAGCGAGCATTAGACTCTGCTCAATCGCTGCTCGTTCAACATCACCTTCGACGGGATCCTGAGCGGGTAGCGCCGGGAAGTCATCGACGGCGACCCAGCGCGTATAAGGTCCCCAAACTCCGAAAAAGGTATTGAGATCCTCTCTGAGATTGAGCTCGGTCTTCTGGGCCATGGCTAAGGTCAGTCGACTCTCTTCCGCAAAGGCATGCTCCATCTCGTAGTCGAGCTGGCGAATGTTCCCGGCTTCCAGCAGCGCTCGCGCCGCTTCCTTACTTGCCTCGGCTGCCTCAAGCATGGTCATGCCGATTTGCACGAGTTTGCGAGCCGCAAGGTAACTGTGAAAGCTCGACCTGGCATGCAGCGCAAAGCCCATTACCTCGTTGCCGACCCGTAACCTTTCTGCGGCAAGCTGATGTTTGGCAAGCCCACTCGCTTTACCCAGCGTGAGCAGTCGGGAGAGTGCTATCTCCACGGTGCCACCATAAGCAGACAGACCGTTGTCGAAGCCTGCATGACCTTCTACGCGAGGGTTGGGCGGCCGTGCAGCAGCGACCACAGCCGACACGGCGATTCCAAGTCCGTCTAGCTCCGCGCGTACACGCTTGTTGTTGATCACGGCCAGGCGCACGGCATCGTCCGCATTGAGCGGCTTTTGCAGCAGCGCGCGAACGTCCTGGGAAGGCTTTGAAGCGAAGACGTCACTGCTCGCATCCACCTCGAAACCGGTGCGCGACCGTATGGTCTCGGCCGTGGCGGCTACGGCGCGTTCCCGTCTGCGCCCTGCACAAGCCAGGAGCGTGAAGCAAAGCGCCACGAGCAGAGTGCGCCGTGGCCAGGCAGCGGAAATCACATCCCCTCCATGCCGGCATGAGGGTCTTTGGGTTTGGGTGGCGTCGTAGCGGGCGCCGGCGCGCTTGGGCTCGGGCCTGACGGTGTCACTGCCCCTGGCTTCTTGGACGTCGGGCCCGGGCTAGTTTTCCGTGCGGGAGCCGGCTGCGTTGCGGGAGCGGGCTGCGTTGCGGGAGCGGGCTGCGTTGCGGGAGCGGGCTCCGCCCCCGCTCCAGTTGGCTGCGGCATCTTCATCGCCCCGTGCGCCCCGTGATCCATTTTCATGGGCTCGGGTGCAGGCACGCGAATAGTTCCCTTCCCGAGTGCACCGGCTGGCGGCCGCGGTGCAGCGGGTGCGTCTGCGCGCACCGGACTGCCGGACGGAAGCTCAGACGGTACCGCCTGAGGCGTGCAGGCAGCGAGCCAGCAGAGGGCGAACGCTCTTATCAGTTGCATCAAGTTTCCTGGTCGCAATGTCTATGGGAAACGACTACTGCTTTGCAACCCAGAGGATACCGTTAGGCTCGCCGCCAACGTCAATCGTGCTGAGCAGCTCACGCTTAGCCCGATCGAATACCAGCACCTTGCCGTCCCCTTCATCGGTGACGAACACGCGCTTGCCCGAGGGCTCGAAGGCAATGCCGTGCGGCTTCACCCCAGCAGAGATTTCCGCCAGCATCTTGCCTGATTTCGGATCCGCGATGCGCAGCTTGCCCACGTCCTCCAGCGCGATCCAGAGCTCGTTGCCATCGGGCGAAGTGAATGCCTGACCTGGCGTACCGCCCGCGGGGAAGGTCGACTCCACAGTCAGACTTTTGAGTGAGACGACGCTGACACTCTTGTCGCCTTCGTTCGTCACGTAGGCGCTGCCGCCGCCCAACCACGCAGCGATCGGGACCATGCCAACGGGCAAGTTGCTTGACCTTTGGGTCGACAGATCGACGACCGCAACCTGCGCTGAACCAGAAAGCGCAACCAGTGCCGTCTTGCCGTCGGGCGTGGGTGAAACCTCGAGCGGCATCTCTCCCACGTCCAGCGACCACAGTTCCTTGAACGAGCTGGCGTCATACGCCGCGAGCATACCGTGCTCCATCATGCCGAGCAGCACCTGCTTACCGTCGCGCGTGTAAGCGGCGTTGTGCACGGTAGCGTCAATCTCGGCCAGGCGCGTGGCTTTGCGGGTAGCTGTGTCAATCCGATAGACGGCCGACATCGCCTCGCTCGCTTGTCCGCCGCCTCCGTGCACGGCACCATGAGCACCCCCGCCCGCTGAACCGCCGGCATCGGGCTCCTCCGCGCTACCCCCGTGTCCGCCTGAAAGGTCCGCGTTAGGCGCCGATAAGAGCACACTCTTGCCATCCGGGGAGAG
Organism: Polyangiales bacterium; assembly: GCA_038257655.1. GTDB lineage: Bacteria > Myxococcota_A > Polyangia > Polyangiales > DASUME01 > DASUME01. The sequence goes on along the minus strand of JBBSJC010000355.1, from coordinate 3,802 downwards.
CGCCCAGTGGTGTGGCCTGTACTCGCTATCTAGTGCGAGCGTTTCGATCAGCTTGAGAGTGTACGGATCGAGGATGCTTACCGAGCTCGTGCTGCCATTTGCCACGTACAAAGTAGCGGTGGACCCGCCGCCTTCATCTGTCGGCTTTTCCCCCTTGCCGGACGATTCACAAGCAGCGGTCGCAAGCCCCCCGCAGCACAGCATCAACGCAACGATCCTTTTCATGCGATCTCCTCGAGGTACGCGGCGAAGCAATCCTTGCGCCAAGCGGACTTACTCCTAAAAGACGGGCCGGGAGCGTCCGTTTGTAACCACCGCCGCCAACCTTGTGACGCACTCGGTCACAAACAGAGTCGCTTGCCAACGCTACCGCATGCGTTTCGGCAGTCCAGACGTGGCACGCCCTCTGCATCGTTCATGCATGCCAGGAGACACTACGATGCAAATGAAGTTATCGATGTTTTTGTTTGCGACATCCATCTACGCGTGCAGCGCGGCAGCGCCCCCGCAATCGGAGTTGAACGGGAGCAGTCAAGCCGTTGGCCCCAAGTCAGCGGCGAGCCCGCCAACCGCGGCTCCGGCGTCCGCACCGGCTTCCCACGCTGCCAACCAGGCCGCAGAGCTCGTACGCGTCACCGACCCCAGCACGGTTTGCATGGTGAATGACCAGTACATGGGTAGCCCGCAAATTCCCGTGGTGGTCGCCGACAAGACCTACTTTGGTTGTTGCAAGATGTGCGAGGACAAGCTCAAGAACAATCCTGACGCTCGCAGCGCATCGGACCCGAGCTCTCAACGTTCTGTCGACAAGGCGACCGCCGTCATCGCGCGAGACGCTTCTGGTAAGGTTTTCTACTTCGAAAACGAGCGAACCCTGGCGAAGTACGCGGGCAACGGATGAGTCCGAGGTCCACACCGTCGCCGGGCGGTGCCGCTTCGCGGTGGCTGGCTAGCCTTACCTTCGGAGTGTGCCTGCTGCATGCGAGCGATGGCGCGGCGCAGCTACGAAGCTTCAAAGTAGGGGCAGGCAGTCAGATTCAGTTCGTCTCCGACGCGCCGCTCGAGCGCATCACTGGCGTCACCTCCAAGGTGAGCGGTGAAATCAGCGTGGACCCAAACGCCCCCAGCGCGGCGAAGGCACGCATCTCGGTTCCCGTCGCGTCGATCAAGACCAACAACGATCTGCGCGATGAGCATCTGCGCAGCGAAAACTGGCTCGACGCTGCACGCGCTCCGAACATCGAGCTCGTGCTCACCCAAGTCTCTGGCATTGACAAGCTCGTACCGGACTCTGCGCAGGAGGCAACCTTGACGGGCAAGCTTACTGTTCATGGCGTACCCCAAGACATTACGACCAAGGCACGCGTGCGCTGGAGTCCCAATGCCGCAAGCACCAACGGCGGGGGAGATGCGTTGCGCGTGCAGGCCAGCTTCGTCGTGAAGTTGGGCAACCACAAGGTGTCCATTCCTTCAATTGTCGCGCTCAAGGTCTCGCCGAACATTCAGGTTAACGTAGATCTACGTGCACGCGCGGCTCCTGTTCCACGGGCACCTGTTCCTTCAACGACAGCGACTGACGCGAATCCGCTACAGGACAGCGCGGCGGCCGCGAAACTGGAGTTGCCCCCCAAGCCGGCCGCGCCCAAGAAGGAAACGGTAGCGTCAGCGTCAGGCAACGAGCCCGTCGTCACGGAGGTACCGAGTAAACCGGCAGCCAATGCCCGCACGATAGAGGCTGTCCCGGGGACGCCTGCACGTCCTGCGCGAGCGCGTCCGCCGCCACCCGTCGGGCAAACGCCGACGGTGACCTCTCCGGCAACGGGCCCTGCCGGTCACGTGCAGAAGCTGAGCATGCTCATGCGCCAAGCGCGCAAAGCACTTGCAGCCAATGATCTCACGCAAGCGGAGGACTTGATTCGCAAGGCTCAATCTGTTCTGGCGCATGTGAAAGACGAGCACGCGGGGCAACCTTAGGCCAAGGTTCCTTATAGTAATGTCCAGCGCGCGATGCTACCGCATCATGCCGGGTCTTCGGCCGCCTTGCTCGCACACCTCTTCGGGAACCTCGCCCTTAGTCTGACACTCGGAGAGATTTTGACGCTCCCGGTGACCTGAGCATTGGACGCCAGTGGCCTAAGCATTGCACTGCTGAGCCAGGAGGCCCTTGCTATTGGATTTCGAAGCACTTTCATCGCGCTGCGTACGCGTCATGCGCGCGCACTCGCCACATGCGGGACAGATGTGCTCTTTTCGCGTTCTTCAAGAAAGGTATCATCACATGCTATCCAAGCTGGTAACACTCGGGCGCGGTGCGGATGTACGCCGTATGGGCATCGCAGGCAGCGTAGTACTGGCATTCGCCTGTGCAGGAGGATGTTCGGAGTCCGGTAACAAAGACGCTGACGCCGTCGGTGGAGACTCACAAGGTACAGGCAACTCCGGCCCAGAGAACAACGGGGCAGGGAACAACGGCGACGACTCCGGTGGTGCGGACCAGGTGGTCGGCGATCGCCGGGTCCCGTTCTCCCCAGCGAACGACCGCGCTTTTGCCGAGTATTTTGTCGAGCATCACAAGATGGCAGTCGAGATGGCCGAACATGTTATCGCCCGAGGCGAAAACGCCGCAACGAAAGACATGGCCACCCGCATGCGCCAGGTGCAAACCGCAGAGATCGCTACCCTGGAAGGAGCGCTCAAGGCTCTCGACTCGGAAAAGGCCCCCAGTGCCATGCCGAAGGACCCCCACGCCGACGCCGAAATGAAGCACATGGAGGGGATGTCCGGCGCCGAGCTCGATAAGATGTTCTTGCTAGACATGGTCACTCATCACGCCACTGCGCTGCCAACCACACATCGCGCATTGCCCACCTTGAAGCGGGCTGACCTGAAGAAGTTGGCGGAGGAAATGTTCGAAGCTCAGGGTCGAGAAATTGGCGAGATGCGTAAGATGCTTACCGAGATGGGCGTGAAAGACTCCGGCGAAGACCTTGCCCCTGCAGACAAGGCAAGGGCCGACTTTGGGCTAGTCGGCGATCGACGAATCCCGATGACGCCAGAGAATGACGTTGCGTTCATCGACTTTTTCGTACCTCACCACGAGATGGCGATTGAGATGGCGGATCAGGTGATTGCGCGGGGAGCGGACCCGCAAGTCAAAGCGATGGCGACGATGATGCGCGACGTCCAAGCCGCAGAGGTCGTTACCATGCGCTCGGTGCGGGAGATGGCGACAGGTAAGGCCGACCCCGCGCCGATGCCCGCGGATTCTCACGCCGACCAGGAGATGGCGGAGATGAAGAAGATGAGCGGAGCGGAGCTGGACCGTATGTTCCTTTTGGAAATGATAACCCATCATGCGGGCGCGCTGCCGGTGACCCATCGGGCCGTGCCTCATGTCACCAATGACAAACTGAGAAGCCTTACCGCAGAGATGTTCAATGCTCAAGCGACGGAGATCGGCATGATGCGCCAGATGCTCGACGCCATGCCCGCGAACTAGTCGAACATGGCCACCAGCGAACTCAAGCAAGCGACCCTATACCGGATGGTTACCCCGGAGCATACCTGTCCTTACGGTCTGAAAGCGCTCCATCTGCTCAAGCGCAAGGGCTACGTGGTAGACGACCATCCGCTGAAGAATCGCGCGGAGCAAGACGCATTCAAGGCAGAGCACGACGTCAAAACGACCCCGCAGACTTTCATCAACGGCAGCCGGGTTGGCGGGTGGGATGACGTTAGGCGCTTCTTTGGCCAAACGGTACCGGCTGTCGACGCCGTCTCCTACCGACCCGTGATCGTAGTC
>JBBSJC010000354.1:0-8574 GCA_038257655.1 Polyangiales bacterium | reverse complement strand
TGAACCACTTCGGAAAGGATCCCAACTGGCGCAGGAGTCCTTCCATTCTCGACCAACTCCGAGGTTGGTCCATCACGCCAGGCCGGCCTCGAAAAGCAAAAATGGCCTCCGCGCCGAGAGTTACAAACTGATCATGTATGGGGGTCGTCGTCGTTGTTCAGGACGCTGACCCGCGCCGACCATGAGCCTGATCCCGAGGACATCAGCCCCCTTTTGTCGTCCTCGGCGCCGGTAATCGTCACCTCGACGGTCTTGCGGACACACAGGTTCGCCTTGTCGCAAAGCTCGACCTCAAACCGATCCGCGCCCCGCTCGAAAGGGTTGGGGAGGTATCCCACGTAGGGCAAACCACCTTCCCAGAAGTAGCTGGCATTCCCCAGCACAGGAGGCTTCACGATCGAGAAGCGATTCCAATCGATGTTGTTCCTCTGATCTGTCGCGTGGATCACGGAGCGGGCGGGACGTGTTTGGCCCTTAAGCGCGTCAATGCGCGCGATCTCGAGCGTCGGCGGATAGTCTTCATCGAGAGTGCGTATCGGCGCGCGATGGTTGCGTAGATCGAGGGTGACTGTGCTATTTGTACGCGCATTACGAATCCGCACTAGGCCGTCACGGCTCGCTTGCAGAATGTCACCCGCGAGAAATGGCCACTGGCTGATGTTGGTAGACGCGATCGGGCGACCGTCGACAGCGCGAATGCCCCACTCGAACTGGTCAAGACCATGGGTATTGAGAAAGTCGATGCGTTCATTGCGGCTATTCACGTACCACGAAGCCACGTTGTTCGGTCTTCCGACGTTGGCGGCTAAGATCCGCTGCTTGAAGGCCTGAAAGGTCCCCGGCACTGTTTGAGGGTCCACAGCCTCGAAGAACGAACCGTAGTCTCCTGCGTGCGCAACGATGTAAAGGTTCCAGCGTCGGAGCTCTTCGGCAAGCTGCTCGTGACAGCTGGGCGTGGCATTGATAAAGATGAGGCCGTCGACGAGCTCCGTACATTTTGGAGTGTACTGAATTCCCCAGGGCGAAGGAGCAACGCCTGTCACGGGCTCACCTAAGATCGAAGCGGGAAGGTCGAGATTGCGGCCGCAAGCAAAGCCCTTGTATACACAGCTGTTAACGACACTCCGCGCCTCTTGATAGTTGGTGGGTCCCTGCGGTTGCGCCCAGCGGGTGATGTAGTCCTTACCATTGGCGCCCCGTGTGTCGTTCCGGTCCTCCAGGGGCTGACGGTCAAAAGCTGCTTCTTTGCCCACTCCAACCCGCTGACCGCGGGTCCTCCGGGCACGAGTGAACACGTAAATTGATCCTGCGGTCCGCTGGCCCGGTGAATGCGCTCCAGCGTTGCGAGCAGCACGACGGGGAAGTTCGTCACGTCTTTGATGAACGGCCGGCCATCGTTGATGCACGAGTTGTCGAGGATGAGCTTGGTCCGGATCTGATCGGACGCGATCTTCGCGGCAGCGGTCGTCGCCTGGGTGTTGAACGTCGTGGGAAAAGCGGCGGCAGTGTCCGCAATGACGGAGATGGCGAGAGCGAGAGCTGCTCCAACCCCCAGGGTTAGGGGCCGCCTCTTCCGAGGTTTGCCGCGCGGCGGTGAATCTGAGCGTCGTTTGTCTAACTGAGTAAGCTGCATGGCCGTTGGAGACGGGACCTGCAGAGATGTGAAAAGTGTGCGTACGGTTGCGCCCTAGCCCGCCCTAGCCCGACTGGCAGCGCCGCTCCGTAGAGCTCGAAACAGCCTCCCGACCATTGAGCTCGTCGTGCCGGGCGCTGAGCCACTTGGAAAACGCTCCTACTTCGGGGTCGCTCGCTTCGGAACCGTCTCGGGGAGCGCCTGCGGGAACTTTAGCTGAGTGTTTGTGCGTTCCACACGCTCAGCGCGTGCTTCTGCGCAGGCTGCTGGCCGTGTCGGCGTGTCTGCGTGCATGCCCCGTAGCTCACTCTAGCGGCTTTCGCTTGGGGCGAAACGGTGCGTAGCATCGTAATTAATGGCGAGCGACGATTTCGAGTTCATCTTGGATGCCGAATGCGGTCTGGCGCACTACCGGGAGACCATCCTGAGCGTCTGGAAAGGCATGCCGACGGTAAGTCTGGTCGACGCCCACTTCACGCTCGCCCGCAAGCTCGTCACGCGCTACGGCCGCACAGCGATGCTGATCGTCATCGAGCAAGACGCGCCGCCACCCCATGCGGAAGCCCGCGGTTACATCGAACGTTTCTATGCGCAGCTCGGCAGGCAGCTCGCTTGCGTAGCGCAAGTCATCGAGGGCTCAGGCTTCGGACCTAGCGCCGCACGGGCCGTGGTGTCGACCATGAATTTGGTCGTCCAGCGCAGCTATCCGATCAAGGTGTTCGCGAAAACGACGCTGGCCATGCCGTGGATGGTAGATTCGCTCGGCATGAGCGACGCGGAAGCCTTGGAGCACGGGATGAGACTTGCGGCCTCGCTCAGTCGGGTGCGCGCGCGTCAGGAATGGAAGCGCCCGCAGCGCGACTCGATCAGGCGGAGAATAAGCTTAGCTCCGCCACGTTAGAGTTGAAGCTCGCTTCGATGCCAGCCATCGCGAGCTCGAGCACTGAGAGAAAGCCCTGCTGCTCGATGTCACTGGCGATGTGCTTGTCCAGGATGTCGATCGTCTTCTGCCAATGTCCATCGTCGCCGCCGTCGGTGTGGATGTGCGACGAGAAGAACATGGTGGCGTGCTTGGGCTCGGGGTAGCCCCAGCTCGCCACGCAAGCACGCAGGCTGTCCAAAAATTCCTGGTCTAGATGCGCGGTAATGCCCTCGGCTGCGAGCGGACATGCCATGAAGAGCACGGGGTCCTGCTCAAAGGCGACCATACTTTGTTGCGTCACCATGAACATGCGGGTCTCGGCGTTTGGCACGCGCTGCTTCATCACGTAGTCGACGTCTGCGCCGATGTGCTTGAGGTCGCGCTCGATGATGATCTCGTGATTGACCTCGCCACTGAGGTGATCGAGGAAGTGATTACGCAAAGGGGTGGTCGGACTTATCGCGACGGCTCGCCCGAGCAGGCGCGTCGTGAAACGCACGTACTGATGCATGTTGTAGAGAGTCTGCACGTACTGACGTCGCGTAAGCTCGCGCTTCAGCACGGCACGGGCCCACGGCCCCGCAAAAAAGCGAGGCGCCCAACCCTGCACGGTGCGCTCGATCTCACCGGCAAACGTGCTGCGAACCAGCGCGCGCGCCGCTTCCCCTGACTGGGCGAAGCACTGGAAGGTTGCAACATCCATGGTCTGCGCAAACAGGTTCGTGCCCTTGAGTGCCTCGAGGCGAGCGAGTCTTGCCACGGGCAAATCTCCGTGCGCCACCGACGCGAGCACGGAAGTCTTACCGTTCAAGCGACCGTGCTGCAGACCTAGGTACAAAGCTGCGCCCAGCAACTCCTCATCCCCTTCGGCCTGCGTGACCTGCACCGTGCGAGCCACCCGCTCGGGTGAGAGCGCGTTGCTTTGGCTAATGTGCTGGGCGTCGATCAGTGTCTCGACTTGGGCCGAGCGTTCACCGTCGCGCACGACGCTACGCTGTACACCGTCGGCCGCATGTTTGATCTCGTGAGTCCACATAGATTTTGCTCCAGCAACAGGTTAAGACGATTGTTTATGCAGCTTTGCGCGGGCCGCGTGCGCGCCCCAGGGCCTCGTCCAGCGCCGGAGGCCGCTCGGAAGGGAGACGTATTTTGTCGCCGTTAACGAAGGTCGCGCGGGCTTTGACGATGCGGCGCTTCACAGCAGCATTCACGCCGGACAGGTCGAGCGCATCGGCCCAGAGCACGCTGGAAAGATATCGGTCGTCCGGATAGCTAAAGTTCGAAAGCTCCGGATCTGGAAACAGCCCGATCGTTGCGTATAAGCCGAGCACGTGTTGGTGAGAGAAGCCGACGCCCACGTCCGCACCCAGCAGTGGCAGAGCAGCCATGCCCGCTTGCATGAGGCGCTGACTCATGCCGGAGCCTCGCAGGCTACTATCCACCCATAGACCGCTAAGCTCGGCCACGCTGCGATGGGCACTAAGCTTATGCTGCAGCAGCACGTGATCGCCGAGAGCTCGTTCTACCGGAAGAGTGCCGGCAGCAAGCCTAAGATGGAGGCCCACGCCCCCGACAATAGTCTGGCGCTCGCGTGCGAGCACGAAGAACAATCCAACGCGACGCTCCCCGTCTTGTCGTCCCTTGGCGGCGCTCTCGGCATCGAAGCGACTGTAGCAGGCGTGAAGCCCCTGATAATAACTTGCGCTCTCACGCGGATGGGTTGCCGCGGCCACTAATTCCAGGCGCATGCTTACTCCTCTCGAGTCAGGGTCGGGTGCCCGCTCAGGTAGCGGACTGTATGGGACGAACGGTAAGTCGGCCAAATCTTACGTAAGTATTCAGACCGTCAGATCCACAAACACCCGCTATGCGCCAGGCTTAACCCCACTGGCTGGACTAAGTCGGGGTAGTCGCGTGTAATGGTAAGCACGACCGGTGCATACCCTTGCCAACACCTCTGGGAGGGAAGAGGCGAGAGTAGAGGTTCTTGCCTCCTTCGTAGTGCTGGGTAAGCACCCCGTATGCAGCCCGTGCTAGGCATAACCATCCTGTGACGGGGACTGATATCGGGCGCAAGCCAGACTGCGCACGCTGCCCGTCACACTCACTGAACAGCGTCGCGGCGCCGCGCGCAGGCTTAGATTTCCCTAGATGCGTCGGTGGTCGCGATACAAGCTGCTCGCGACTCGGCAGGTGGGCGGGTTGCTGAAATACTACTCAAGAACGCCGCAAATTGAGCTCAGATGACAAGTGGGACACCACGGGATCAGTTCGCCGGGCAGCCGAGACGATAGGTCACGCCCACGGCCGGGTCGGTGACGCCGTTGGATCGCAGGGAGTTGAGATTACTGACTTGGTTGCCGCCTCCACCGGCACCAAACCCGTTGGGAAAGCCCACCACGAGTGTGCTGTCAGTCGCGACCGAGGTGGAGGACGCGAAGCCGGAGCCTGGGTTGGGATCGCTCGGGGCCGTGAACAGCTCGATGCGGCGCGCGGGCGAGTCGAGCGATGCATTGAGGTCCACCTCCCAGAGCGTAGCCTTACCGCCCTGGTCGAGATCCTTCGTGGTCACGTACCAGAGTCCGCCCTTGTAGACCGCGCTCGCCGATGACCCGAAGCCCGCACCCGTGCTCAGCGAGAGCGCGACGCCGACACGGCTGAGCGACGCAGAGCTGCGCGATACGCGCAAACGCCAGACCTGATCATTGGTCAGCGCGAGCAGCTCGGGATCTTCCTTGCCGCAGCGAGTCGGGCGAGCGCGTAGCATCGAAGGCAACCCGAGCGCCTCCTGATCCACGTCGATTTCCTTGCCATCCGCGTCCAGGCGACCGCGCTTGCCGCCGCCCTTGCTCAGCCGTGCTGCAAACAACCACTCGTCGCGGCAGGGGATGCGCTCGATGGTCGCGTCCAGGTAACGGTTGAGCGTGTCCCCGGTGGCCAGCGCCTTGGTGATACCCGACGACATCAACTGGTGCTGGGCCAGCTCGTAAACCACGAACACTGCCTCATTGTCGCCTCCGTAGCGGTTCGTATAGGCGAGCCCGACGCGCACCTGGCCCGAGGAATCCTGCATCACCGAGATGTCATGAAGCGAAGGAATCGCAAGTGCAGCATTCACGGTCAACACGGTTGCGCCGGCTACGTACGAGAGGGTCTCCGCATTGAGCAAGTACAGCTCGATGCCGCCCCAATCTTCCACAATGCGAACGCGAGCCACGGCCACATAGGTACCGTCGCCATCGGCCACGAAGTCTCCGACCAGCTTATCTAGCGTGCTCGCGGGCTCGCTCGCTTCCCCCACCAGGGTACCTTCCTGTGCCAGCTGCCAAACGCCGAGCGGCGTGGGGCTAAAGGTGGGCGCGCTAGGCGTATATCCGTGCAGCAGCCAAGCGCCGCCTTCGCGCCGTGGCGCGAGCGCAAGGTGCGTGCTCGCGGGTTCGTCCGGGGTCGGCTGCGTCCACACGCGTGTATCCAGCACCGTGAGTAGCCCTTCATCCACCTTACCGTCGCAGTCGTTGTCCAAGGTGTCGCAGAGCTCCGTCTGCCCGGGGTACAGCTGATTGTTGCCGTCGTCACAGTCGCCCCCGCGCGGCGCAGTGCCTTGGCTCGGTGTGCAGGATACCGGCATGGACGTGAGGCCGAAGCCGTCGCCGTCTACGTCGACCGCGCAGGTGCCAGCGTCAGGATCAATTTCGACCTGGCCGTCCTGACGGGGACGGTCGACCTCAGCATCGCTGCCCCCCCCCCTTGGCCCCCCCGTCGCTCAACTCGTCGGGCCCGGCGTCCATCGAAGGCGCCTTCTTGCTCGACCAATCGAGCGCGCAGGCTGAGAACAGGGGAGCACAGGCTAGGAGCAGGCGGAAGCAAGGAGCGGCACGCGGCATAGCTCGGGAGTTTGAGCTGGGGGGGTGATCGCGGCAAGCGGGGCAAGCGGGGCCGGCGTGAAGCCCCCCTACCCGACGGCAATGCGCTCGGCTTCCTTGGTGCCTTGCGTGCGCGCGGGGACAAGACGCCCGTAGTCGTGCTCACCGGGCATGCCACGTACGATCTCGCAGTGTCTGCCATCAAAGCGGGGGCCGACAACTTCATCACCAAACCTGTGTATGCCGAAGCGCTGTTGGTGATGGTTGGACGTTTGCTCGTGCAAAGGCGCGAGGAGCGGAAGCACACGGCCGCGGCCCGCACGCGCGGCAGTGCCCGTTTCGATCCGTTTATCGGCCAGAGTCGCGCCATTCGCGAGCTGTCGGACTTGGCGCACGCGGTGCTGCATAGCCAAGCATCGGTGTTGATCCTCGGCGAAACCGGCACTGGCAAGGGCGTGCTCGCGCGCTGGCTTCACGAGCACGGCAAGCGTGCCGATGCCGCCTACGTCGACCTGAACTGCGCGGGCCTGAGCAAGGACCTTGCGGAGTCCGAGCTATTTGGTCATCGCCGAGGCGCATTTACCGGGGCGAGTGCCGACAAAGGCGGACTGCTCGAGCTTGCCCACGAGGGCAGCTTGTTCCTCGACGAAATCGGCGATCTCGATCTGACGGTTCAGCCGAAGCTGCTCAAGGTGCTCGAAGACAAAGTCTATCGCCGCTTGGGCGAGGTGTAGACCCGCGAAGCCGACGTGCGCCTGATCTCGGCAACCCATCGCGACTTGGTCGAGATGACGAGCGTTGCGAGCTTTCGTAGCGATCTTCTGTTTCGGATCAATACGATCATGTTCGAGCTCCCTGCGCTGCGCACGCGCAAGGAAGACATCGTGCCGATCGCCGAGCACATCCTTGAACGCATCGCCTGTGACCAAGGTAAGCCCGGCGTTCGCTTGTCCGCACGAGCTGGTGATGCGCTGACGAATTACGCTTGGCCTGGCAACGTCCGGGAGCTGCGCAACACGCTCGAGCGCGCGCTGATTTTTTGTCAGGGTGAGCAGCTCGAGCTCGAGTCTTTGCGACTCGGTCCGCACAAAGTGACATCCCAACCGCTTACTCCGCCTGCGGGCTTCACTCAAAGCCCGCAAGTCATCCACGAGCCTACTCCGGGCGACAGTCTCGAAGACATGGAGCGTCGCCATATCCTGCAGACGTTGAAAGACGCCGGAGGTAAGGTTGATGCAGCGGCCTTACGTCTGGGCATCGCGCGCAGCTCGCTCTACGTCAAGCTCAGACGGTATGGTGTGGCCGTTCGCTGAATCGCGTGCACGCCGCGTCCTGTTAAAGGTCGCCGCGAAAGCGGCTAGCTTGCGCTTTCGCGTCAACGCCGGGGTGCGCGGGAGCAAGTCGCAAATGCGCGGCAGCGAAAGCTCGTCGATCACGGCGCCAAGTTCCTTGGCAGCGCGCGGCATGCCGTACACGATCGAGGTGCTCGCGTCTTGGCCTATCGTCCAACCTTCAGCCTCGCGAATCTCGAGCAGACCACGTGCGCCGTCGCGGCCTATGCCCGTGAGCAACACACCGAGTACGCCGCGGCCGCATACCGCCGCGGCGGAGCTAAACAGGACATCGACCGATGGCATATGCGTCCCCTCGCTTTTGCCCTCGAACAACGCCGCGCATAGGCCGGGCTCGATGCGCGCGTGACGTTCACCGGGCACGATGTACGCGCAGCCTGCTTTGAGCGACTCGCCGTGAACGAGCTCACTCACTTTTAGCTTGGAGAGGGCGTTTAATCTTTCTGCAAACAGCTTGGTGAAACCCGCTGGCATGTGTTGCGCGATCACGATCGGAAAGTGCAGGTCTGCACGCGCTGCTTCGAGCAACGCTTGCACGGCGGCCGGACCACCAGTGGACGAGCCGATGGTGCACAGGACGACCGTCCGCAGGTCGTGGCCAAAAACAGGAGGCTTCGCGGCGTCTGTTGTGCTCGCTCGGCGCGCTCGTGCTCGAACAGCTGTGCGAGTCGAGGCCACGGCACAAGCCGCTTCCAGGCGAGACCGCACGTCCATTGAGGGACGACAGAAACACGTTTTTCGGGGAGCGTGCGAAGTGTCGCATCGTGCTGGAGGCGGCCACCGAGAGCGAGTGGGTGGCTCGGC
>JBBSJC010000353.1:0-8576 GCA_038257655.1 Polyangiales bacterium | reverse complement strand
TTGAGCAGATTCGAGAGCGAGAAGAACGCGAGCGCCGCCAGCAGGCGCCTCAACCGTACTTGGAGCTACCGATCTATCAGCCTAGGCCTCGGGATCCGGCAGCCCCCGAGGAGAGCGATCGCGGTGTGGTGATCATCGACCTCTGCGGCGATTGATTCTAGCTATATCGCGCGCGAGAATCACACTCGCGTGACTTCACGAAAACTGGTTGCCAGCGCAGCCAAACTGACGGGCGGGCCTTCTTGGAAGAGCCCGCTCGTTTCATTTGTACGGAATGCGTAGATGCGTCCACCGGCCACGCCGACAAGCTCCCCATGCACCTCGGCGCTCGCGTCTGAGAGCAGATGACAGGCGACGGGCACCACGTGCTCTACGCTGAGCGAGTCCGCGCGAATCGACTGAAATAGCGGTAAATCTTCCGTGAGCCGCGTCCGCGCCGTCGGAGCTATCGCGTTCACTCTTATGCCATGGCGCCGCAGCTCCGTGGCTGCGGTCTTGGACAATGCCGCAACGGCGCCTGCTGCCATCGAGAGCGCAGTCTGGTGGGAGGTTCCGAAGAGCCCCGAAGCGGAAGTCGTCAATAAGATGCTGCCTCCCTGACGCTGCTCGATCATGACTGTTGCAAGCTCGCGGGTGAAACGCATAGCGCCACGCACATGTACGTCGAAGATCGCTTCGAAGTCCGGATCTGCGAGGCGAACTAGCGGCTTTTCCCGACTGATTCCCGCTGCGTAAAAGCCCACATCCACCCGTCCGTAAGCCTGACGTGCAGCGTCCATCATGTGCCGTGCAGCGTCAGGTTCGGCTGCATCAAGCGCCAGAGCGATGGCTTCACCACCTACCATACGCACCTCATCCGCCACGGCCTGCGCGACAGCGGCGTCATGGCCTGTGCCGTCGGTATCACAGCCAGAATCGGCGATCACCAGTTGGGCACCCTCACGAGAAAGACCCAGTGCTACGGCACGACCGATGCCTCGACCGCCGCCCACCACGACTGCGACCTTACCTTTGAATGCTCCCGACATATCCCACCTGCGCCGACGTTCATCCGACCGTATCGCGCCAAGACTCACTGCAAGCAGGCGAGACAACGGTCGCGATTTCTTTCGGCTAAAGCTACACTGCAAGCCATGGTCGTCGAGGCAGTCGGTCGGTACAGACTGCTCAGAAAGCTCGCCAACGGAAACATGGGCGAGGTATTCCTGGCGGAATACAGCGGTGAGGCAGGCTTTGTCAGACGCGTGGTCGTAAAGCGACTGTTCGCGCATCTGGGTCTGCATCCTGAGGCAGTGCGCATGTTCCAGGATGAAGCGCACGTCCTGTCGTGCCTCAGTCATCCCAACATTCCGCAGTCTTTCGATCTCGGTTGTGCCGACGGTCACTGGTTTCTCGTGATCGAGCATGTGCCGGGTCACACGTTGGCTGAGCTTTGTACGGCGGGCGCGCGCGCGGGCATCGCCATGCCACTCGATGCCACCGTGTCCGTGATCGAGCAGCTCTGCGATGCTTTGCATCACGCGCACGAACGTTGCGACGACGACGGGCGGCCGATGCGCATCGTGCATCGCGACGTGACGCCACAGAACCTGATGATCACACCTGACGGTTTTGCCAAGCTGCTCGATTTTGGCGTCGCGCGCACCAACCGCGAAGAGTCCAAGGGTGGCTCGATCAAAGGCACGCTCGCCTATATGGCGCCTGAGCAGGTGCGCGGTCAGCGTCTCGACAAGCGATCCGATGTGTTCTCGGTGGGCGTGATCCTCTACGAGCTCACTACGGGACGCAGGCTCTACAGCGGCAGCGAGGTCGAAGTGATGACTGCCATCGTGGAACGCGACGTGGCGGTGCCGAGCGCTTGGATCAGCGGCTACCCACTCGAGCTTGAAAAGATCGTGCTCACCACGTTGTCCCGCGATCGCGGCAAGCGTTGGCCCAGTGCGTTCCATCTGGCGCACGCGCTCGAAGAGTACGTGGCGTCGCTCGGCCTCGTGGCCACGCACCAGTCCCTTGCTCGCTATTATCAGCAGGTGTTCTCAGCCAACGAGAGGATCGCGCGCACGAGCGGATCATACCGTCCGGTCGCCTCGGCGACGCAGCCGCCGGCTGCGCCGACCTCGCGCATCATTGACCCGCGTCAGCATGCCGCGCTCGAAGCGCGACCGATTCAAGGCGCGGGGTACGGGCCCGCTGAGCTACGCGCTTTACGCAGTAAGCCCCCTAGCGCCGACCGCGCATTGACTGAGACCCCGCACGCGCTTCACTTGCCGCACCCCGATGAGCTGATAGCCGAAGACACACCCCTCGTGCTGTCTCGCCCGAAGAAGTAACACAAGGGGTCGCTGCCGCGAGCACACGTGTGCTCGGAACATCAAGGGGTCACGTCTCATGTTGCGCCTCGCTGATATCGAAGCCGCACGAATCCGAATTCGTGAAACGCTCTACTACACGCCGTGCGCGCACTCGCGAACGCTAAGCAGCATGTTCGGCTGCGACATGTACCTCAAGCTCGAGAACTTGCAGATGACGGGCTCGTTCAAGGAGCGCGGCGCCTGCAACAAGCTGGAGCTGCTGACCCCGATGGAGCGCGACCGTGGCGTGATCACCGCAAGCGCGGGCAATCATGCGCAGGGCGTCGCGTTTCATGCGACGCGACTTGGTTTGCGCTCGACGGTGGTGATGCCGCTTGCGACTGCACTCGTGAAGGTGACTGCAACGCGCGAGCTCGGTGCTGATGTGGTGCTTTACGGGGCGAACTTCGACGAGGCGCAAACAGAAGCGCGACGGCTGCAGCAGGAGCACAAAGCAACCTACGTGCATCCCTTCGACGACTTCGCGGTGATGGCAGGGCAGGGGACGCTGGCGCTCGAGCTGATGGAGCAGGCACCCAACCTGGATGTTGTGCTCGTGCCGGTGGGCGGCGGTGGATTGGTCTCGGGCATGGCGGTGGCGCTCAAGGAAAAGTATCCGCACGTGCGGATTGTCGGCGTGGAAACGAGCGCTGTGCCTTCGATGTCGTCGGCGCGGGCCGAGGGCAGGCCGGTGGTGATCAACGGCAAGCACTCGATAGCCGACGGAATCGCCGTACGACGCGTCGGCCAGAACTGCTTCGACGTGTGCCAGCGCTACCTCGACGAAATGATCACCGTGGACGAGGACATGATCGCGGAGGCGGTGCTCCTCTTGCTTGAGCGCGAGAAGACGGTTGCGGAGGGGGCAGGGGCAACGGCGCTCGCTGGCGTGCTGAGCGGGCAGCTGGCGCTCGAAGGCAAACACGTGGCCGTGATCGTGAGCGGCGGCAACATCGACGTAAATCTGACCTCGCGCGTAATCGACCGCGGATTGTGGCGCAGCGGACGGTTGGTGCGGCTGCGTTGTGTCATCAACGATGTGCCAGGGGCCCTCTCCGAGTTGCTGGGACTGATTGCTCCAACCAATGCCAACGTGCTTGAAATCGAGCATGAGCGGGTGGGAGACGCGCTATCGCTCGGCCAGACTACCGTGGAAATTCTGTGTGAAACCAGGGGCTTTGACCATGTAGCCCAGCTAGAGGCGACGTTGGCTTCGGCACTGATTTCGGTCGAGCGCACCGCGCGCCGCGCCACAGGCGGACTGCGCCGGAGTGTGCGCACTTAGTGAGCCACCTTGAGTCACGGTTGATCCGTGGCACGGCGCAGTGCTACAAGTTGGCACATGTTGGCCTCTGCACGCTATCGCTTCGTTCGAAACCTCGGGGCGGGCGCCGCCGGGGGGGTTTATCTGGTCGAGGACCGTGTGCAGGGCGGGCCGCTTCTCGCCCTCAAGCGTGTCGAGGCTTCGAGCGACCCCAGCTTTCGCGATTCCTTTGCACGCGAGTTTTCGGTGCTGTCCTCGGTCGCTGTGCCTGGCGTGGCGCGGGTCTTTGACCTGGGCGTGTTGCCGGCGGAGGGGGAGCTGCCGGCGGGGCCTTTTTTCACGCGCTCTTACGTGGCAGGCGAGCCGCTCGATATATACGCCCGGGCGCTGTCGCTAGACGCTGTGATCACGTTGTTTCTGCGCGTGCTCGAGACAGTCGCGAGCTTGCATCGACTCGGCGTGGTCCATGGCGATCTAAAACCGGCAAACATCATCGTCGACGCCCAAGGGGTTCCGCACTTGATCGATTTTGGTTTGGCTTCGCGGGTCAGCGATGCACACGGGTTGGCGGGTGGCACGCCCGCATTTATGGCGCCGGAGCTGTTGCGCGGTCAGGTCGCAGCAAGCGGCGCGGACATCTACGCGCTAGGCGCGACCTTGTGGTTACTGGTGACAGGTGAGCTTCCGCTCGCGGACCTGGGCGAGCGTGCGCTGGGGGCCAAGCTGCGCGGTCAGGTGCCGGAGATTGCGGTGGGCGAACAAGGGCCGAGGCGTGCGGTGCTGACCGTGGCGCAATCTGCGCTACTTGACGATCCGCGCGGTCGTCCGCCAAGTGCAGACGAGCTTGCTGCGCTACTCGAACGAGCCTTTCGCGGTGGCTCACCGTCGGTTGCAAAGGCGGTGCGGACGATGGGCGTCTTCGTGCCGCCACGCCCGCGTGGTCGAGCCGAAGTGCTGAGTGCGCTCGAGCAGGCAGCCCTCCGTCCAGCACGGTCGTTGAGCGGCATGACCTTACTGCACGGCGCGCGGGGCATGGGCAAGAGCACGTTGTTATGCGAGCTCAAGTGGCGCCTACAGTTGGCGGGGGCGCGCGTGATCGAGCTGCGCTGCGGCGCCGGCGGGCTCGACCCGCGCACGCAGTTACTGCGGCAAGCGTTTGCAGGTCGTCCAGGTGCTTCCGGTACCGGCTCACGCGTCGAGCAGGCAACTAGCAGTGATGCGCTGCGCGATGAGATGGCGCGCGCGTTGGTTGCGAGCGACGACAGCGAGCGCGCGATTGTTCTCGTGGACGACATCGATCGCGCGGAGCCCGCGTTGTTGGAAGCGCTGCGCGCCGCCGTGCATGGCGAAGGCCCAGGACTGCCGCGTGTGATCGCAAGCCTTGAAGCGGTCGATTCGGAGGTTACCCAGCGGCTCGGCGCAACTGACGTCATTGGTCTGACGCCGCTCGACAGCGAGCTCGTGTGCCAGATTGCGCGCGAGGTCCTCGGACCTATCGAAGCTTCGGCCGAAGCTGCGCTCGCGGAGCACGCCGCGGGAAACCCAGGCTTGCTGGTTGAAGCGTTGGCGGCGCTGTCCAAGCATGAAGCAGTCACCGCAGCGGATGTGGCGCAGCTATCGCCTGGGGAAATTGGCGAGAGTTTGGCGCGCAGCCGGATCGCGCGTGCTTCTTCGCTGGCGCGCCTGGTGCTGGCCGCGCTGGCGTCGGCCGCAGGACCCCTGCCGCGCGCGTTCCTTGAGCATTGGCTTGGCCGTGCGCAGTTGGCTGAGGCGGCGCTCGAGCTCGAGAACGCGGGTCTTGTGCGGGGTGAGGGGGACCTGCTCGTAGCGCTTGACCTCGGCCTGTCTGAATGGCTGCGACAGCAGCAAGGAGAGGAGGGCGCCAAGGCAGTCGCCCAGCGCTTGCTTGCGCATGCGCGCCATGCGGATCTCGACGTCACAGTGCGTGCCCAGCTGGCGCTTGTGGCAGACGATGCACGAGGGATTGCGGCCTGGGCGCCTGAGGCTGCGCAGATCCTCGCGCGGCAAGGTGCAAACGCTCTGGCAGCGCGCCTGTACGAGACCGCGCTGCTGCACGTCGCGGGCACTGAAAAGGATCGGCTATGGCTGCGCCTTGCAGAAGTCGCATTCGCGATCGGCGACTACGCGCGTGTGATTTCAAGTGCCTGTATCGTCTCGGCGAACACGAGCGCGAGCGCCGAAGATCATGCACGCGCTCGGGTGATGGCGGGCCGAGCTCAGGTAGTGCTGGGCCATTTTGACGAAGCGGTGGCCACGTTGTCGTCCGTCTCCGAGCTGGCGTCGCCTTCGATTCGCGCCGAGTCTGCCCGGGAGTTGTCGCGCGCCTATCTGCGCCGCGGTGCGCACGTCGAAGCACAAAAAGCCGTTGATCTAGGCTTGGCGGTCGCGCCGGGAGACGACGTGGTACGGGCGGAGCTGCTCGCGATAGCTGGCATGTTGCAGTCCTTTGCGGGAGATCATGCCGCGGCCCACGCGCGCTATGCGGAGGCGCTGACTGCGGCGCGGGAGCTTGGCGGCGTGCGCGATGAAGCCCAAGTGCTCGGCTACGCAGCGCTTGGCCTCGAGCGCGAGGGCGATCTCGAACGTGCTTTCACTGAGTACGAGCGTTGTTTGGTCGCCGCGCGCGCCGCGGGCGATCTGGGACTTACCGCAACCTACGCTCTGAATCTTGGCAACGTTTCGTTCCGACTCGGACGCACCGATGTGGCGGAGCAGAACTACACACTCGCTGCGAAGTTGTCGCGGCGGGGAGGTCGGGCGACGACCGCCTTGCTTGCGAACAACAATCTGGCGCATCTGCACGTCTACCTAGGTCTGTACGCCCGCGCGCGCAGCGAGGCTGAGCAATCGTTGTCCGAAGCGGAACGTCTCGGTCTTGCGCATGCAGCTGCGCACGCCACCTCGATCTTGGCCGACATCGACGCGCGCATGCTCGATTACGAAGCAGCGCTCTCGCGCTACGACGCGGCAGCTTCTGGGTTCAAAGCCCTCGAGCGCAGTCGTGAGGTCGCCGAGGCTTGGCTCGATTCAGCCGAGGCCCTGCTCGACCGCGCGGGCCCCAGCGATGCGTCGGCTGCCGCAACCAAACTCGCGCTCGCTCGCAGTCTTATCGAGCAGCACGCGATAGATGACGCGCGCTTGCGCCTACGTTTTCTGCTGGCTCGTGCGCGCGGCGCAAATGGCGACGTCGAAGGCGCGGTTCGGGAGCTCGAGCAATGCGAAGAGCAGGCGCGCAAAGACAAGGATCACGAGCTGCTTTGGCAGGTGTTGGCTGCATCGGCCCAAGGCTTCAAGCTGCTCGGCTCCGAGCTGCGCTGCGCCCGTGCGGCGCGAGAGGCGGCAGAGACGCTGGAAGCCTTGGCGGGCCGCATTCCACGCGAGGCACGCGAGGCGTTTCGTAATGATCCACGAAGGCGTAAGGCATCCGACTTGGCCGAAGCGAGTGCGCCAGGCTTGCCCGCGCGCAGCACGCTCGAAGCGCAGACGACCGCTTTTTTGGACCGGCGTTTCGAGCGCCTGCTCGAGATCATTAAACGCCTGGCGCGCGAACATGATCTCGATCGCTTGCTTGAGCGCGTGACAGATGCCGCCGTGGAGCTCTCCGGTGCCGAGCGCGGCTTCGTGTTGTTGGTGGACGACAAGGGGCAGCTCGCACCCCATACGGTTCGCGGCAGCGATGGTGCAGAGAGCAATCCCCATGTTGCTTTCAGCCGATCAATCGCTGAAGCGGTGTTGATCGACGGGGAGCCGATCATCACAGTCAATGCGCGCGACGACCGACGCGTCAACGAATTCATGTCGGTGCACCGCCTGATGCTCAAGTCCGTGGCGTGCATCCCGATCAACGGACCGGGTAAGACAGTGGGTGTGCTCTACCTTGAGCATCGCATGCGCGCTGGTCGCTTCCAGGACGCCGATCTCGATCTGCTGGTGGCGTTCGCAGATCAGGCGGCGATCGCCTTCGAAAACGCCCGTCTATGGGCGGAAAACGAGCGCAAGCAGCGGGCGCTCGAGGCATCGAACGAAGCACTTTTGAACGCCAAAGAGGACATCGAGCGCATCCTGGAAGCGCGCACAGAAGAGCTCGACGCTACGAAGCGCGACCTGGGACAGGCGCGCGATCAGCTCGCTGGAGTTGGCCAGAAACATGGGCTCGTCGGGCAGAGCGCAGCCATGCGCCGTGTGTTTGCACTGATCGAACGGATGCAAGACACAAGCGTTCCGGTGGTCATTCAAGGCGAAAGCGGCACTGGCAAAGAGTTGGTCGCGCGCGCCATTCACAACGGAGGGCCGCGTAGTAAGGCGCCGTTTGTCGCGATCAACTGCGCCGCGTTGCCGGAGTCGTTGCTAGAAAGCGAGCTGTTCGGACATGTCAGGGGCGCCTTCACCGGGGCCGATCGAGACAAAAAGGGCTTATTTGCGCAGGCCCACGGCGGCACGCTCTTTCTCGATGAGTTCGCGGACATGCCCATGCGCATGCAGGTCGATCTCTTGCGCGTCTTACAGGAAGGTCGCGTGCGGCCGGTCGGCGGCGACGTCGAACTAGCGGTCGATGTGCGTGTGATCGCCGCATCGAATCGCTCACTCCAAAAGATGCTCGTCGAGCGTCGCTTGCGGGAGGACCTTTACTATCGGCTCAGCGTGGTCGAGATTCAGTTGCCGCCCCTGCGTGAACGGGCCGAAGACGTGCCCTCGCTATGTGAGCACTTCCTGCAGCGCATCGCGGCGCAGCAAGGTGGCAGAGCCAAGCGCATTTCGCGTGATGCTGTCGAACGCCTCGTCCAAAGTGGTCTGCCCGGTAACGTCAGACAGCTCGAACATCTGTTGTTGAGCGCCGCAATGCTGGGCGACGGTCCTGCGATAGAAGCGTACGATTTGCCGCTCGAAGGCTCCGTGGCACCGCGCGTCGAGCAGCGCGCAAGTCAGCCGCCAGGCGTTCA
>JBBSJC010000352.1:0-8592 GCA_038257655.1 Polyangiales bacterium | reverse complement strand
TGAGCCGGTGGTACTCGAGCTTGAACGACAGCGCAGGCCGGTGTTGATTATCAGTCACCAAGCCGTCTTGCGCGCACTGTACGGCTATCTGATGGGACGTGATCGAGAGGAGATACCCCACGTGAGCGTACCCTTGCATACGGTTCTGGAGCTGACACCCAAGGCGTATGGGTGCGAAGAACGCCGCTTCCCCCTCGGTCCGCACCTGCCAGCGCACATGGGCTCCTCGAGTTAGCGTTGCGCTCTGTTAAAAAAAGCCGCGATACCCAGTCATGCTCACGGTGAACCGACGTATGATCATACCGTTGGTTCGTCCCCCTAAGGAGTTGTGTGACATGGGTGCAAGTGGAGAACGGCGCCTCGACGGGGTGCCTGTGGTGAAGCGTGATTCACCTATCGATCTGTCACAGCTGTATCAGCTAGGGGACACGGCGACCGGCGATACGGCGCGGAATTTCGTGCACGACATCATCGAGCTGTTCTTGCAGCTCGCCCCGGAAATCTATGAAACCGCTCGCCTTGCTCTCAAGGATGGCGATGGCCAGTCGGTGGCACGGGCCGCCCACAAGCTGAAGTCGCAAGCGGCGTATTTTGGCGCGCAGCGCATGGTGCTCGCTTGCAGGCAGCTTGAGCAGTATGGCTACGAAGGTCAGGTCGCGCGTTGCGAGCGCTTGATCCACGACCTCGAAGATGAGCTCGACCGTGTGGTCGCAGCGCTTCAGCCCCATCGCTACGCCGGCGAGTAGCCCGCGCGTTTGGCCTGACGCGCCGCGGCGGCCGCGTTGGTCTGAAGCCGCCGCTGACGAAGCGTAGTCACAAGGACATGGTGACAAAGCAGCCCCTGCGATATAAGCGGCCCGATGAAGGAGCGGCTGGTCCGAGGGACCAACGTACGGGAGGTTGTGCAACTGCTGCGCGTGCACGAGCGCTCGCACACGCTGCCGCCCATGGGCGAATGGGAACGCGACTTGTTACGCAAGCGCGTCGCCCCCAGCACCTGGTACGCGCTCAAAGTGTTCGATAGCCTGCTCCAGATAGCGCACCGCTACGTCCTCGATGGCAGTGAAGCAGCAGGCCAGGCCATGGGTCGCACCTTTGCGCGCACGATGCTCGACGACACCAAGGAGGTTGTGGTCGTGGCGAACGACCCGACCGAGAGCGTCGCGCAGCTTCAGAAGCGCTGGTCCTACCACTTCAACTTCGGGGAGGTGTGCGTCACCAAACTGCCGCGGGATCAAGGTAAGGATTGGATGCGCGTACGGCTCAGCGGCTATCCCGATATGTCCGCGACGCACGGGCAGACGATCGTGGGCTGCTCCCTCGAGATCGCGGGCCGTGCAGGCGCCAACGATCCGGTCCTGCACATCGAAGAGCGTCCATGGATGCACAACAACGTCCTGAGCTACACGCTAGGCTGGAGCGTCCGCGAAGACTCAGCCTAGCCGCAAGCCAGGCTCAAGGGGCGTATTGCTTGACTAGCTGCGCGAGACGCGGAACCGCTTGCTCGACGTGCTTGTGCGCGGTCGGACGCAGCTTTTCGTAGCCCTTCTTGAGTGGGCCCCCGTCTGCACGCGCGGCTTTGCCGTCTGTCACCGAGAGTAGCGCATCGGCCACGGCAGGTGCCTTGCTCGTCAGATGCTGGCCGACGTCGACACCCTTTTGCTTAGCCTCTTGATGAAGCGGATCGAGGGCAGCAAGGAAGTCGTCGAGCAGGACGCTGACAATCTTGTTCATGATGCCGGGCGCTATGCCCTTAGCCATGGCGTAGGCGGCTTTGATCGCCATGCCGCTGAGGCCGCCCTTGTCGCTTACTTCCTTGTCCAGAACCTTGAGGGCATCGGCGACCACTTGTTGGCGCTGGGCCGGCTCGGCCACAATGTCACGCAGACTGCTCATGTGTACTCCGTCGTTGAGTGCGCGGTGTAGCGCAGGGTTTGGCAGAAGAACAACGGGGACAGAGCCCCAGAAAAAAGCGAAATGAGGCCGTCCTGATCTCCTAGCGGTAGCGGGCCCAGCTGCAGATCGGGCACTTGTCTTGGTCGTGTCGCAGGGCGGGGCAATGCGCGCGGCCGAAGTAGATGATCTGCAAATGCAGAAGATTCCAGTACTCGACCGCGAACACCTTCTTGAGGTCGCGCTCCGTCTTCTCCACGTTCGTTCCGTCAGAGAGCTTCCAACGTGCCGCCAAGCGATGAATGTGGGTGTCGACGGGAAATGCGGGCATGCCGAACGAGTGCGTCATGACGACGCCCGCGGTTTTGTGTCCCACGCCTGGCAACGCTTCAAGCTCCTCGAATGTGCGGGGTACCTCGCCACCATGACGTTCCATCAGCAGGCGTGACAGCCCGGCGATGTTTTTGGCTTTGCCCGGCGCAAGCCCACAGGTGCGAATGAAGCCATGGATTTCCTGAACATCGAGCTCGCACATCGCTTGGGCCGTGTTCGCGCGGGCGAACAACGCAGGCGTCACCATGTTCACGCGTGCATCGGTAGTCTGTGCGGAAAGTAAGACGGAGATCAGCAGCGTGAACGCGTCTTGGTGGTCGAGCGGGATGGGCGGGTCTGGGTACAATTCACCCAGAATGATGCGAATACGTTCGGCCTTTTCAGTGCGCTTCATGGCGGTGGCAACGTAGCAGGCAAGGCTGCTCGCGGTGCCAAAGCGTAGCGGAGCCGTGAGTTACTGTGTTCTACTTGAACCATGGGCGAGGACGAACGCAGGCGCTTTCCGCGCGTTCAGGTACCTGTTTACTACCGGTCGGCACGACTTTTCGGGCCGCGCAAGCCTGCCCATGACGTCAGCCGCGGTGGGATTCGCATCTTTACCGACGACGCGCTCGTCATCGGTAAACGTCTCGAGATTGAGCTGTTCCTGCCGGACGGCGGATCGCTCACCTGCGATGTGCGCGTCGCCTGGGTGCGAAAGCTCAAGCAGGATGAGTTCGCGGCATTCGAAGCCGGGCTGCAGTTTCTCTCCATCGATGAGGACCAAGAACTGTTGCTCGCGCGCTGTGTGCGGGAAATCAAATCCGAGCCACCATGAACCCCCGTTGTGAGGACTCTCGCCGGGGCCGCTAGCTGCGCGGGGTAGCGTAGGAGCCATGCGCCTAGCAACGCTGCGAAATCAGACACGTGATGGCGAGTTGGTCGTCGTCGATAACACCGGCACCCGTTGCACGAGCGCCCGCGAAATCGCGGTATCGTTGCAGGCAGCCCTCGATGATTGGGGACGTTGCGCAAGCAAGCTGCAAGAGCTTGCGCGGGCGCTTGCAGCGGACCGAGTTGAGAGCACGCCTCTTGCGTCCCGCACGCTGGCTGCGCCCTTACCGCGCGCCTATGAATGGCTGGACGGCAGCGCGTTCATCGAGCACGTGATCCTCGTGCGCAAAGCGCGCGGGGCGGCGCCTCCAGACACGCTGCTGACCGACCCGCTGATGTACCAGGGCGCCTCGGGCGTATTGCTCGGGGCCCGCGACCCGGTGCCCCTGCACGATGAAACCATGGGCCTCGATTTCGAGTCTGAGGTCTGCGTGATCTTGGACGACGTGCCGCTCGGCGTACGCGTCGAGGACGCGGCGAAGCACATCGCGTTGATTGTGTTGTGCAACGACCTGACCTTGCGCAACTTGGTGCCCGCGGAGCTGGCCAAGGGCTTTGGCTTTCTGCAGAGCAAGCCGGCCACGGCCTTTTCGCCGTTTGCGATCACCCCCGACACCCTAGGTGAGCACTATCGGGATGCCCGGGTGCATCTGCCGTTGTGCACATGGCTGAACGGCGAGCGCGCCGGCAACCCGGATGCGGGCGCCATGCACTTCAGCTTCGCGCAATTGATCGCCCATGCCGCGCGCACTCGTGCGCTAACAGCCGGCACGATCATCGGCAGCGGCACCGTCTCCAACTCGGATGCAACACGCGGGGTGTCCTGTTTGGCCGAAAAGCGGGCACGGGAAATGATCGAGCACGGTTCCCCACAGACCCGCTTTTTACGGGCCGGCGACCGCATGCGCATTCAGATGTTGGATCCCGCGGGTCATGATCTGTTTGGCACCATCGAGCAGGAGGTCATCCCCGCGTGATACGACTACACAGCTACTATCGCAGCAGCGCGAGCTATCGCGTGCGTCTGGCGTTGGCCCACAAGGATTTGCCCTTCGAAACCGTACCGGTTTCCATTCGAGATGGCGTGCAGTACGCCTCCGATTACCTCGAAAAAAATCCGATAGGCCAAGTGCCGGTGCTCGAGATCGAGGGCGAAAACGGCCCCGCGTTTATCGCGCAGTCTGTAGCAATCATCGAATACCTCGAAGAGTGTTATCCCGAACAGCCGCTGCTGCCCAAAGCACGGCTGGCTCGCGCACGCGCTCGCGAGCTTGCAGAGCTTGTGAATGCGGGCATGCAACCGTTTCAGAACCTCTCGGTCACGAACCACCTGCGGGACGTGCTGCACGCAGATCCCAAGGCATGGGTACAGTTGTTTGTGGGCCGCGGTCTGCTGGCGCTCGAACGTCGCGCCAAGACGACTGCAGGCGCCTTCATGCTCGGGGACACGCCAAGCATCGCCGACGTGTTCTTGCTACCCCAACTGTACGGAGCGCGGCGCTTTGACGTGTCGATGCAGGGGCTAGACACGTTGTTGCGCGTGGAAGCGCGTGCCCTTGCCCTGCCCCGTTGGGATCAAGCTCATCCGGATCGGCAGCCAGATGCCGAACCCGTTGTCCAATGATCTAATGCTCACCAGGAGTCGCGTCATGTCTCGTCCCGAATCCCTCGGCATCAAGCGTCTCGAGGCCCTTCACTACTACGTCCACAACCTCGATCGAAGTCGCAGATTTTATGCTGAGACGCTCGACATTCCCGAGGTCGGCAAGAGCGCCATCGACATCGAGCTCAAGGGGCGACAGCGCGCCGTCGTGTTCGATACCGGTGCTCTGCAAATCGTGGTTTCGGAGCCGGTGGGCGAAGGCGGACGTGCATCGCGCTTTCTGCGCAACCATCCGGACGGTATCGGCACGTTGATCTTCGAAGTCGAAGACATCGCGAAAACCTTTCATTTGCTCGATGCCCGCGGGGGCACCCCTATCCAGGAGATTCAACGCGTACGCGATGACTTCGGCGACATCGCCTACTTCTCGATCACCACGCCCCTCGGCGACACCACCTTCCGCTTCGTCGAGCGCGCGCGTTATCGTGGTATTTTCCCGGGGTTCACGCCCGTCGAGAACAGCGTGGGCAAAAACCAGTTCGGACTGAGCACAGCCGACCACATCACCTCGAACTTTCAGACCATGAGCCCTGCGCTGCTCTGGTTTGAGCATGTGATGGGTTTGGAGCGCTACTGGAGCGTCGAATTTCACACCGCAGACATCGCCCCCGATCAGCCCGGCAGCGGCCTGCGTTCGGTCGTCATGCACGACCCGGTTTCCGGTGTGAAGTTCGCAAACAACGAGCCACGGCGTCCATTTTTCACCGCGTCGCAGATCAACATGTTCAATCGCGACCATCGCGGCGATGGCGTGCAGCACGTGGCACTCACCTGCGGCGATCTACTGACGGCTGTCAGCGCGATGCGCGAGCGCGGCATCGAGTTCATGGACACGCCAGATGCCTACTACGCAGCCCTGCGCGATCGCCTCAAAGCCGGGGGCGTGGGACAGATCGAAGAATCGATCGAAGCGTTGCGCTCGCGCGGCATTCTCGTCGATGGCTCTGAGCACGGCCGCTACATGCTGCAAATCTTTCTCAAGGATTCGCAGGCCCTCTACGGCGAGCCAGAAGCTGGCCCGTTTTTCTTCGAGCTTATCGAGCGTAAGGGTGACCTCGGTTTTGGTGCAGGGAACTTTCGCGCGCTGTTCGAGAGCATTGAGCGCAATCAAACCAGCGCCGGTGCTGCCTGATGCTCGATCGTCGCTGCGCGGGCGAGCTGCCGGCCAAACCTCACACAGCGTTTCGCGACGAAAGCGGCAACCTGCGTTACGAGGAGTGCATTACCCGACGCGGTTTTGATGGCACTTACACCCTCGTTTATCACCAAGGGCGGCCCCATCTCTCGGAGCCCTGCGAGCTCGAGCACGGTTTCGCGCTGCCGACGCCGCGCACCACGTCGACCCTTGCGCGCAGGCACTTTCGTGGCGATCAGATCGGCGTAGGCAACGCTCCGGTCGATGCGCGCGTGCCCTTACTATTCAACCGCGATGTCGTGGTCTCGGTGCTGAAACCGAGCGCCTCCGACCCTGTGTATTTCTCGAATGGCGATGGCGACGATGTATTCTTCGTGCGCGAGGGCGGCGGATCGCTGATCTCACCTTTTGGCAGACTCACGTTCAGCGCTGGCGACTACGTGATCGTGCCGCGGGGCGTGCTGCATCGCTTCGAGCTCGACGCAAAGACTGCGCAAATTTGGCTGAGCCTGGAGTGCTTGGGAGGCGTGGGCATCCCCGCGCAACACCGCAACGAAGCGGGCCAGCTGCGCATGGACGCGCCTTACTCCCATCGCGACTTTCGCACGCCGACCTTCGAAGCTGCGCGCGACGAAGGCATTCGCACGCTCGTTGCCAAACGGGGCAATCGCTTTTTCGCCCATAAGCTTGGGCACTCGCCCCTCGATCTCGTCGGCTGGGATGGCGCGATGTATCCGATGGCGTTCGCGATCACGCAATTCAATCCGCGCGTCGGCTCGATCCATTTGCCACCCACCGTGCATGGCACCTTTGCCGCGCGCGGCGTGCTTATCTGCAGCTTCGTGCCGCGCATGCTCGACTTCGGAAAGGACGCTATCCCTTGTCCTTACCCGCACAGCTCTGTCGATGTCGACGAAGTCATTTACTACTGCGACGGCAACTTCTCCTCGCGTAAGGGCGTGGGCCCAGGGAGCCTGTCGCTGCACCCGGCCGGCATCGCGCATGGTCCTCACCATGGGGCGTACGAGGCGAGCATCGGGGTGAGCCGCACGGAGGAGCTTGCTGTGATGCTCGACTGCTTTGAGCCGCTGCAGATGACCGAAGCGGCCGCTGCTCTCGAAGATCCGAGCTATCACACCTCGTTCTAGTTGCACTGGTCGCTGATCGCGCCGTGCTGCGCGCGCTCCGAACACCTGCAGCTCGAGTGAGCCAGGTGCCTAATCCGCGAGTGGCAGCGCGCAAAGTGGACCGCCCGGGCAAGCGACCCACTCGCCCTTGCGCGGCGAGGGCACTCGGCCGCCCCATACCGATGCTTCCATGACGCCTCCGTCCGGCCCCGGGACGCTGAAAGTTCCCATGCAGCGCTCCTGACGCGTCAGATCGGCGGTCGGGGACACTGCGGGGGTGCCAGCATCCGTCTCGAGGGGCGGCGCCTTACCATTGCATAGCGAGTACAACACGAACTCCTCTGCCAGCCCCTTGTTGAAAAGACAGTACCCGTCTGTCAGTCCATTGGGAATGGGGTGGGACCGGGTTGCATCAAGCACCGGCAGCTTGTTCTCATCGCGCTTGCCGATCACTGACATCGGACCTGCGCCAAAGGCCAGACCGGCGGCAGAATCATAGGGGCTGGTCGCCAGGCAGATGGCGCTTGCCCGCTTGAAGCGCGTGCCTGTGGTCACCAGGAGCGAATCCTGAGCGTCGCTCAGCTTGTCCGACTGGGGCGTTGCTTCGCAGTAAAGGTCAGGGTCATCCACGTAGGCAGCGTAAGCGAGCCCGTTACCTGCTTCGCGCAAACACGCGTCGTCAGACGTCGGGGCACAGGCCGGGCCGCCCGGACAGTTGAACCATTCTGCGGTGATCTCCACGCTCGCCAACTTGACCAATACGCTCTCGCAGGCAGTCTCGCCCGCTGACTGCTCGCCGCAGGTCGAATACGCCACGAGCTCGCTCGCCGTGCCCTTGTTGACGATGCAGTAACCTAACGCATCGAGCGGGACATCGAAGTTGCGCTGGACTTCGATCAACGGAATGCCTGCGTCATTTTTTACCCCACCAACTTCGATCGCACCGAGGAACAGATCGATGGCGCGGCAGTGGGCGGCGTCAGCGTTCCACGCACGGCCCGTAAAGTGGACCAGCGTATCGTGCCCCTCGGGACGTGCGGGGTTCGTGGCGGCGCAGCCTGCAGGGCCATCGACGATCGCCCACAATTTCTTCTCCCCAGGGCCGCTGAACTTCGTCACGCATAAATCGGGGGGAGGCGGAGCATTGGGGTCATCGAAAGCGCAGCCAGTAGCGACGAGCAAGCCAAGGGTTACAGCAAAAGTAGCGGGACGAACAAAGGACATCGGGTTCCCTCGGGTTCGATCTAAGTAACGCGGATACTAGCCCGAGCGTGGACCCTGTCACGACGGCTATTGTGCAGCGCCGACCCCAATCGCTGAAAGGCGAGCCTCGGTCGTAAACAAGACAAGCTCATTTACTTTCACCCCGTGGCCTGCCCGCCAGCTCACGATGGTGGTGGCCCCCTGCCCGAGGTGCGACGTCCTGACGGTCGCGCCCAAGATCGAGCTTCTGCAGTCACTACGACACATCCGCCCTGGTCGGACTGCGGCGGTGAGAGGCGTCCGCAGAACGCCCCCGCCTGTCGTGCGGTTCGGGAGCATGGCGAAGGAAAAGGGCGATAAGCCCG
>JBBSJC010000351.1:0-8605 GCA_038257655.1 Polyangiales bacterium | reverse complement strand
CGGGCAAGTACTTCAAGGCTGTGCAGTACGGCGTGCGCAAGGATGACCACCGCATCGACTTCGATGAAGTGGCGACGCTCGCACGCGAGCACAAGCCTAAGATCCTGTTCTGCGGCGCCACGGCGTACGCGCGCGTGATCGAGTACGCCAAGTTCGCGGAAATCGCGCGCGAGGTGGGCGCGATCCTGGTGGCGGACATCGCGCACATTTCGGGGCTTATCGCCGGTGGCTCGCATCCTTCACCGGTCGGTCATGCGGAGGTGATCACGAGCACCACCCACAAGACGTTCCGTGGGCCCCGTGGCGGCATGATCCTGTGCGACGAGAAGCATAGGGCAGCCATCGACAAGGCAGTCTTCCCCGGCCTGCAAGGCGGCCCGCACAACAGCGCCACAGCCGGCATCGCAGTCGCCGCCAAAGAGGCGGACACGGCCGAGTTCAAAGAGTACGCGGCGCGCATCGTCACCAGCGCCAAGGCGATGGCCGAGCGGCTCGCCAGTCACGGCGTCTCGATCGTGACGGGCGGCACCGACAACCACCTGGTGCTCGCAGACCTTACGCCCACGAACGTGCCCGGTAAGATGGCAGCCAAGGCGCTCGATGACGCGGGCATCGTCTGCAACTACAACTCGGTGCCCTTCGATACGCGCAAGCCCTTTGATCCGAGCGGCATCCGCTTGGGCACGCCCGCGATTTGCAGCCGTGGCATGGGCCCGAAGGAAGCGGAGAAGGTCGCCGATTGGATCGCGGAGATCGTCAAGAAGCCTGACGATACCAAAGCGATCGCACGCGTGAACGGCGAAGTGAAGGACCTGTGCAAGGGGTTCCCGGCGCCTGGCATTGCGTTGAGCTGAGCGCGTTAGGGCGCAGCGCGGCACGACGTTGGCGAGCCCGACTCCGATGGCCAGGCCTGCGGGAGCGAACTTCGCGTCTGCGAGACGTAGGCGAAGGCTCAGAGCAAGGTAAAGATCTGCATGACCCAGGGCCCGCATGCCGCCCCGGCAGACGCGCCGATCAGCGAGCTCGCGTAGACAGCAGTTGGCTGAAGCTGAAGCTCGCTAAAGCTCAGCATCAATAGGGCGAGGAGACCGGTGGTTACCCCCCAGCCCAGCCTGTCCATCAGCATTGGCTTGCGTCGCGAGGCATTTGACATGCATGAAGCATGTCCGAGTCAGCACACGTAAGCTTGCGAATTCTGACGGGTTAACCTCTCGCATTCACCGGAATTTTGATCCCGACTCGCATGTGTGGTTACATGTAAGACAATATGCTGAAACGGATTGGATCAAAGGTTTTCGGCGCGGTGCCTGCGGGCCCCAGCGAGGAATCCCCGCGGCGTCCGATGGCGTTTGCGGTGGGTTTGTTCTGCGCGGCGGGGGGGCTCTCGGGCTACTTGCTGTTGCCCGAATCGCAGGCCCACGCCTCGATGCATGTGCCGATCACGCTCGGCGCCGAGACGATCGCGCCGAGTAGCTCGCCCAAGGCTGTGGCGATGGCGGCCGCACGCGCCTTTCTGCGTACGCCGATCACGATCATTGCGGGCCCGTGGGAGTTTCAGACCACGCGCGGTCAGCTCGGCGCACGCGTCGATCTCAACACGCTGCATGCCTGGATCATCGCCGCGCGCGATCCCGCTTCGCCCCAGCGTCGTTTTCATGCGCAGGAGTTTGCAGACGAGCCGCTCGCCCTACCCGTGCCTGCCTCGCTCGATTCGGCGCGCACCGAAGAATGGCTGCTCGGCGTAAGGGACCAGGTTCACCAGCGCATGCGCGACGCGCGTATCGACTTGCGCACCGGCCGCGTGCTTCCGGGACAGGCGGGCATGGACCTAGATGTGCACGGCACGATGGATGCGCTCGCCGATGCGCTGTTCACGGGTACCACCACCGTGCAGGCGCGCATGAAGACCAAGCCCAACAAGAAGAGCGCGAAAGAGATCGCGGGCCTCGACTTGAGCCAAGTGATCAGCAGCTTTGAGACTCGCTACAACACGCTCGATACCGATCGCTCGTACAACCTGCGCACGGCCGCGCGTCACGTCGATGGCGTGGTGCTGATGCCCGGCGAAGAGCTCGACTTCAACGAGGTGGTCGGCGAACGCAGCGAAGCCAACGGCTTTCGTCCAGCAACCGTAATCGCAGATGGCGAGCTGAGTGATGGCGTTGGCGGTGGCACCTGTCAGATCGCAGGTACGTTGCACGCGGCGAGCTACTTTGCGGGCTTACCGTTTCTAGAGCGCAACACTCACACGCGGCCCAGCTCGTATCTCAAGCTCGGTCTCGATGCCGTGGTCGCCTATCCCAAGCTGAACCTGAGACTCAAGAACGATCTAGCGCACCCGATTGCCTTTGGCCTGACGGTTGGCGCTGGTCGCGTGCGGGTCGAAGTGCGCGGGCCTCGCAACATCGCCCGCGAAGTGAGCTTCGTGCGTCGCGTTGATGAGGTGACGCCTTACACCGAGGTCACACGCGCCGATCCCAGCTTGCCCGCCGGCGTCAAGGTGTTGTCGCAGCGCGGTGTACCCGGCTTCAAGCTCACATCCTTTCGCATCGTGCGCGATGCCAGCACCGGGCGTGCCGTACGCGAGCGCCGCACAGACAGTTACCCCGCCACCTCGCAAATCTGGCGGGTCGGCAGCGGCGGCGCAGCACCTACGGATTACGTGGCGCCTAAACACGACGCACATGGTGAGTACCGCACGGATGAGTATCTGATCCTTACTAAGCCGTCCGGCAGCGATGGCGTCGAGCAAACCATCAAACGCGATGGCCGCACGGGTGCCCCCGGCTGGACCGAGCGCGAAGGCATGCCGCAAGCTCCCTGATGGGTTACACCGCCTCCATGAGCCTTGCGGCAAAGCGCATCGTCGTCGGCGTCAGTGGAGGCATCGCAGCCTATAAGGCCGTGGAGCTGGTACGCGAGCTCGGTCGCGCCGGCGCCGAAGTACGCGTGGTGATGACGCCCAGTGCCACCCGCTTCATCGGCGCTATCACTTTCACGGGCATCACCGGTAAGCCTGCGATCGTGGATCTATGGGATCCCAGTTACGCAGGCGAAGTGCACGTCGAGCTCGGTGCCTGGGCTGATGGCATGGTGATCGCACCGGCCACCGCCAACGTGCTCGCGCGAGCTGCAGCTGGCATGTCCGATGACGCAGTGCTCACGACCTTACGCTGCATCGAGGGTCCTGTGCTGTTCGCCCCGGCGATGCACCATCGCATGTGGAAGGCGCAATCACTTCAGCGCGCGGTCAACGTCTTGCGTGCCGAGGGCGCCCAGTTCGTCGGCCCGGTGCACGGTAAGCTCGCCAGCGGCGAAGAAGGCATGGGCCGCATGAGCGAGCCCGCGGAGATTGCAGCCGCGTTCGCGGCGTTGTTCATCGATGCGCGGGATTTAGCAGGCAGAACCGTGCTCGTCTCCGCCGGCCCCACGCAAGAAGACGTCGACCCCGTGCGATTCTTGAGCAATCGCTCGACCGGTCGCATGGGCTACGCGATCGCAGAACGCGCCCTGAAACGTGGCGCACGCGTGATCCTGGTGACCGGCCCAGTCGCGATCGAACCACCAGCTGGCGCCGAAGTAGTGAGCGTACGCTCGGCTAGCGACATGCATGCCGCGATCATGGCGCGCCAAGGTAATGTGGATGCAGTCGTGATGACCGCCGCCGTCGCCGACTATCGCCCCGCGACGCTACAGACGCAGAAAATTAAAAAGACGGACACGCTCACCCTCGACTTAGTCAAGAACCCTGACATTCTCGCCGAGCTGGGCGCAAGCCGTGTCGGCACTAAGCCCGTGTTGGTAGGTTTTGCGCTCGAGACCAACGACGTCGTCGCTTACGCGCGCGATAAGTTGACGCGTAAAAAGGTAGACCTAGTCGTCGCCAATCACGCCAGTGACGGTTTGGGTGGCGACACCAATGTCGCTACGCTGGTGCATGCGGATGGCGACGATGCGCTGGGGATGATGTCGAAGGCACAGCTCGCGGATCGCATCTGGGACTGGGTCGCCGCACGGATCTAAGGCCCCCCGCCTACAGCGGGATGATTTCGATGCCTGAGTAACCGACGGCGAGCCGCCGCATGTCTTTGGGGTCCCCGGAGACAATCAAGCCGCCGCCGTAGACGATCGAGGTAGCCACGACCATCGCATCCACCGCATGCGCGGAAGATAGCGAATGCGCGTGAAGCAGAGCGCCCGCTATCCGGGCAATCTTCTCCCCGATTGGGACGAGCCTGAGCCCTATCAGAACGCGGTTGACAGCCGCGTCGCGTGCACTTCCTCTGCACACCTCGGTAATCACCGCTGCAGGCAGAATAGGAGTCAAGCCAGTCTCGTGCGCCAGCTCCAGAACCACTCGTGCGCGTCGCTTTGCCTTGGCGTCGCTTGCCGCAAAAGCTAGGGCGCTCAGCGCTTCCGAGTCGAGGACGACACACGCCGCCATGCCGATCTCACTTCCTCAAGTAGGTGCTCTTCTGGAGGTCCCATTTCCTCGCGAAGCTCTTCGAGGTAGTGGCCTAGCTCACGGAGCTTGATTTCTCGTTCGAGCGCTTCAGCGGTGAGCGCAGATAACCCACGCCGACCTGCTTGCTTGCGCGCACGCTTGAGCAGGCCAGCAGGCAAGCTGATGGAAACTTTGGCAGCACGCGAGGCGGGCATCTTCAAATGCTACCAGAGTAGCAATTTGGGGTCAATCGCACCTACCCGTAGCGCTTTTCGAATAGTGCACGCACCTTGGGCTGATGGCGCAGCAGGTCGAGCGTGAGCTCTGCATGGCCGCGGGCAAAACCGTTGCCGATCAAAAGCTCGACGTCTTTGCCCACGCCTTCGGCGCCTAACGCAGCGCGCGAAAAGCTTGTGGTCATCGCGAAGAAAAAGACTTTGCCGCGGGTGATCGTGCCGAGGATCGCGCTCATCTCGGCGCCATCGACATTGACACAGGAGACACTCAGATCGACTTCGTGGCCGCCCGTTGCCGCGAGCACTGCCTTGCGCACTGCGAGCGGGTCGCGGGCATCGACTTCGATCACGGCGTCGCAGATCTCAAGGGCGCGCAGCTCTTCAGCGGCTTTGGGGAATGACTCGACTCCGATCACTTGGCCGCCTGAGCCC
The DNA here is from genome assembly GCA_038257655.1 of Polyangiales bacterium. Classification (GTDB taxonomy): domain Bacteria; phylum Myxococcota_A; class Polyangia; order Polyangiales; family DASUME01; genus DASUME01. Next base: position 3,493 of record JBBSJC010000351.1, on the reverse strand, counting down.
ACATGCTTGCGCGCAAGCGCTGCGCACAACAGGCCGCTTTTGCCACCGGCTCCGAGAATCAACACGCGGTCACCCGGGCCGCAACCGCGGCTGACGTGTGCAGGTGCACCGCACACGTCGAGCGCTGCGAGGGCGACGCGCTCGGGCATGTCCGTGGGCAACACGGCAAACGGACTCGAGTCGAAGATCACTGCCTGACCCGTCACATCGAGCTGCGCAGATTGGGTACGCACCGCGTTGATCGCGCTGAGACGCAAAGGTGTAAGCGTAAGCGACACCAGGGTTGCGATACGCGTCCCGGGCTTGACCGGTGTGGTCACCGCCGACCCCACGCGCTTCACCGTACCGAGCAACATGCCGCCGCTGCCTGTGACGGGATTGTGCTGTTTGCCGCGGGCACGCACAGTCTCGTCAACTAGCTTGACCACTCCCTGGGCATCACCGCCGGAGGCCTCGAGCATCTGGCGAAAGCTTGCCGCGTCGAGGTTGAGGGTATCGACGTCGAGCAGGATTTCGGTGTCGTAAACCCGCGAAAAATCGTTATCGACACGTTGGGCGGACTGCGGCAGTGCCGAGGCGGGCTCGAGGACCCGATGCGCGCCAAATCGGTCGCCTGGCAATTCGTCAGAGTATGTCATCGATCGGCCCCGCTCCTTCGCGCACTATCACGGGCTCGGAACCGGTTAGATCGACAATGGTCGAGGAAACGATGCCGCAGTAGCCCGCATCAAGCACAAGCTCGATGCCTTTGAACCGTGACACGATCTCGGCCGGATCGTTAAGAGGATCCTCTCCCCGATGACTGGCGCTGGTCGAGACGATGGGAACCTCGAGCGCCTTGGCAAGCGCGAGCGCCACGGGATGATTGGGGACACGGATACCCACCGTCTTGCGCTTGGATAATAAGGCGCGCGGCACCTCGCGCGTGGCGGGTAATACAAAGGTATAAGGTCCGGGCAGAAGGCGCTTGAGCATGCGGTAATGGTGGTTCTCCACCACGGCGTACTTGGCGATGTCGCTCAAATCGGCGCAGATGAACGTGAGCGGCTGCGACTCGTCTTTGCCCGTCAGGTGAAAGATGCGATCGATTGCGCGCTTGTGACCGAGGGCGCAACCGATGCCGTACACGGTATCCGTAGGGTAGACGATCACCTCTCCCTGTTTGAGCGCATCGACCGCGCGCTGAATCTTGCGCGGCTCTGGATGCTGGGGGTTGATCTCGATCTGCATGATAGCCCTCGCTGCAAAATAGTCTGGTCAAGCCAGCGGCAAGACGCCCGACCTGCAAGGCGCGGAGGTGTCGGGGGCAGGCCCCGTGTCGCAAAAATCAAAACGCCGCGGGTCGGGATGTAGCGGCGTCACAGCAAGCGGGAGATGTCCGTGCGCGCCCTTAGTTGGGACGCGCGTGCAACATCTTTTTGACCGAGGCGTCTTCGAACAACACGTCGACCGATCCCTCAGGCGACACGCGCTTGACTTGGCCCACGCCGAACTTGGCATGCACGAACCAGTCACCCTCTTTGTAGGTGATGAAGCGATCGTAAGGTCGGGCGCTGGCGCGTTTGCGTTCGACCTCGCCAGCATCGAGCACGTTTGCTTTGCTGCGTGTGCCCACGCGGCTGCCAGCAGACTTGGAGCTGCTCGCGCTACGCGTGCTGCTCGATGCGGCGCGTACGGGCTTACCGATGGTAGCCTGCATAGGACGCGAAGGAACTTCGGGCGCCGATTGCGCGAGGCGACCAACCAAGCGGCGCGCGGCCGCAGTGACTCCACCGCGCAGATCGCACACGCGCACGATCTCGATTTTGGCGGCGCGGCCACTGGCGACGCAGGTTTCGTAATAGCGGTGGGACGCGCGCACGACGGCGGCGAGCCGCTCTTCGGCAGGACGCGCGCCAGGGCCTTCGCCCAATGCGGAAAATGCGACGCTGACCGAGCCATTGCTGGCCGCCATTTCAAGGCAGCGAGTGACAGCTTGTTCGATCACATTCAGGTCGGGCGCCTGCGACTGCTCACCACGAACTTCGGGACCGCGCGATGCGACCCACAGTAAGTAATTGCAGTGCAACTTGCCCGCGTGAACGCGGATAACGTCGCCGATTTCGAGTTTGCCGCCATGTTTGACGCGCTGGTTTTCGAGTGCTTCGCGCAGGCCCGGTCCGTAGTTGTCGAGCAGCACGCGATCGGGTCCAGGCCCAGGCCACAACGACAAGTCACTTGCGCCGTCGTGGACCAGCACTTCGACGCGCTGCGAGGAGGGGAGCGATAGAGCACTCGCATTGGCCCAAAAGATGTCCATGGAGGGCGAAGGGGTAGCACACGCATACGCGAAACGCCTGTGAGGATGCTGGCTTTGAGACGCGAAGTTACTTGCGGGTGATGCAGCTTCACGTCAGATTGGCCGACTATATGGCCGCTGAAAATGACTCAGGTCCGTTCATCGTCGTGACCTGTCTGCTTGACGCGAGCGCAAGACCCGCCGCGATCACACGCGCACATGGCGAAGCGGTCGAACGCGCGATCCGCGCATCCACGGGTAAGAGCATCGCAGGACTCGACGTAATCGAGCTACCTGTCGAGCAACCTGCCCACGCAATCTTACGCAAGCACTTGGGTCTGCCGGACGATCAGGTAGGCGTGTATGACGTATTCCCGCTGTCGCCCAAGCTCGATAGCAACGTGCGTCGTGCTGCGGCGCAGTTTCTCGCGGCTGAACAGTTATGGTCACTCGATGGTCAGGGCGTGTTCGGCGATGCGGTCGCGGTGAAGCTCGATCTGCCGGACGGCTGGGACAAGGATCCGCAGGCGATTCACCAGCGCTTGGTTGAAGCGGGGGCGCTTGAGCTGAGCGAATCGGCTGTGAATACGTTTGTTGCGATCAAGACTGAGTGGTCTGCGTAGCGTGGTTGTGCGGACGTGGTTGTGCGGACGTGGTTGTGCGGACGTGGTTGTGCGGACGTGGTTGTGCGGACGTGGTTGTGCGGACGTGGCTGTGCGGACGTGGTTGGCGCGCGGGGCGAGCGAGGTCCGGCGAAGGCGCTCCCCCACGGGTATGCCGCGCGAATGAGTGGGCACTGGGTGATAAAACGCGCGTGATCGCGGTGTCGCGCTAACCAGCGGGGTGGCTCGTGCGACCGGAGCGCGCACGCTCAAGGATGTGAGCCCTTGGTGTGGGACCCGAGCGCCTGCGCCGGACCTCGCTCGCCCCGCGCGCCAACCACGGGGGCGGACGTTCCATATATAAAATGGTTTATCGCGCGTGCTGTCGGGAGAATGCGAAGTCCTCTCCACGCCCCCGAGAATGCGAAGGCGGCCGGGCGCCCTCAGGAACGGGCGAGAACCTCGACCGCGGGCGGGCGGCTACAACGAAGGCGGCTGGCGCCCGCAGGAACGGGCGAGAACCTCGACCGCGGGCGGGCGACGGCCGCCGGGCGCCCGCAGGCCCCGGCGAGAACGACGACCGCGGGCGGGCGGCTACAACGGAGGCGGCTGG
>JBBSJC010000350.1:0-8608 GCA_038257655.1 Polyangiales bacterium | reverse complement strand
GAGGTGGACGCACCCTTGCAGGTCAAAGACGTATCCCTTGCTGCCTACCTCGTCACCGGTGTCGGTCTAGCCACAATCGCTGCGGGAGCGGCTCTTACCTTCGTGTCCCAGAACGCACGGGATGCGGCCGCGGACAAGAAGTCACAGCTATCTGCAGACCAGGCGTACCTGGACGCCGCCGATCTCATGGACGTCGCCAACATCACCATGGCTGCCGGTGGCGTGGTCGTCGCAACCGGAGTCGTGTGGGGAGTCCTCAACATGACCGGTTCCCGACGTGACAGGCGAACGGTCAACATGGGCGTCACGCATCGAAGTGTATCCATCAGCGGTAGGTTCTGACTCATGTTTCGCCGTTTATGCAGCCCTGGATTCTGCGGAAGTGCGTAAGTTTCGGAGGTCATCTCGGAGGTGATGTAAGTTGTCGGAATCACGAGCCGGATCCAAAACGTCGGCGCTGTGGATTACACGCTGAGCGGCCCGCAGGATGTCAGCAAAGCTGGCGTGCTTCCTGTGTGGGTACCAGGGCCTGATGGGAGGAGCAGCGAGAGGGGTGCACCAGATGCCATCGGCGAACCACAGGACAAGCATGGTGTACGCATACCCGACGAACGGAGCCATGCGCTCGACGGCCTCCTGCTTGCGTGCGGAGGAGTCTGCGAAGCCCAGGAGTTGCTTGAGGTCCTTGAAGCAGACTTCGAGAGACCAACGCCAGGAGTAGGTGAGCAAGATGTCGTCGACTTCCCGTTCGGCATCGGCACAGAAGAACACGCGCATGCGGAGCTTGCCTTCATCAACGCGCACGATGACAACGCGTCCGACCTGGATGCCAGCGCCGCGGTACCACTGAGCGACGATAGTCTTGTAGTGCACGGTGGTGGTGCGTCCGTACAGGGTAGCTTTCATGGTTTGCCAGGGTTTCCTGGCGTCTTCGAAGATGTGTTCGGGTTTGGGCAGGAGTTTGCCGCGCACCCTCCTTCGGCCAGTTTTCTTTTGCTCGGCTTTGGTGGGAGCCGCGGTGAGAACGGCGTCGGGACGAATGGCCCCGATGACCGTCGCACCCTTGAGGCCGCCCATGAGTGTGTCGTTGCAGTACGCGCTGTCGGCTACTACATCGACCTTCCGAGCAGTCAACCAACCAACAGCGAGGTCGACCATCTCGCGGCCAAGGTCCGTCTTCTTGCGGTAAGGCTGGCCGCGCTTTTCGCATTCCTTCTTGTTACGGTAGAGCCTGAAAAGCACGGGCAATGCCCACCTGCGAGAAGAGAACGGCACCGACACCCTCGACGACCCGGCCGCTCTCACCGCGCGACGCGAGAACCTCCCAGGTCGCAATGACCCCTGCTCCTGTGGGAGTGGAGTCAAGTTCAAGAAGTGCTGCTTGTCAGCTCAGCTCCGGCCGCTTGCACAGGGGTAGGAAAAGGGCGAAACCTGAGTCTGACCATTCTACCGATGTCGTCATGCAACGTAGGATGACTCCGCATGAACGCGCGACCACACTGGGCCATGAAGCGTACACAGGTGCGCTTTGGCGGTCACCTGTTCCGCTTCTACACGAAGTCAGGTTTCTACGACGTCGTCATGAGCTACGAATAGGCTCTCGAGCGACGTTGAGTGGCCTCTCCGCTCAACGCTCGAAACGCAAATCGGCGCTCGTCAGGACTTCCGACGAGCGTCGATTCGAGTCGATATTTCTGGGTTCAGCAGCAGCCGTCGTCAGCACACTGCGCGGTGAGTACCTGCATGAACGCGTTCACTTGATCGGGGCCGCCGAGCACCGTGAAGAACGAGTAGTCCACGGAGGCTTGTCCTCCCTGGTCGTGCCAGTTGTTGGTGCCGCGCGCCGTGACCTGCAACATGCGCTGCTCGAAGCCGTTGTTCGTGTCGGAGTGGTCTGCCCAATAGTAAGGGGCCTCTACCGTGCCGTACTTCGCCTTGTGGCTCTGCGTGTAGGTCGACACGGCCCACCATTGGTTGTCGGATACATAGATGAGCGGCTGGGCGCGCAAACTCGCTTCACCGTAGTCGCTCATCTCCGACGCGCTCCGCGTCCCCACGAACATGTTAGCCTTGTCTGTGCCCATCTTCCAGATGCGCGTGTAGTCGCGTGGCAAGTACATCGCGAAGCGTAGGTCCATCGTCACTGCCGGGTGACCGGCCGGCGCCATGAAGCCCGCGTCGCTTTCTATCCGTGCCACGTGTTTGAGAACCGGCCAGTTGACCACGATTTCGCCGTCACACTCGACGTCGTTTCCGTCGTCCGTCTTCTTCCGACGAACCACGTCGATCGTCACGGTCTTGTGCAGCGCAAACGGCGAAAGGCCGTAGTCCTCGGCTGCGTCGCCATCATAGTTGGCCGTGCAGCCGCCAAAGCCCTGCCAACCCTCGGGAATGTAGAATGCCATCCGCGCGCTGGAGACGAAGCCATTGCCACTCGCATTGGACCCGGCGTTCGGATAAAAAGCCGTGCTCGACGGGCCGTGCAACTGGCCCGGATGATGCTCCGCGCACTTGGGTCCAGTGACGGGGTCGGTGCAGTCGACCGCGTAGTTGCCATCCAGATCCTTGCAGTCATCGAGCTTGCTACCGAACTCGGTCGGGTTGTAGCACTCGCCGTCGCCAGCGCTCACCAGATTGAAGCCGAATGCGCTCCCATGCCCGCCCGCCGCAACGAACTCTTGCTCGAACGCCGCGCCACCCCAACGCAGCGAGGCGATGCCTCCCGCGAGAGCTGTCGAGAATCGCGCACGGATAATGTCACTCGACTGAGCGCCCGCTCCTAGCGTGTTCTCGATCAGAAAGTCCTCCGACGTTCGCTCGTAGTTCTTCGTGCTCGAGTAGCAGCGATCGTAGCGCTGCACCGCCGAATACTGCGCGTCGCTCCATGTAATCTGCCCGCCCCCTGGGAGCGTCGGCCAGTCGCCTGGCGCTGCGCACATCGTCGGAGCCGCCTCGAGGATCTGCCCCTCCTGTGACGCGACCTCCACGGTGTCGTCACCATCTGCCACCTTCGTGTCTGCCGCGTCGGTCAACTCCGGCGCGCATGCGCAGAGCGTCAATGGGGCCAACGCCACACACCATGCCAGATTCCGTCGTCCGCCAAGTCTCGACATACCGATTCCTCCTTCGTCACAAATGGTCCGAGCGCGAGCGCACGGGTTTTTCAATGAAAGCTCTCGACACGTCGGTTGCGAGCGACGTCATCGTCCGTGCACACGGGGCCCGTGTCGGCCGCCGCGATCCTTACCGTCAAGTGGCTGGACTACTGTTCGACGCAGATGATCCGCAGCCGGTTGCTGCAGCCAGCACTGGCCGCCTCCGTCCAGTTCGCGGTCGCACCCTTGTTGCTGCCGCACTTGCCCAGCGTCCCCGCGTCCTTGCTCGTCCAGTCTGCGCACGTCGCATCCACGGCAATCGAGCCATCCTTCAGCGTGCCGGTCCATGCATCCCCAACCACCGTCGCGCCAAGCTCGTTCTTGTTGATTGCGCGGGCCAAGGTGCCATCCGTAAGGTCGGCCCAATCGTTCGCGACTATCATGCCGTCCGTGCGCACGTAGGCGTCATCATGATGCGCAAGCCGCGTTGCAGCAGACGCCGTGCTGGTGCTGAGCCACGCCGCGAAGGTGCCTGAAAGACCCGCGTTCGTCGCGAGCACGCCACAGGTCGCGTTCGCAGCCTCGGGCCCTCCTACTTCCTTGCCAGACATGATCGTGCTCGAAGCAAACACCACCTTCGAGCCGGGCGGCGGAACAAACACCATGGCATCCGCCCCGGCCGAGGCGTCTTGCTTGCTCGTCATGCCGCCATCACCTCCCATCGGCGAGGCGTCGCTCTCGCCACCCGTGGGGCCACCAGCGTCTCGATTCATGCCCGTCGTCTCGCCACCATCGGTCGCGGCGTCCGGTCCACCATTTGCCCCCCCGGCCGTATCGCCGTCGATGGGCGGATCTTGGCACGCCAATGTTGTTAGACAGGCCAGGACGATGCCTGCTCGTTCGATGCGTTTCCTGAAGGTCACCATCGCAAAATCATACCTCTACGAGTCGGCATTTGGAAACAGTATGGACGCGCAAGATCCTATCGCGTGGGGCTGCTGGACGGCCCTGCGGGGTAAGATGCGACAGCGTTCCGCGGGAATCGCCGATGCTCGTCGCGCGGTCGCCGCGCTTCCCAGCAGGAGCGTCGTCTTCAAGTTTGCGGCCTATCTCGACAGTCGTGGCTATTCGTCGAGGCTTCGGCCTTGCAAAGATGCAAAGGGCGAGGTTTCGATATCGCAGTGCGGAAAACGTCTCGAGCGAGCGCACTGGCATCTATGGACACTGTCAGATCTGCAACGGGTTGGCCGAGATGCGCGAAGGTCTTGTCTGGGTGCCTCGCAAAAACAGAGCGAATCTGAGTCTTTGTCCACGCTCTGTTCAGTGCGGGAAGTCGGTCTGCCATTTTTGTGTGGAAGTTCTCCGGCTGGCGAAAATGGCAAGCCTCCAGTGCGTTGACGCTGGCTGGGAATTCGATGTACTTATGATCCGTCGACGCGGTTGAGCCTTGCGCCCGCGTACGCCCACGGCACGTTCTTCCCCCCAAAAACGTATCGCCGACGTCCGCCCCCAAGGGCAGGTGTGGCGCTGAGCTTGAGTACTTGCTTCCCCAACAATGTACCTAGAAGGAGACCTGAATGAAGAAGTGGATCACGACCGGAGCATTGACGGCATTGGCAGCGTGTGCTGCACAGGTGGATGGTGTTGAGTCGTCTGAAGGTGCGGAGCCCCAGTTTGCGTCGGCCGCGTTGCTCGCAGAAGCTCCCGTGGATTGCCCGCTAATCTCCGAATGGCCGACGCTGCCCGACGGCACCCAGCTGAGTTGGTCAGACGAAGAGTACGCGGCCATTCACGAGTATGACCCGTGCTTTGCCACGACGAAGAACTGGGACCGCGTCTCGGAGGACTTCATCATCGAGAGTCCACGAATCAGGGGCATTTCACCACGCAAAGGCCTCGAAGTGACTATGTCGCAGTCGCTGGCTGGCGGCATCGCCTCGGTCAAGTGGCTTGGCCAGGAGTTCGTCGCATCTGGCGGTCACGGCAGCGCGTTCGGCTACAACATCGTCTCGGCGTCTCAAGGTGAGTGTTACAATCCGACCGAGTTCGGCAGTAAGCTCGACGACTGCAAGGATCTGGAAGGCAACTACGCGCTCGACTGGGATGCTGCAACCGGCTTTCGCTGTGCGTCATTTTCGCCTGGCCAGTTTCACGGACCTTCTACCTCCGCGTTCTACCCAGACCACGCTTGGTCTGATACGCACCCCTATGCCTTTCGTAGTAGCTCTCGCCTCGCCCACTACGTGCCGCAGGGATGGAAGGGATTCGGAGATTGCTCGGCAGATTACGCCTCCGGCATCGAAAGTGGATATGGTCTTTCACACTTCAACCTGCACAAGACTTTCGCCGTCGGCATCGTGCGCAAGGCCGAGAATGGCACATGTAGCGGTCCGGTCGTCTCGCGGTACCCGGTCATGATGCTCGACAACAAGATCACCACTGACGGCTCCTTCCCGATCTGGGAAAGCGATCCCACACAAACCATGGACCAGCGTTTCGCGCTCTACTTGCCACGTGACTTCTCACGTATCGAGAGCATGAGCGGCGATGTCAGGTTCCTCGGCGAAGTGACCGACGATGGCATGACCGATTTTGGCGCAGCCAGCGAACGAACAGATCCCCTCATCTACGCCACGCGCAACGGCAGGCATGCAGTGGGGTTCTATGCTCATCAGCCCGGCAGCGCGCGTGGCACGATGGATGCGCCCTACTATTGGGCCGAGCACAGCGACGGCAACGCAGGTTTCGAGCAGCGCATGCTCCAGGTCACCAGTCGTGGAAACGGCAACTGGTCTGAGAACGGTTCCGGAGTCTACGGTGAGAACCGGTACACGCACTTTGCCGTGTTCGGCCAAATTCAGCGTGTGCGACGCGTGCTCGAGCAACTGACAACGGAGTGCGCGGACAACGGGTGCTGTGTCTCAACCGAGGAAGAGGGCGCAGGCGACTGGTAAATTCCGGAGTAGCCCGAGCGTGAGCGAGACAACGCGACGGCGCGATTGGCGATGGGTCACCCCGTGCTGTTCCACTACCCCGTCGAACGCTGTGCGGTAGGGCTCAACCCGAGGAAAGTCGCGTGCTCAAGGTTCGTTCAGATCGGCTCGACGGCGACCGAGCCTTCGACGGTATCGGTGAGAGCACCACTTTCGATAGGCAGATCTCCGAGTCGATTCGTTCCGCTTTCTGGCTGCCAGACGTCCTCGTTGGCGAGGCGCATCGAATAGCGTACGTCGCTGGCGAGCGCCGAGTCCGCGCCAGGCAACTCGAGCAACAGGGTTGAGCTGTTGGATGTGGGAAAGGAGCTGATCCAGGGAAGCGTCGGGCTCCGAGTTAGGGTACGGACCAAAATTGTAGGAAAAGCGCAGGATGAGTTTTGCCCCACCTGCCCGCACCTTTTGCAGGCCGGCGTCGATGTCGCTGAGGAGACCTGCTGGCAGATCGGTGTCGCGATAGTCGTCGAGCCTCACATACGAAAAGTACAAGGAGTAGTCGTCGTCGATCCAAGAAAGGGTGCTTTCGTCCAGGATGGAGGTCGCACGGTAGAAGCCGCGTTCTTGGTTGCGAAAAATGGCGTCAGTCGGACGATAGGGGACATCCACGCGGGCCACGCTCGATGTGACGGCACAGGCTCAGCAGCAGTTTGACCTGATCGACGCCTATGCACGACAGTATGGATTGCGCTTTGCTCGAGTAGGGCTCGACATCGAGCCGCCGCGCGTCGACTTTGAATCAGTCTTTTCCGAAGGTGCGGCGGGCGTACTGGCGCTTGGACGAAGGCGCCGCAGTCAAGCGAGCATAGAGCGCGCCGTGAGCTCGACTGGGCCGCGGACACGGCTTTGTAGTAATTGGGTGAACCGTCCCCGCCTGGTGCTGCCACTACTCGGCATGGACCACATCAAGGTGCGAGCCGTTCCGGCTTGGACGCATTTTTACTCTTCCCGCGTGGCCGACATTGACGCGCGTGGTTCTGAGCGAGAGTGCCCGGCGAGCCCGTGTGAGCGGCGGGGCGGACATCTGGATGCCGTCGCTTCTTGGGCGCGAAGCGGGCCACCCGCTCGGTGCGCAGTCCGCAGCAGAGGGGCGATTCGTAGGATGCATCATCGGCCTCGAAGGCGAATGGCGTCCGCGGTCAGCAAAATGGGAAGGACAGAAAAGTGAACGAAAAATACGTCGTATCCGATGGACCACCCTCTGACTCGAAGATTTCACATGGACGACAAAGGAGATGCCTCGGTGTAGGCGGCGCCCGTCTGCTTCTCGCTCTGCTTGCGCCCGGGTTATCGCTGTCCGGGTGTGTAGCGGAGACCGGTTCTCAGGAAGACCGCGTCGCAGACGTAGATCGAAACCAGGAAGCTCTGGCGGCACGCGAAGCGCGCGATCAGCTCAAGGCATTGCTGCAGAAGGTCAGTGGCTCGAGTCAGATCCTTACGGGTCAGCACAGCATGCTGTGGGACGCCCCCTGGGGCAGCTGGTTCCCCACTGTTCGCGACGAGCACGTGCTCGGCGTCGCGGGCGATCTGCCGGCTTTGTTCTCCTCGGATTTCGGCGATTTTGCGGGGGCACACGTGCAGCATCGTGCGCGGGTCGCCGACATGGCGCTTGCCTACGCGAAGGCCGGGTCGATCATTCAGCTCAGCTATCACATGTGCCAGCCCGATGCCGCGAACGGCTGCGGCTTTGACACGATGCACGGTTTTTCCTCCGGGAACCGCTATCCAGGCTGGAAGCTCGATGAGTTGCTGCGCCCGGGGAGCGACTTGAATGTCGAGCACCTGAAACGGCTGGACGAGGTGGCAGGCTATCTGAAGAAGCTGCGCGATGCCGGCGTACCGGTTCTTTGGCGACCTTACCATGAGATGAACGGCGATTGGTTTTGGTGGTGCCGGCAGCCTCGCTACAAAGAGCTCTGGCGCCAGATGCACGATCGCTTCGTGAACTACCACAAGCTCGACAACCTGCTGTGGGTGTTCTCCGCCAACTCGTGGGGCACGAACTGGGGAGAGCCGCCGGACGCGTACTATCCCGGTCACGACGTGGTCGACGTGGTGGGCGTCGACGTATACGTCGAATATGGTCACGCTTACGACCAGCGCACCTATGATCATCTTCGCAAGCTCGCCGGCGGCAAGCCGCTCGCCATCACCGAGAATGGTCAGATGCCGGACTGGCAGAGCATTCGGCACACGCAGCCTGGCTGGGCTTACTTCTCCACCTGGTGGGGCTTCGAAAGCGCCCCGAGCAACCCGAACTACCGCTACGATCTCGCCTACAAGGCTGCTGGCGCGTTGACCCTCGCGGACATCGATCTCGAGACAGGGTCGCCGGTTTTGGGTGAGGGGGAGTCGACGCCACCTCCTCCATCATCGCCGGACTATCCGGCGTGTGCGTCCACGAGTTCGGACCCGGACGGCGACGGCTGGGGCTGGGAGAACAACAAGTCCTGCCGCGTCACGGCCGAGAGCGGGAGCCCGGCGACGGTGGGTGGCTACCCCGTGTGTGCGTCCAAGAGTTCG
>JBBSJC010000349.1:0-8619 GCA_038257655.1 Polyangiales bacterium | reverse complement strand
CTAAACGTAGCTGTGCCAGCTAACTCCGTCCTCTGGATCGACTATCGAGTTAAGTCGTCCGCATCGTTCGTTAGTACTCCCGGCTTCTTTTCGCCCGCCCCTGAACAGCTCGTGATGAATGGTTGCTACATTAGCTATACGGGCGGCGAGCTCGAGTAGCTCAGCACCCCCGTCCGAGGCAAAAGGATAAAACTATGCATACTCGCGCGGCAAAAATGCTCTTGCTGATCTCGATTTCGGCCTGCGGTGAAGGGTTTCTCTCCTCGGATAATGGTGTCCATTTTTCGCCCCCTTCCCCCGCGTCAGCGCCTTCGGTTGATACAACACCTCGTTTGTGGTTGGAGGCGACGGGAGCGTCGAAGCTACTGTTGTCTCGCAGCAGCTCTGGAGCTTCTAGTGATCCGCGCATGTTGGAGCTATGGATACAGACCGTTAACGTGTCTAATGTATCAGGAGCGACGGTGGGGGAAGCGCTGGCCGCTGCTAACAAAGACCTCACCGTCCAAGACAAAGGCAACGGACTCTTCCGGGTCCTCGCCTTCTCCTCCAGCAACACCACCCCCATCGGCCCAGGCGTACTCGCCACGCTCGAGCTCGAGCGCGAGACCGAAGGCCCTATGCGCGTCGAGATCCTTACGGACCGCCCCATGTTCGCTCCCCAAGAGGCCCAGCAGGGTCTCATCGTCGGTGATCCGATCGAGCTCTGATTCCCCAGTTGTTGTTCCCAAGGCTTTGGAGGCACGCCATGCGCGTGGAGGCTCCCATGATGGTTTCTTGCGCAAAAAAATGGCTGCACATCCTTACTATTCTCGCTGCGGCGATGCTCCATGGGTCGGCGACGCCAGTCGCGGCCCAAGTGCAAGGCGGTGGGGTTTGCGAGACCTACCAGGGAACCGGTTGCACGGGGGATATTCAGTGCCCGCAGTCTGGCAAGATTGCCATGCTGTGTGTCGATGGCACTTGCCAGCCGTCGTGCGAGACAGGTCTGGGAGTTGCCAAGCGCTCCCTGTGCTCGATGGGTGAGACGTGCGTCACCGGAACATCGCCGGAGGTCGGTACACGCCACTACTGCAAGCCAGCACCATTCACGATGGATCTGAACTTGCTCGACATGTGCATCTACAACTTCGTAGAGGGCATCCAGCCGGACACCAGCACCACCAACGCCTGTTCGCTCTCGCGCAACTTGGCGCAGATGCTGGAACAGGATGGTACGGCCGGCTTCAACATCTATGACGTCGACCTGTGCGTGAAGAAGTTCCTTCAGGATCCCGGGTGCAGCACGGTCACCCAGACCTGCCCTAACGGTCAGGTGTACTGCGCCAATGACAGCGTCTGCGGCGAAGGTCTCTTTTGCAACCTCGATGTGCATCGCTGCGAGCGCGAATGCGGCATGATCACCAATCGCGATGCGAGCAGCGCCGACTTGCTCGACCGTCGCTGCACCGGCAGCATGGAAGTCTGCGACTACACGCGTGGCGAATGCCACTCGCTACTCGACAACGCAGACACCTGCTTGAAGGACGCTGAGTGCGGTCAGGGTCGCACTTGTATCCTCGGCATCTGCCAGCCCGGCGGTCTACCTCCTGAGCTGACCTGCTCGATTGACCAAGATTGCCCGAGCGGCGCCAGTTGCTTCATGGGGCAGTGCGTACCGCGTTGCTATCGCAGTATCGACTGTCCAGATAGCAACTGGTACTGCGGCCCTTCCAACACCTGCTTGCCCAAGCCTAAGGATCCAAACGCTGCGGCGGGATTCAACCCGAAGGAGTATTCGATCGCGTTCGGCTTCAGCGAGCTCAAGCTGGATCTGATCAACGCGAGCGCGAGCTTGCCACTGGTGATTCTCAATGCCACGACCAAAAAGGAAGTCTTCGCGCAACCTAATGTGGTCTTCGGCTATCGGTTGGAGCTTACCTACGCCCGCAAGCAAGAGGCCAAGTGCCAGGCAGACCTGGCCACGCTAAGTGCCGCCAACAAGGCGGATTGCGTGATCAGCGATGACGAGGAGTTCTTCCAAATCAAGAACCCCTTCGGGACCATCTTTGGAACCGGCGATGCTTCCGTGGGCGTCGGGCTCAATCAGGGCGCCATCGCGAAGCTTACCCCTGGCTACTACCAGGCCACGCTCAAGGCGATCTTCAACAACGGAACAACCACCTCCATCGTGCTGCGCTTTCAAAAGCCCTCGCCGAGTGGGGACTATGTGGGTCGCATGACCGTGATGTCAGGCAGCATCGATGCAGGGGGGCGCCAAATCCCGCTCGGCACGAGCAACGTCAGCACCAAGCTTTTCGTAGACACGGCCGCTACCAAGGTCCAGTGGGACACGTTGCTCGCACAGAACAACATCGCCAGTGAAAAGGAGTACGAGGATATTACCCTCGGCTATCCAATCACCGGCTTCATTCACGCCAATGACAGCATGCTGTTTAGCCAGCCAGGCGCGGCCAACGAGCAACAGAACGAGATTCCGGTCAAGGGCATCTACGCGGATCAACTCGGACGCATGCGCTTGGTGGCCGTGATCGATATCGCTGCCAACGATTGCCGCAGCGAGAACGGCCCCTGCGCGGCCGGCACGACGGACGAGCTTCAAATCAAGAACGGCTTTGGCCGCAAGATTCGGCGTGTGATCGAGTTTATCGGTCCTTACAATGCTCAGACCCACGACTTCAACGGCATCTACCGCGAGAAGATCTCCGGGCTTGCACCCTGGCAGGTGACCGTCGATGGTGGCTTTCAGCTCAAGCAAACGATTCAGGAGGATACCGCGATCACGCTCGGCGCACTTTCCGGCAGTGCCGCCGCGGTGGGGTTCCCCACAAATGCTTCGCTGATCGCCAAGCTCGACGTAGATGGTAACAACATCGACGATGTGGCGCAGTATTGCGCAGCGCCTGAAGCAGCCAAATTCGCAAGCCAGGCTGCGTTCAAAGCCTACATGGCTACGTTTGACTCGGCGCCTCTTTTTGGAACGCTGGCCAAGTTCGAGACCCTGATCTCCAACGCGCTCAGCTCGCTAGGTAACAGCCAGAATAACATCACCCTCGCCGACTACTTCAAGGGTCAACTGCAGTTCTGCACGACGACGGTGACGACCAACTGCGTCAACCAGAACAACCTGCGCTGCGGTCTCTCTGGCTTCCGTAAGGCGATTCTGTCGGGCTGGGTAGATGGCAGCAACGTGGGTCAAATTCAGAGCGCGGGCGGAGCCGTCACCAGTCCGACCCTGTTTTGTCCGGGTGTACCGGGAAGCGAAAGTGTCTGCCCGACGAAGGCCACGAAGGCACCGGATCTAGTGTCGCTCCAGGAGCATAATCGCTTCTATCGCGAGCTTGCACAGACCTATGTCTACCAAGCCGGTAGCGAGCTGAGCGACGCATTCTACGTCCTATTTAGGGCCGCCAACGGCCAGCCCCTGGAAGCTGCTACCGCCTTTAAGCACAAGGAGATCAACCTTCGCAGCGCGCTCTCTGCGTATGACAGCGTCCGACGCGAGGTGCTGGCTCCTGCCTCTACCGCGGTCATGTTTGCGTGGCCCATGGACGCGTTCAAAGGCAGCGGTGCGGAGTGGATCAAGGAGCTTCATGCCGTATTTGGCGACCGCATGGACACGTTGACCGAGCTCATCGATCTGCGTCGCCGTGTGTTGACCTCCTCCACCACCCGCAACGACTTCACCTTTCTGAAGCACGTGATGCAACAGGAGTGGCTGCAGCAGGTCTATCTTGCAGTGCTGGAGCATCACTGGCAGGGCGCGAAATTCGACTACGCTGGACAAGGCGTCAAGTTGCTCGACCAGGGCAACATCCTTCTCGCGAAGGCAAGCGACACCCGCAATCCCCTGGGTCTCCACCCCAATCGCGTGTACTTCGAGAACTCGAACTTGAACGTGACGAACTGGCAGAACTTCCGCGAGCGCGTCACGGGCCGGCTTGCTTCGTTGCAGACCCAATCCCAGGCCGTGCTGAACGAGCTACGTGGAGCACTGGTGAACAAGGACGCGCTGCTTGGTAAGCTTTCGCTGACGCAACAGGAAGTGGACGCGACGCTCGCTGAAGTGTGCGGCGACGCTACCCCCCTGCCCAGCCAGTGCGACGTAACGACTCAGGCCAAGGCCTTGCAGACGTCATGTCGGGGCGCAAGTTGCGCGTTCAAATACGAGTGCGATGGGGATGAGTGCGACAAGGTCGTGCAAGTCTTCCGCAACGGAGCAGCCAATGCGGATCTATCCTGTCGAGCCGATGCACGCATCTATAAGGTTCCCTACAACGAAACGGAGCGTCTGTGTGTCCGAGGACGGATGGGTTCACTATTACAAGAGACCGTCTCGCTAGATCTTGCCCGTGCGCAGACCGTCAACAAGGTCAAAGCGCTCCTAAGGCAGGTCG
Source organism: Polyangiales bacterium (assembly GCA_038257655.1). Taxonomy (GTDB): domain Bacteria; phylum Myxococcota_A; class Polyangia; order Polyangiales; family DASUME01; genus DASUME01. The sequence continues at coordinate 4,225 of JBBSJC010000349.1, read as the reverse complement.
CGAGACAGCAAGCCTACATTCGGGAGACGCAGCAGGCTAATGGCGAGCTCATCGATTTCATGGAGAAGCAGGCCGTCAAGTTGGCGGCCGTTGATCTCGCGATGAATCTCTCGGAGACGGCCTTTCAAGGGGCTTCAACCGCGGCTGATGCGTTGGACTGCCTGATTATTGCCGGCGTTGCGGCGGGTACGAACTGCGCAGGCAAGTTTGCTGCGACCGCGTTGAAGGCGACTGCCCTCACGGTGAAGCTCGCCGAGAGCACCATTCTGCAGACCGCGAAGAATGCACTACAGGCGGCCAAAGAGGTGCAGTTCAGTCAAGCGCAGCAGTCGTCCGAGGTGCGCGCGATGCGTCTGCAGCTCGACAACATGGTCACCGACGTCGAGAACTACGTCGCCGAGTACGAAGCTGTCACCCAGCAGCTGTTCAACCTCAATGTGCAGATCTCGGATACGCACTTCCTCGCGACGGAAGCCGCGCGTCGCTACAACCAGAACGTAAGCGACGTGGTGTCTCGCCTGATCGGTCGCGAAAGTGGTAGCCCGCTGCTTCGCAACTCAATGGTGCAGGAGTACAACGCCGAGTATCAGAAGCTGCTGATCGATACCTATAAGATGACTCAGGCTTTTATCCACCGTTACAACTACGCGGAGCAGGCCGGCGGTATTACGAACCAGGTGTATCAGCTTTACACGCTCGCCGACGTTTCGAGCTTCGTGAACTATCTCAACACGCAGGAGCAGAACTACTGCGGTGCGTCGGGCATCGATTGCGATGCTGCAAACAACCGTCAGGTGTTTGAATTCAGCATGCGCAACGAGCTGTTCCCGAGCCTGCGCGACATCGTGGATCCCGCCACGGGCAACGTGCTGACCGCAGGACAGCAGTTTCACAATATGATTACTTCTGCTGCGTACCTTCGCCGCCGAAGCCGCCCAGTGGGCGTTCGCACTCAGATCGAACTGCCCTTCGGCATCTGGCTGCAGAACCGGGGCACGCTTGGTGCCGCACCTCAACCTTGGATGATCACGCCCAACGAGTGCAATCACGTGATCGCTGCCGATCGGGGCAACCAGGGGGGCACGCTCGCAGTCAACCTCATTGGCACCAACCTAGCGACCGCGCAAACCAGCGCTGTCAAGTACGAGATGTGGCGCGGTGACACGGACTATTTGCGCTCTTGCACAGAAAAGATCTCCCTCGCTAGCGGCGAGCGAAAGATCAATCCCTTCGTGGTTGGCTGGGCGCCGAGTAACGCTGCCGGTTCCCTCTCTATTCCGCCTGCCTTCGAGGTGCAATCGCAGGAGCTTACGGCCTGCAAGAACAACGTATTCCTCTCCGATCCCGCCACCCGGGATGGACAGACAGGCTGCTTCAACTACTTCGCGCGCGACCGCAGCTTGGGCGCTCCCGATTGGAAGCTCGTGATCCCGAACGTGGACGACTCGCAGTCCTGGCTCCTAGGCAGCGGCGTGGCGACCACGCTAAAGCCCGTGATCGAGGACATCGTCCTCTACGTCCGATACAGCGCCCGTCCTGTCACGAACTGAAGCGAGCCGCCCTGATTCCTTCGTGTTCTAACGAAGCACTCAGGAAGCGAGCGTTCGATTTTGGAGCTCCCCCATGCAGTGTAAGTGGCTAGTTCTGTTTGTCGTCGCGACATGCGCTTGGCCACTGCCGACGGTGCGCGCCGACAAGCCTGCGGGGATGAGCGCCCAGACGATCAAGCTTCCAAGCGGTCCCACGTCGCTCAAAGGGCTTGGCGAGTCCTTCAGCACGGACGTGGCGACGGGCACAGGATCGTTTTCGGTGCCGATCGAGCTTCCTCCTTCCATCCTCAAGCCCAATCTTAGTCTTAGCTACGCGGCGGGACGGGGTAAAGGTATTGCGGGTCTTAGTTGGGATCTGGCAACTCTGCAGATATACCGCACGACTGACAAGGGTAGCCCTAAGTTCACGGAGGCCGACCGATTCGCGGTCAGTGGACCAGGACTGAACGACGAGCTCGTGCTCGTGAGCCCCAGCGCAGGCACCTATCGCCTCAAGAACGAAGGGTCGTTCGCACTCTTCACTCGCAATGCGGCGACCGACACCTGGACCATTCGCATGGCGGGTGGCGAAACAGCTTATCTCGGCGAATCGACTCAGGCGCGAGAGGCAACCGCCCGCGGCAGCTATCGCTGGTTTATCGAAAGGCAAAGCGACAGGTTCGGTCACGAGGTGCGTTACGGGTATTTGCGTGATCAGAAGCGACTATATCCGTCGCAAGTTTCTTACCAATTGCATGCAGCGACCAGCTTTCAGAACGCGGTGTCCTTCGTCTACGAAGCCCGTCCGGACACATTCGCCGACTACAGCTACGGCGAGCGCGTTACCACTGCGAAACGGCTTTCAACCATCACTGTGGCGCAGGGGCCGCGCACCCTCAGAACGTACAAGCTGGCTTATCGCAACAGTCTCATCTCTAGCCTCCTGACCTCCGTGCAGATGGCAGGCGAGGGTGGCTTGGCGATGCCGACCCTTCGCTACGACTACCTCGAGCCCAACCTCAACAGTGGGCGCTACGTCGAGATGGTGAGTCGCCCGCCCATGGAAGGTCTAATCAACGGCTCAGCGCAGCTCGAGGATGTGAATCGCGATGGGTTACCCGATTTGCTGGTGGGCACCGCCGGAAACTATCGCTACTACGAAAACCTTGATGGCGTGAGCTGGGCGACGAGCCCGATTGCCCTCGCGGGCAGTCCCGATCGCAATCTCTACGATAGCGACGTGATCCTTGCGGACTTCGACGGCGATGGAGATCGTGACGTCGGCTGCACCGTTCCGAACGCCGCGTTCCGGTACTATCCTGCGGGCCCTGTCCAGCGGGGCGTCTTTCAGGGGTATGGCGCCGCCGTAACGCTGCAGAGCTCGGACACGAGCTTCAACCTGACCTCGCGCGAGGTTAAGTTTTCCGATCTGAACTCGGACGGCCGCGTAGACCTGATCTGGCAGAAGCCCGGTCAGGACGCCCAGCTCTCTAACACAAGCGATCGACTGCAGGCATCGTTTATCCCTGAATTGCCCTTCGATGTGGACTTTCAGGACGCTCGCGTGGAGCTGCGCGACTTCAATGGAGACGGCATTCTCGATTTCGTGCGCAAAGAGATCGGCTGGAACCCCACGCGCGTTCGTGTGTGGTTCGGCCTCGGCAACGGAGCTTATGCCGACGAGCAACAGATGGGGAATGTACCGACGGGCGATGCGTCCGAGTTCTTCTTCGAAGATGTGAATCGAGATGGGCAAACGGACCTGGTCCGAGTATCGGGCAGCATCGCGACCTACTTCTTGAACGACGGTAAGATGTTGTTCACGTCCGCGCGCGGAGACTTTCGCGGCCTTCCGTCGATGGGTTACACGCGCAAGCTCATGTTTGCCGACATGAACGGCAATGGCACAACGGACATCGTCTGGGTCATGACCGAGACAGACGGGCGCTTGGCCTACCTGGACCTCGTGGGGGAGCCGTTCTTCGGCTTCTTGTCACGCATCGATAACGGCATGGGCGCCGTCACAGATATCGCCTACCGCTCGTCCACTTCCTACCTCGTCGACGCCAAGCGCAAGGGCCAGCCCTGGTCGTCTACCCTGCAGATCGCAGTGCCCGTGATCTCGGAGCTTGTCACAAGCGACTCCCTCCATTTGCTCGATCCAAACTCCAGGGACGCGCGCACGACCTACTCTTACGCAGATGGCTATTACGACGGGCCAGAGCGCGAGTTTCGCGGCTTCGGAACGGTGTCGACCACGGAATGGGGAGATGAAACCCACGAGTCGCTGGTCACAGAGATGCGGTTTCACGTGGGCCGCAACTTAGTAAGCGGCGTCGATGAGGAACCCCTCAAGGGAAAACCATACCTCAAGCAGCTGAAGAACACGCTAGGCCAGATTTACCAGACCATCGAGAGCACCTGGGAGCAGCGCTGGCTATGCCAAGAGGCGTTGACGGGCGTGAGTCAGGTGATCCTGCCCACCTGCGCGAGCTATCCCAACCGGATCGCCTCCAAGGATTCGCTGGTGACTTTGGCTGTCTCCACCGCTACGCTCACCGGAGCTTGGGAGAAGACTTCTTCTCCGCGCTACAGTGCCACGACAACCGAGCACGATGCGTGGGCGCATGCGGTTCGCGAACGCAACTATGGCGAGGTTACCTTCGCTTCGGCACGCACGCTCGGCACAGCGATCG
>JBBSJC010000348.1:0-8626 GCA_038257655.1 Polyangiales bacterium | reverse complement strand
TTCTCGCTCTTGCCCCAGAGAGCAAGAAGAGCCACAGCCACACTGGACCCGGACAGTAAGATCGCATTCCGATCTTACTCTCCATCCCCACCCCGTTTTACGCAGCCTCCGCCTCCACCTGCTTCACCCCACCCTTAGGCAACGCCGCCTCGATCTTCGCGTACAGCTCCGGCCGGTCGATCAAGCACTGACGCGCCCGCTCCCGCCCCTGCCCCAAGCTCTCATCGGCAAAGGTATAGTAAGCCCCGTTCTTATTAATAACCCCATTTTCCACGCCCAAATCGAGCAAATCCGCGACCTTATCCATGCCAACGCCAAAGCGAATATCGAACTCGCACGTGCCAAAGGGCGGCGCCATCTTGTTCTTCACGATCTTCACGCGCGTGCGATTGCCGATCACATTCTCCCCCGCCTTCACCTGCCCAATCCGCCGCACGTCGATGCGCATGCTCGCGTAGAACTTCAAAGCGTTTCCGCCCGTGGTCGTTTCCGGGTTAGCGAAAGCTACCGCTATGCTGACTGTTTCTCGCTCTTGTTCTTAAGAACGCGAGCGCAGAAGAGGACGAGAGTAGGGCGCGAGCATACGCTCGTGCAGGCGTGGGTGCGTTCTTAACCCGCCGAGACGAGGGGCGGAGATGAGCTTCAGACGGTGCCCTACGGTTGATGGCGTGCCTGCGCGTCGATCGATCATCGACGTAAGATCGGGCCTCCAACAGCTCGTCAAACAGAGTATCCAACGGCTTGTCAAACAGAGTATCCAACGATTCGTCAAACAGCGCGTAACGCCGGGTCGACGCTGAAAAATGGATGCTATGAACGCTCGCCAGCATGAAGCGAATAGTTAGCTTCACCGGTTGCAGTGCCGAGGCCATCAGGAGTCCGGGAGTGCCCTACGCAGAGTCAGAAATTCCTCTGGTTGGCGCTGCGCGCGGCCCGGCGAGAACCTGCCAGGGTGGAGCCAAGCCGCCAGCCGGAGGCGCTACGGCGCAGCAGGAGGCCACTTCGCAGGGGAGCCCTGTCGAGTGGGCCAGGCAGCCGCCTTCAAGGAAGTTCAGGATCCCAAACTCAATGAGCGCGACCAGGCGCTCTGGAAGGGGTTGAACGCGGAGGTGGAACGAACCGCCGACTTGCCTTCCAACCTTCGCGCGATTCTGAGCGAATCGCTGCGCTGCGCAGCGCAGATGGCATCGCCGCGCGGCAGCGTGAGATCGGCCACCGCTCCATCGCTGAGCGCGCGACCTACTGATCAGAGCCCCCCGCCCCGGCACGGCTTGTCACGCGCGATGTCACCTACCTGCTGCGTCGAGCCTTCGCCATTGCGCGACGAGGAGCGGGCCTCTTCGGCACCTCGAGGAAGACGATGCGTTCGTCATCGCCACCATCGCCACCATCGTCTTCATCGTCTTCATCGTCTTCATCGTCTTCATCGTGCCCCCGCTCTGCCGCCTCGCTCGCGCGGCGGTCAAGCGTTTCGGACGCCTCTCGAGACCAGGGCGTCATGAACGCGGCGAAGAGTCGCGTCGCGGCGAGCGCGACCACCGCCTCGGCTGCGAGCGACAGTCCTGCGGCCTCGAAGAACGTGAAAGGCAGGTATCGGCTCAGCAGTCAAGCGGACAACGACGCAGTTAGGACGAGCGCCGTAGCAACGACCACCAATCACCAATCCGCCCGCTGTCGCAACGACAATGATCGCCACTGTTGTGACAGTTCGAACTCGACTCATACGGGCTCCTCTGGCGGTCAGCACCACGTGCAGGCCGCTCTCGTACCCGAAGTTCAGCTCGCCGCCCACGCTGCGCAAGCTTCCGGCGACGCTGAATTTGGCGTCGCCCGGTGAAAGCCGAGTGATTCTGGCGCGACTCGCAGTCCGTTTTATGCCCAGCCGCTGCTTGGCGGAGATCTCCTCGTGGAGTGACCTCGATGGCCGCAGGCTGTCACGGCGATACGAGCTGGGCTCGGAAGCGCACAGGCGCGGGGCGGCCACGGCTCGGCAGCCAGGTATTGCGCCCGAGATGACTGCCTCCACGCGCGCCAAGGCGAAACCGCGGTGCGCTGCTGGGCTGAAGCTCGACTTCGACATCGATGGTGTCTGGCACCAGGAGGCGGGTGATGGCGACGAGCGTCGCGAGCCGATCTCCGTCGGGGCTGAGGCGTGCACACGCCTCGGACGACACAGGTCCCATCGAGATGCGAATGCGGCTGGCGGGCGACCGCACACGCCTTCCTAGCGCGCTGTTGCGACCGAGCTGCATGTCCACGCCGAGCCGAGGCCGCTCTGCTTCGGCGATGCGCGCGAAACCACCTGTGAACGACTCAACCCGAACCTCAGCGCCAGCGAGTACATCTTCGAGCACGTCGCTCAGCGCGATGCGCAAGCGCTCGGTGTTGGCCGGATAGTGCGCCATCAACGGAGCCAGACGCAGGAGCCAAGCAGACTCGAGGCCGGCCAAGCGAAACGCGTGGTCTGGGAGCAGACCGTTGAGCAAGAGGAGCCTCCGCGAGCTCTGGTCCGTGGCGTCGGCGAGGAACTCCCGCGGGTGCTCGAGTTTGATCAAGCCCCGGTACAGCAGACCAAGGAAGCGGTGATGGAATACGTCCAGGAAGTCACGTTGCAATGCGGTGTCGTCGTCGGCACACGCCATGTGTTCGACGAAGAACAGTGGCATCGGTGACGCGGAACCGGTCAACCCCGCGAACGTGGTCGTGAGCTCGACATAGGGCGCTGTGCCTGCCGGTTGGATCAGGCTTGCCTGGGCCAGATCGGTTGCGTGGAAGGTAAGCGAGGGGTCGTGCCTGAACCGAACGGGCTCCGCGCTGAGCGCACCTTGTCCCCCGATGCGGGCCTTCCCTTTTACGAGTCGCTCGACAAGCCCGACGAGCACCACGAACGGGATACGCGAGGCGCGGGCCAGGAGCTTAGGCAGCATGGTATCAGTCACCCGGGAAGCTCCATTTTCCAACGAAACCTGAGCTGAGTCGGCCTGAGCATGAGCTCCAGATCCGCGAACGTATTGATCTCACTCTGACTGGCCAGGAGGCGATGCAACACCGAGCCGAACAGAAACGCATCTCCCTCGCTGGTAAAGCCCGCCTGTTCCACTTCGACACGAAACAGCGTGCCCCGCACGGCTGCTCCGTGCACCACCCGGGTAATGATCTTGGAGGAGACCGTGCGAATGGCTTCGATGCGTGCCCGGTTCGCGCGTCCCTTCCGATGATCGCTGCCCTCTTGGAAGTTGTAGAGCGACAGCAGGCTCTTCAGCACTTCCACATCTGCGAGACTGCGACGACTGGCGGATAGGTGGGCAATCAAATACCAGCTAAGGTCGGAACCGAGTGGCGGCCGAGTGGCACGACACACGAGCGAGATGTTCGAGAAGGAGACACCGGCGGGCGTGTCCGCGGTGGGCACCCTCACGTCACCGACTTGCAGCTCGTTCGCAGCCGACCGACTGGTACAGGTAAGCTCGATGGACAACGTCTCCTCATCAAAGGTAAGGACTTCCAGCGAGCGCTCAAGCCGTAGAAACGTGTGCATGCCGTCGTCCACTGGCGACCGCTCGCGCTTCAGTTGGTAGAAGCCGTGGTGCGGCGCGGCCTTCAAGGCATGTCGAAAGGTATGGAAGGGCTCGTAGCTGTGTCGCTCGGAGCGATCTGCGCTCATGCCGACGACGGAACGCACCGCGAATACCTCGGCTTGTAATGGCTCAATGCCCGCGGCGCGCAACAAGGTCGCACGCCCCTCGATGGTGGCACGCACAGGTTCGCCGGCGACCTCGAACAGATTGATGGCGGGCACGCAGTGCAGTCGCAGTGCGTCGTCAGAGAGCCGAGCCGACAAGGCAGGAGGCCGCTCAAAGCGAAAAACCAGCTCAAAGCTCGTGCTCACGAGGTGTGCCGCCCGCTCAAGCCCCGTGACGTCGATGAACAAGAACTTCGGCATGAGCGCAAAGTACTCGAGCAAGAGCCGCGCTCCGTGGGGCGAGAAGGCGGGCCACGGGAACAGGGTGTCCGTGTCGTCCAGACCGACGGGCTTCACAGCCTGCGACCCCAGCTCCACGCTGCGGCCATCCTCTGTACGGAGCGTGACGCCGCCGACGTACCGCGCGAACCACAAGTAGAGCTGCGTGGTGGTGGGCAACTCGCCATGCAAATGCAGCCGCAGCCCTTCAGACCCGAAGACCGAGAAAGCGGCTCCTTGTTCGGTCTCAAAGCGCAGGCAGAGCTCCGGGCGCAGAGCCGACGAGTCATCCAGGCGTTGGCCGACGAGCCGCAGCGGCGAGAGTGCGAGCGCGCGACTCGTGCGAAACGGGCAGACGACTCCTCGCGCCGACCGGGACTCCAAGGTCGTACCCAATGCCAGACGTTGTGCGCCGTGAGACGACCCGGGGGCGACATGAAACTCGACGATCGTGCTGGCTGGAGTGGGCCGCAAAAGGTGCGGGAGCAAGAGCTCCGTCATGCCCTCGACAAGCTGTGGGGTGGCGCCGTCAATGCGCTGCCGAAGGCGGGCAGCCACAAAGGAGAAACCCTCCAGGAGCTGCTCGACCTCGGGGTCGCCACCACGCTCCGCCAGCAAGCCTGCGATGGCGGGATGCTTCTGCGCGAAAGCCCGCCCCACGTCGCGTAAAGACGAGAGCTCGGATTGGTAGTAATGCTCGAACAAGGACCCACTCACGCGACCTCCGCCTTCCAACGAAAGCTGAGCTCACTCGGCATCAGCACGAGCTCGAGATCTACGAAGGCATTGATCCCCGTGCGGTCCCCCAAGAGGCGATGCAACACTGAGCCAAACAGAAAGGCATCCCCTTCGCTCTCAAAGCCCGCCTGCTCGACCTCCACGCGAAACAGCGTCCCGCGCATGGCTGCTCCGCGCACGATGCGCGTGATGATTGTGGAAGACACCGCGCGGATGGCTTCGATGCGCGCGCGGTTCGCGCGGCCTTTGGGATGGTCGCTCCGCTCCTGGAAGTTATAGAGCGACAAGAAGCTCTTGAGCGCCTCGAGGTCGGTCAGGAGGTTACGACTCGCGGACAGGTGCGCGATGAAGTGCCAGCCCTGCTCCGAGCCGAGCTGTGGCCGCGTGGGACGGGTCACCGAGGAGATATTGGAGAACTGGACTCCTTCGGGCGTCTCGCGGGTAGGCACGCACACGTCGCCGACCCGGAGCTCCTTCGGGATCGAACGGCTCGTGCAGAGGAGCTCGACAGTAAGGGTCTCCTCCTCTTTCGCCGTCAGGTCAGGCGATGGCTCGATCTGAACGGAGGTGTCGATGGCGTCGTCGATGGGCGATAGCTCGCGTTTCAGTTGATAGAAGTGGCACTGGGGCGTCGGACTGAAAGGACGCTGAAACGAGTGGGTTGGCTCGTAGCGCCGCGGCTCGGGGCGTGCATCGGTCTTGCCGAACACCGAGCGTACCTCGAACACCTCAACCTGGCCCGGACGCAACACGGTCACGCGGTCATCGCGGGTCTTGCGCACGGTCTTGGCCCCGACGTCGAACAAGTTGATCGCCGGCACGCAGTGCAGACGCAGTGCGCCGACTGCAAGTCGCTGTGGTAAGGCGGGCGGTCGCGCAAAGCGAAAGGTAAGCTCGAAGTTTGTGCATGCGAGGTGCGCTGCCTTGTCGAGCCCGACCACGTCGATGAACAGGAACTTCGCTGGGAGCGCGAAGTACTCGAGCAGAAGTCGCAGGCCTTGGGATGAGAAGGAGGGCCATGGGAAGAGCGGGTCGGCGTCGTCGAGCCCGACCAGCTTTACGGCACTCGAGACCAGCTGCACGCTGCGACCGTCCTCGCTGCGCACGGTCACGCCACTCACGTGCTTGGCGAACCAAAGGTATAGCTGCGTCACAGTGGGAAGGTCACCGTGCAGATGCAGACGCATTCCCTCGGGTCGGAACACCGTCTCACCGCGCCCTTTGCCGACCTGAAAGCGCAGCGTGAGCTCAGGACGGGATGCCGACGAGTCCTGGAGGTTCTGCGAGACGAGCTCGAGCGGCGCGATGTCGAGCGCGCGCGTGGTGCGAAACGGGCAGACTTCTCCGCGCACCGCCTGTGATAGTAAGGTGGCGGCAGCGGGAACCCGGCCGCCAGCCGCCCCACGTTCAGCTCGGAACTCGACGATGGTGCTGGCTGGGGTGGGGCGCAAAAAAGAAGGAAGGAGCAGCTCCGTCATGCCCTGGACAAACTCAGGAGCGGGGTCGTCGGTGCGCTGACGAAGGCGCGCTGCCACGAACGCAAAACCTTCGAGCAAACGCTCGACCGAAGGGTCCGCGCTGCGATCGCTGAGCAAGCCCGCCATCGACGGGTGTTTTGCCGCGAGCGCACGCCCGGCGTCGCGCAGGTAGGCAAGCTCGTCCTGGAAGTATTTCTCGAACATGCGCCCCTGCCGTTTGGGACCCAGCATCCCGAGGGTCGTGATACATGAGGTGAGTTTGGGGGGCAACGAGGGCGCTGTGCTTCGTACGGGGCGGCCTTGCGGCTGCCAGCGCGGCAAGTCCCATGCTACGCAGGCGAGGATGACCAGTGGCTCGTTCACGAAGAGGGTGTAGTCATGGCCGGAGGCCTGTTGCAGCGCATGGCAGCGCTCGCGCGGGGAGAGCCCGAGCCCAGCCTCGCGGTCCTGGTGCGCGAACATCTGCGAGCGCTATTGAACACGCGGCAGGGCAGCTCTGCGCTCGAGCCCGAGTACGGCCTGCCCGACTTCACCGATCTGGTCGTCTCCTTCCCGCAGGGGCGTGCCCAGATGTGCGCCGCCATCGCGAGCTGCATCAGGCGCTACGAGGTTCGTCTGAGCCACGTGAAGGTCGAGGTGATCGAGCCAACCAATGACACGGAGCGCAAAGAAGCGCTGCTGCGCTTCGTCATCCACGCGACCTACATCAACGGCAGTGGCGCGCTGAGCCTGCAGTCGAGCATGACACCCGGCGGGCGCGTGGCGGTGGGGTGATGCGTGGGGCTTGGCGCGAGACGGCTGCGGCGATCGCCGTGGAAGCGGTGCCGCGCTACGCTCTGGCCGTGTTTGCCCCACCCTCACACATTGCGTGGATGGCCCTAGCCCTAACCCTAGCCCTAACGCGCGCCCTGGCCTCCATTTGGCGCGCCAGACGACTTCTCATGCTTCCGCTCCTCGGCTTCGCCGTGAGCTGCGGCGCTGCGGCTTGCCAGGGCAAAGGCTGCGGCAAGGTCACCTGTCCCGAAGGCACGATTCTGATTCCACCAGGCACCTTCGAAATGGGCAGTAATGAGGAGCTCGGCATTTCGGTCCAGTCACCCGCGCACCAGGTGACCCTGACCAAGCCTTACTGTATCGATCGGACCGAAGTAACGATGGGGGCGAGGTGGCGCTGCTTCCAGCAGAAGAAGTGCCAGTCCGTGCGCGATACCGTCCGAGATATGCCGCCCAACTGGCCGGCCGACTTCGTAAGCTGGCAGGATGCCTACGACTACTGCCACGCCCAGGGCGGTCGCTTGCCGACGGACGCTGAGTGGGAGTATGCAGCGCGCGGCACGGACGGACGCCGTTATCCCTGGGGGAACGATTCACCCACGGATGAACACTGGCGCTGGCAACCCAGGGGCGACATCCCTGCGACAGTCACGAATGTCGGCACGCATCCCAAGGGCCGCAGCTTCTTCGGACTCGAGGATATGTCGGGCAACCTGAAGGAGTGGGTCGCGGATTATTGTCATGGGTACCCCGCAGGACCCGTGACGGATCCCAAAGGGCCCTCCAGCGCCGAGGGCGACTGCCGAATTAAGCGCGGGGCCGGCTGGTCCGCGCCTGATGAGTCGTCGGCCCAGGCGACCCTGCGCTTCTATGGAAGACGCCCTCGAGACCGCGACGACCAAACAGGTTTTCGCTGCGTGTACGATCCGCGTTGAACTTGCCGGGCCTCGTGCGCTCTAAGCGCTTTGCGAGCCAATTCGCGCTTGCTTGGCAATCTCGTTGAGAGCGCCCAGTTTTCTCGCCAAGCGACAGGTCGCCCCGGCGCCGGGGCTGCCGCTACCGGGATCGATCTCGCCCAGCACCACCGCTTCTTCGGGCATGAGGATGCGTCCCATATTGTCCAATTTGAACTGCTTTCGCCGCGCGCGACGTAGGTTGTCAAGGTATTCATCAAGTGGGCGATCACCGCCCGTCTTCACGTAGATGAGTACGTTCAAGGTGGCAACTGCCACCAGGCCCACCGCGAGCCAGGTGCTCAGCGGCAGGGTGGCAACGGTAAGACTTGCGCCGAGCAGCAAAGTTCCGGCCCCGGCGCTGCCCGTCGCCATCTGCACGACGCCCTTGGTGCCCTCGAGCCAAGCGGGCACCACCTCACCGCGCTCAAGATAGTGCGCCAGGTCCGTCGAAGACTGGGTGGGAGCGATCAGGGTGGCCAGTGTCTGCGCGCCCGCGACCAGATTGCGCGAAGACTCGATCACCGTACCCAGCTTGGCGAGCGCAGCGCCCCCGCGCACGAAGGGATGAGCCCCCGCCTTGCCTGCACCCATGCCCGCCTTGACGAACACCGATTGCAGCAAATCGGAGCCGGGCTCAAGGGCCTGCAGCTGCTACGCTTCGTCATCCACGCGACCTACATCAAGGGCGGTGGCGCGCTGAGCCTGCAGTCGAGCATGAC
>JBBSJC010000347.1:0-8694 GCA_038257655.1 Polyangiales bacterium | reverse complement strand
GTCTGTGAGCTCGATCCGAATCGGGGTTTGCATCGCCATGCCCGCATACGATCACAACGCTCGAGCCTGGCAACTTTTTGACAAAACCGCCCCTCCCGCCCGACATCGACTGATCACCTACTTCTGGGGAGCTGTACTAAGGCCCCATAAGGTCACGTTAACCGGCCGCTCGTTTGCTCGGTCGGTCCGTGGCCCTACGCGGACCGGGCCCCTTGGGTTTACCATTCGTGCGCTTTTTTGCGGCGGCCTTCTTGGCGCGGGGCGCAGGTTTAGCCTCTTCGTCAGAAGCTTTGGCGGCACTGAGACTTCTCTTGAGCACGGCGACCAGGTCGATCACGTTGGAGGCTTGTTGCGCTTCGGCCTGGGCTTCGGCCTCGGGCGTTACCACATCCTCTTGGTTCTTACGTTTCTGCTCCACAAGCTCGCTGAGCCGCTGCCAGTACTCGTCTTCGAGCTCTTTCGTCGACAAGCTAGCTTTCGTAAGCTCCTTGATCTCGCTGCGCGCGCGCTTGATGCTGGCCTTGTCGACCTCGGCCGGAGCAGGCAGGCCGATATCGCTCGGGGCGCGTAGCTCGTCTTGAAAGCGCATGGTTTCGGCGCGCAGAATGCCGTGCTCTGCCAGGATCGCGACCACGTACTGCTTGCCCCGCATGACGAAGGTGGCGATGCCGGCCTTCTTTGATTTCTCCATGGTCTCGGCGAGCAGTCGGTAGGCTAGGGTGGAGCCAGACGGCACCATGAAATAGGAGCGCTCGAAGTAAATCGGCGGGATGGCGCCGCGCGGCACAAAGCGCGTAAGATCGATGTCGCGCGATTGCTCGGGCGCCAGCGCCTCGAGCTCGTCGTCGCTGACCGAGACGAAGCTACCGTCCTCCAACTGATAGCCGCGCTGAATCTGCTCTGATTCGAGTTGGGTCTCCGTACCCGCGCGGAAGTAGCGACGCGACAGTGGCGTGCCATCACTTGCCAACATGCGCATGGAGCGCCTTACGGTGCGGTTGGCGGAATACAGATCGACAGGGACCGTCACCAAGCCGAAGCTCAGGGTGCCGGACCAAAAGGAGCGCGAACGCGAGCCCCCTTCCGAATCTGACGCCGCCTCAACATCGACCGCCGCGGCTGCCTTATGCTGTTTCCTGGGCATGCTGCCTCCCCTTTCTGGACTGCTTCAGGCTCGCGGCGAGCGCATCGACCAGGCTGTGCTCACTTACCTTCTCAACGGGCTTTTTCAGCTTGATACGTTTGCCCTGGGCTTTGGCAGCGATGAACTCCATGACGCGCTCGCGGTACTCATCTTTGTATTGGCCCGGGTCGAACTCATCATCGAAGGAGGCGATCAACTGTTCGGCCATCTTGACTTCTTTGTCGTTGGGTGCGCGGCCCGCGGGCTTGGGTAGGTCGGAAGCTGCGATGACCTCTCCGGCGTGGCGCAAGGTGATCAAAGTAAGATAGTCACCTTCGGCTCGCAGTACGCCCGTGTATTCCGTGTTGCGCATGACCCAGTGGGCGATGCCTTCGGTGCCTTCCTCTGCAAGGGCTCGCTGCAGGGTAAAGTAAGCTTGCTCGTCACCGTCGGGGCCAAGGTCATAGGGCCGCAGATAAAAGGCAGTGTTGACCGCCGAAGGCTTGACGAAGCGGCTTATCGTAATGTCTCGCGACGGCTTGGGTCGTACGCTCTCAAGTTCCTCGTCCGTGAGCATCACGTAGCTTCCGCCGTCGATCGCAAAGCCCTTGCGCGCATCCGCATGGGGGACCGGCTCGTCTGTCACCGGGTTGACCATGCGTTGTTCCACGGGCTCGCTTGCCCCCTCCTGCAGCAGGCGAAAGTGAACACTCCGATCCTCGACAGCGGAGTAGAGCTTGACCGGCGCTTCGATTGAGCCGAAGCGGATCACACCTTTCCAAATAGCGCGTGCAGCCATGCTCAGCCTCCTTCACTCGGGTGAAACACGTGGCAAACCGGGCACAGCACCTCCCGGTCTGGATTGACGAGAACTACGCAGTGCGGGCAGACGGGCCCGTCGCACGAGACGCAGTGGATCTCCGCCGCCTGGACGTAGACGTGAAAGCAGTGGCTACACAGCTCTTCTCCGGATAGCCAGTACGGCCGCGTGGAAACCTGCCTCTCGCTCATCCAGCTCTCCCATCTCCTACGCCGCACTCGCGTGCGCAGCCGCTACGTCTCACGTGGTGCAAAGTGCTACATGCTCGACGCCGCCGAGCGGTCCGTGGGACCTCGAATACAAGAGTCGGGCCAGTGTTTGAAAAGCGTGCCTCGACCGATCCTCGAACGGGCGGGCAGACTAGACTGCCCGGATGGAATGGTTGCTGCCGGGAAGCACTTGCTGGAAGACTGCGATTGCGGAACGCGCCTCGCTGCTCATCGATGGTGAGCGCTACTTTACGGCGCTAAGAAGGGCGGCGATCGCTGCGGAGCACTCGATCTTCATCGTCGGCTGGGACGTCGATACGCGGACCTGTTTGCTGCGACCAGGCTCCGAGGGGGATGGTTATCCGCCGCAACTGCTCGACTTCTTAAAGGCCCTGCTCGAACGAAAAACCGAGCTACAGGTGCACGTGCTCGCCTGGGATTTTTCAGTGATCTACGCATTCGAGCGCGAGCTGATGCCGTCTTACCATTTTTCCAAGGACCGCCATCCGCGTCTGCACTACACCCTCGACAGTCAGCACCCGGTTGGCGCTTCACACCATCAGAAGATCGTGGTGATCGATGATCAGATCGCTTTTGTCGGGGGCTACGACCTGACGATTCGGCGCTGGGACACGGTGGCGCATCAGCCTGAGGACCCGGCGCGCATCGACCCGGCCGGGCATCCGTACGAGCCGATTCATGATGTGCAAATGGCGCTGCAGGGAGACGCTGCAGCTGCGCTGGGCGAGCTTGTGCGGCTGCGCTGGCAGGCGGCGACCGGCGAGAAACTCAAGCCGCCCGAGGTGAACGAACAGGCGTTGCTCGATCTCCAGGGCGATGTGGTGTTCGAGCACGCCCTGGTCGGGATTGCGCGCACACAGCCCTCACTTGAGGAAGGCGGAAGCGACGTACGGGAGGTGCTGCAGTTGACCCTGACCGGCATCGAGCAGGCGCGGCAACTCATCTACATCGAAAACCAGTACTTTACCTCGGCGGCCGTTGCGGACGCGTTGGTGGCGCGGCTGCGCAGGCCGGACTGTCCGCACGTCATCCTCGTATTGCCGGAGGCTCAGAGCGGTTGGTTGGAGCGCAGCTCGATGGGTGTGCTCCGAGTACGCATGTTGGCGAGACTGCGCAAATGCGACGTGCATGGCCGCCTTCATGTCTACTCCCCCGTCGTGTCTGGGGCGGCCGTCCAGGTCCACAGCAAACTGATGTTAATCGATGATCAAATGCTCAAGGTGGGCTCGGGCAATCTGAGTAACCGCTCAATGGGACTCGATACGGAATGCGATGTTGCGCTGGCGGTGGAAGACACGGCTCCTGCAGATGATCCGCTGAGACAGCGCCTGCGCGCGACCCTAGATCATTTGCTGGGCGAACATCTCGGCATGCCCGTCGCGCAGGTCGCAGCGGTCCGTGAGCCTGCGCAAATCGTGGCGCTGATCGAAGCGCGAACAGGCAGCGCTCGCTGTCTTGAGCGTGTTGCCGAGGAAGACGAAGACGCCAGCAGCTTGGGGCTGGCCGGACTCGAAGACTCGATCGCGGACCCTGAGCATCCGATCGCGGCTGAGGATTTCTTCCGCACGCTACTTCCCGTGCAGATGAAGCATCCGCTGCGCCGCTCACTCGTTGCCTTGCTCGCGCTCGTGGGCGCGTCACTCGCTTTGGGCGCTGTACTCAGCTGGACGTCCTTGAGTGAGCTTGCGACCGTAGACAGCATCTCGCAGCTCGTCGAGCAGTTGCGAGGCAGTAACTTCAGTCTGCTCTACGTGAGTCTGTTATTCGTGGTTGCAACGCTCGTGCTCTGTCCGATTACCTTACTCATCGGAGCAACGGTAATTGTGTTCGATCCAGTGCGTGGCTTTGGGCATGCGATGGTAGGGTCTCTCGCGGCGGCCACCGCATCTTACTGGGTAGGGCGAGCGATAGGCCCGCCATTGCTGCGTTCATGGGCGACACCACGGCTGCACGCCTTCCGGCGTCAACTTAGGCAGCATGGTCTGAGAGCCACCGCGATTGCGCGAGTCTTACCGGTCGGCAACTTTACGCTCATCAATTTTATGGCTGGCGCGGTGCCAGTGCGCTTTGCGGCATTTTTGGTGGGAAATGTGATCGGCCTGATGCCGGGCGTACTCTCGCTGACGTTGCTTGCCTCGCAGCTCGAGCGGGTGGCTCGCATGCCCAATGTGCGGAGCGTCGGAGTGCTCGTGCTCAGCGTTTGTGGCGTAGCCTTTCTGCTTTACAGCCTTGGCAAGCTGTTTGGCAGGTGGGATCAGCGACGCTCCGCACGTCGCGCCGCAGACGGGAGCGTCGCTTGAGACTGAGGATCGCGTCTTATAACGTGCATGGCTTTGTAGGGAATGATGGCGCTCGCGACGTGCCCCGCATCGCGCGCGTGCTGCGCGAGCTTGGCGCACACATCGTGGCATTGCAGGAAGTGACTTTCACTGAGGGAGCGCTCGGACTGTTGGAACCGGTGGAGCTGCTGGCCGATCTGGCGGGTTTTCGCTCAGTGTGCTCGCCTATCCTGCGCGGCGACGGCGTGCACTTCGGTAATGTGTTGCTGACGTCTTTGCCGATCGAACGCAGCGAGGCTGTGTGCCTGAGCTTTGGGAGACGAGAGCGCCGCACCGCACTCGATGTGCACCTGGAGGCGGGCGGTCACCGGCTCAGGGTGATCGCCACGCATCTTGGCCTTTGGCCTGCAGAACGACGTTTTCAAGTGCGCAGGCTGCTTACGATGACGAAAAATGACGCCGCTGACACGACGCTGATGTTGGGTGATTTCAACGAATGGTTTCTCGCGGGGCGCCCTTTGCGCTGGCTCGGCGAGCAGTTCGCGGGTGGTCCTGGCCGTGCCACCTTCCCGAGTCGCTGGCCGCTGCTGGCCTTGGATCGCATCTGGGTACACCCACGAAAGGAGTTGATCCGATCATGGGTGCATCACAGCGAGCACAGCCGCAAAGCCTCAGATCATCTGCCGGTCATGGCCGAGCTGCAGCTTTCGGTGGCCCGTTAAGGCGGGCCGCTCATAGCTTACCAAGGGTGTTCGGCGCGGCCCAAGAGACGACGCCTAACTACGCTGCCGCCGAACCTCAGCGCGGTTCAGGGCGAACGCTGAGGTTTCGCGCGCGAGCGATGGTGTGCTTCGTGCTTGGTGTCGTCGGTGATCAATTCTGGAGATTCGACCTCGCCGAGCGTGTCCCCTTCTTCGTCGAGCAGCGATGCCTCGTGAACGCTGTCCTGAGTTAGATCGAGCGTGGCCCGCGTATCGTCGTCGTC
Source organism: Polyangiales bacterium (assembly GCA_038257655.1). Lineage (GTDB taxonomy): Bacteria > Myxococcota_A > Polyangia > Polyangiales > DASUME01 > DASUME01. The sequence continues at coordinate 3,257 of JBBSJC010000347.1, read as the reverse complement.
CTCTTCCGAGTCTGAGTCTGCGAGCGCGACGTGGGTAGCTTGCCCTTCTTCCTGAAGGCTAAGGTCTATCGTGCTCTCCCATACGGTCTGGTCCGGATCGAAATTTGGTCCTGGTAGCGCATCATCGCTTGGAGCTCCCTCCACGATCGCGAGCTCCTCCGGCCTGCGCCGTGTCCCGGTTTCGGTGGCTTCGATTAAGAAGTGCGCGCCAAGATCCTCTGGGTCGACCGATAGCCCTGGCTCGTTGTCCGGATTGTCTTTCATTTCATCGGACACGGGTTTTGGACGCGCTGTGATAGCCGGCTGTTCTTTACGTTTACTTTTCATCTTTTACACCACCCTCCGAAATGCCGCTGCGTGATAACCGAAGAGCAAGAGCACTGCGCCTCCCAATGACATGAAGAGACCCTCGGGCTGCCCTGCCGCATACATACCGAGCGCGCGGCCTAATAAGCCCCCCAATAAGGCGCCCAAGATGCCGACGACGATCGAGGGGACAAATCCCCCTGCCTCGCGGCCGGGCACGATCATCCGCGCCAGTACACCTACGAAAATCCCAGACAGGACAAATAGAAGGAGATCCATGGCTGCCTCGCTTTCCCACCGGCTTGGTACGCTTAGTAAGAGCAAGTTGCGCGCCATTGTCAGAGAGCGTGTTGTGATGGCGAGCGGTACCAGCACAGGAGCAACCCGTTGGACTCGCTGTACTGTCGGCCTACCCACCTGGAGCACAGAACCCGTTGAATCCTATGATCCCGCGCCTTTGGCAGCGTGCGCCTGCAGCTCAGGCGCTGGAAGCGCGGATGGCGCTTCTACCCCCCAAGTGCGAGTCGGCCCTTGGCGCACAAGGCGATCGGCAAACTCAGGCGGCAAGTGCTACGGGAGATGTGGGCCGGGCAACTAGCCGGGATGTGAAGGAGACAATATGGCCGCACTTACCAACCTGGATCGCACTCGTTATCTTGCACAGCAGTACGGGATCGCCGTCAGTCTTGCCGTGGCCGATCGGCTGGCGCGTACGATCGTGCGGCAGACTCAAGCCGGGGTTCCTGCGGGGGCGTTGAATGAGATACGCCGCCGCCATGGTGCGCTGCTCACGCGGGATCTCGCCAACGTCGCAGGCCAGCTGTATCCCCAAGAACTGTTATTCCAGCTGCCTGCGGGCGCCTATCTGCGCTGCATCCCCGATGTGGTGCGCGACGTGCCCAAGATTCTCCGGCGTATGGCGACCAATGACTTTGCTTCCTTGCCGCTCGATGCTGACCCGCAGAGCTATCCGGCTTACTATCGGCGCACCTTCCACTGGCAAAGTGATGGTTATCTAAGTCGAAGCTCTGCGCAACGGTACGATGCCACCGTGGAGCTGCTGTTTCGCGGCACAGCGGATGTCATGCGCCGTCAGATCATACCGCCGATCACCCGTCATCTGCGCGCGCTCGGAACGACGCGTGGGCTACGCGTGCTCGATATCGCAAGCGGCACGGGGCGTGCGCTGAGCCAGCTTGCGATAGCCCATCCCAAGCTGCGCTACGTGGGCCTGGACCTCAGCCCTTACTATCTAGCGGAAGCCCGGCGCGTGCTCGATCATGTCGAAGATCTCTCGTTGGTCGTGGAAAATGCAGAACATCTGCCGTTTCCAGATGGTTACTTCGATATCGCCACCAGCGTGTTTCTATTTCACGAGCTGCCAAAGGATGCGCGTCGCAATGTGCTGCGCGAGGCCTTCCGCACCTTGAAACCGGGCGGGCTCATCGTGATCGAAGACTCAGCCCAGCTCAGTGAAAGCGGAGAGCTCGGCGCGGTGCTTCAGCAGTTCTCGGCCGGCTTCCACGAACCTTACTATAAAGGTTATATCGCGGACGACTTGTCCACAGCCTTGCGGGAAGTGGGTTTTGAGGTGACGCTGGACGAGGTGCAGTTCGTCTCTAAGGTGGTCGCGGCGCGCAAGCCACAACGAGCGCACTAGAACGAGAACGCTAGACCTTAGTTAGGGGACGGGACGCTCAGTCGTCTTCGTCTTCATCTTCGTCTTCTTCGTCCTCATCGGAAAGCTCGTCCTCTTCCTCGCCGGCGGAGGCGCCGATCATCTTAGCCAAAAGACGCTTCGCTTCTGCCGCGCGCGCGGTGTACTCGGCCCGCGTTTGCTCGAAAAAATCGGTCATCTCATCACTGCCAGTAAGCTGGGCATCCTGCTGATAGCGTGCGGCAGTGTCGGCACCTTGGAGCGCGTGATAGAGCACACTTACCAAGTTGAAGCTGGGATCGGACTCGCCGGTTGCGGTTCCCGATTGACGTGCGCTGCCCGAGGGGGGTGAACTCTGCCCCGGCCTGCGCGATGCGGCCGTGCTCGGAGTGGTGGTGGGTTTGCGTGCCTGCTTGCTTGGCATAGTTAGCTCCTTGTGAATGCGACACCGCTAAGCAAGCGTTGTGCCCTCGTTCTACACGAAAGGGCCGCTGCGGAAATCTACGGGAAAACCGCCGAACTGCAGCGTTGGTGGGGGGCATGCCTGCCCCACGTGGTCCGTCTCTGCGTGCGAGTATGACGCAAGAGGCCTGGTTATGGACTAAGCAAGCATACTGTAAAGGGCACTAAGACCGCTTCTCTAGGTTGCAGTCATCTGCGCATTGACAGACGCCCCGTAAGCGCCCTGGACCATGGATTGCCCTGCGTTCAGGACGACCCTGCCGGGCGCTTACTCCGGGTCGGGTCGTGTCACGAGCTCGTTCCAGGTGTCATCACCCACCGCTGCCCTGGCACCTGAGCGTTCGAGATTGCGCAGGAGCCTTGCGCGCTGCGCCACTGGGATATCTTGGAGTAAGGTCTGGATCTGTCGGACCTGGGCAAGCTTTTCCTCCAGTGCGGCCCGAGAGGTTTCCTCCTCGCGTGCGCGTGCGCCGTTCAGCCCTAACTCTCGTTCGGGGGGGCCCGCGATGTTCGCTTCGGTCGGGGACGCTCCGGGCTCTCGCACATCGTCGGGAGCGCCCGCAATCGTCGCCTGGTCTGACTGCACGAGCGCGAGGTCCGACGACTGACGAGTCGTGTCGGAAGCCGTATCGGCTTCGGGGCCTGCGGCAAGGTTTCGCTCTTCCTGCGGCCGCTGTGCCTGCTGATTGCCAAGCCGCTCGATGCGAGCGCTGACCACGGTTTTGCGCACGGTGGCCAACACGTCATCAAGCGCTTTCACGCGCTCCTCTTTTTGCCCGGAAGGCCGAGCCACGGTCAGGGCCGCAGGGTCAAGCTGGCCTGGGTCGAGCGG
>JBBSJC010000346.1:0-8707 GCA_038257655.1 Polyangiales bacterium | reverse complement strand
TCGGGCCCTTGAAGTAGACTCGCTCGCCATGTGGCGAGCTTTCGTGAGCGCGACCGGATTTATGACGCGCCTGCCCGTGCCGAATGTCGCGTTGGTCGAAGCCGACGTGGCCCGCGGCGCGGGCTTTTTCGCGTGGGTCGGTGGCATCATCGCGCTGCTCTTGTGGCTGGCGCAGCTTGTCTTTCAGCCGCTCGGTAGCGCCGTGTGCGCCATGTGCGTCGTGGCGCTCTGGGCGTGGTTGACCGGTGCGCTGCATCTCGATGGGCTGGCCGACACGGTTGATGGACTCAGTGGCGGACGTGGCGATCGCGAGCGCACGCTTGCGATCATGCGCGACAGCCGGATTGGCGCGCACGGTGCGGTTGCGCTGTTCCTCGCGCTCGGGCTCAAATGGACGGCGCTCGACCAGTTGTTTCGCGCGGCCAACCCACTCTGGATTGCAGCGCCGGTGGTCGCTCGTTTTGTTTGCACGCTGCTGCTGTCGCGCTTTGCATACGCACGTCAACAAGGGCTGGGTAGTGCGTTCGCGGACCGGGTGGGCGCGCGCGAAGTGGCCGTCGGTGCCTTCGTGTTCCTACCGCTCGGCTTGTTGCTGGGGCCTGATTTTGCGCTCGCGGCTGTGATTGGAGCTGCCTGCGCGTTGGCTGTCGCGCTCCGACTGCGCGCGCGCCTGGGCGGGCTCACGGGCGATGTGCATGGAGCAGCGATCGAGGTTTGTGAGATCGGAATGTTGCTCGCCCTCGGCTGGTCGCCGTAGTGGGCTTGACGCCGTGAGCGGGCGGGGGCTTGACCCCGTGAAAAGGTAGGGTAGTCACCGGCCCCGTGAGCGATGCATCTAAGATCGTATTGGTAGGGGGAGGCGTCCGATCGGGCAAGAGCGCCTTCGCGCTGCAGCGTGCGCGCCAGCTCGGTGCCCGACGCGTGTTCGTTGCCACAGGCGAAGCGCGCGACGGGGAGATGCGTGCGCGGGTCGCCCAGCACCGGGCCGAGCGGGGCCCCGACTTTCGCACGATCGAGGCGCCGCGAGAGCTCGTGGCCGCCCTGTCTCGTGTCGATACGGCCGATGTGATCGTCATCGACTGCATGACGCTGTGGCTTTCCAATCTGCTGATCGATGGTCTTTCAGAGGCGGCGATTGCCGCGCGCGTCAACGACCTGTGCGCGACGCTCATGCAGCGACGCTTTCATGCGCTGCTCGTGACCAACGAAGTGGGCCTTGGCATCGTGCCAGACAATGCTTTGGCCCGTCGTTTCCGGGATGTGGCGGGGCGTGCCCATCAACGGCTGGGCCAGGTGGCCGACGAGGTCTATTTCGGTGTGATGGGTCAGCTGTTGCGCATCAAGCCTGCCCCCGTCGAAGCGGTCCTGCTGCCAGAAGCACATCCGCGCGATGCCTGAGGAGTGGCAGTCTCTCGCCGTGCTCGTTTTGGCGTGGCTGCTCGACGCTCGGTTTGGAGAGCCGCCCGCCAAGATTCATCCGGTGGTCTGGATGGGACGCGCCATCGCTCCACTTAAACGCGTGGTGTTGCAGTCCCATGCTGCCGAGCTTGCGGTAGGTGGCCTGTATGCAGCGCTGGTGATCGTGGGCTTCACGGGTATCGCCTTTGCCACGCTGTATCTGTCGCGCGCCCTACCGTTGCTGCAGCTGGCGATCGCCACCTACTGGCTGTGGTGCTCGTTTGCGCTGCGGGGATTGGTGCGAGCTGGCTCTGTGTTGCGTGAGGGGCTGGAACGCAACGATCTGGCGGCCGCGCGTCGTGCCCTGGGCAGCTTGTGCAGCCGCGATGCACGCGAGCTATCGCCCGTGGAGCTTGCTGGGGCCGGTATTGAGTCATTGACCGAGAACACCAGCGACAGCGTGATTGCACCTTTGTGCTTCTTTGTGCTTTTCGGGGTTCCGGGGGCGGTGTTTTATCGCGTGGCCAACACGCTCGACGCCATGGTGGGCTATCGCGGTCGGTACGAGTGGGTAGGTAAGGTTGCAGCCCGGCTGGACGACTTGCTCAATCTTGTGCCAGCGCGCCTCACTGCCTTGCTGCTCGCGCTTGCTGGTTGGGTACTTAGTAAGAATCTAATCAACGGTTTGCGAGTATGGTGGCGCGATGCGGGGTGCACACAGAGTCCAAACGCCGGTCAGCCGATGGCGATGGCCGCCGGTCTGCTCGGGGTGCGACTCGACAAACGCGACGCTTACGTACTCGGTGCAGACTTGAAAGCACCCGATGTGCTCGCCTTACACGGGGCCGAGCAACTTGTACGAGTGACGGGCTTTCTAGCTTTCTTAGCAACGGTCCTGGTGATCACCGCCTTGGGGGGCAAACATGTCTTCACGATCCGATGAACGGGTGCACGGGGGGCGCGATGCGGCTGAGCTTGCGCGACGTGGTACGTCAGTCAGCGAGCTTGTCGACTTCAGCGTCAATTTGAACCCTTACGGTCCTTGTCAGCCTATTGTCGACGCAGCCTTGTCTGCACGCCTCGACCACTACCCCGACGTGCGCGCCAGTGCGGCACGAGCGGCCTGGGCTCGTGAGCTTGCGGTGTCCCCTGCAGAGATCGCCGTCGGTCATGGAGCCGCCGATCTGTTCTGGGCGATCACACGCGCGTTCGTCCGAGCCGGAGACCGCGTGGTCGTCGCGGGACCGACGTTCTCGGAGATCTATTTTGCAGCGCGGGCGGCGGGCGCAGAGGTGGTAAGCGCAAATCGCGCCGATGGCGAAGCTACGCTCGATTCCATCGATAATCTGGTGGCACAAGGGAAGGGCGCACGTCTGCTTTATCTGTGCAGCCCCAACAATCCCACGGGCTGCGTCGTGCGTCCGCAGGAGATTCGCGCGCTCGCGCTACAGCTTCCGGGCACCCGCATCGTGCTCGATCAGGCATTTTTGAGCCTGAGTGATCATGCCGCGGACCTTGCCGCGCACTTTCCGCCCAACGTGATTTGCGTCCGTTCGCTGACCAAGGATTTTGCGCTCGCCGGTTTACGCATCGCTTATCTCGTCGCTGCCAAAGACTTGGTCGAGCAGATCGAGCGCGCACGACCTACCTGGGCGACGAGCGCACCGGCCCAAGCGGCGATCACGGAGGCGGCGTCGCAGGGCGAGTTCGTGCGCCAGAGCTACGCGCGGCTGCGTGACGATCGCGCCCATCTCATGCGCGGGCTGCAAGCGCTGGGGCTATCGCCGCAGCCATCGTGCACCGTGTTCGTGCTGCTGCCCGTCGCCGATGCCGCACAGACTTGTGCGTTGCTTCTGACGCGGGGCCTGTCGGCGCGTGACGGCAGCTCCTTTGGTCTGCCCCAGCATATTCGCATCGCGGTGCGTCCACGCGCCGATACTGCACGCCTATTTGATGCTCTGCGCTCCCTGCGCAGCGCAAGTGGTGTGCAGCCCAAAGTGCTGACGTGAAAGCACTCGCGCACTCGTTCGATCGCGCTTAATACACAGCATGGGTTTTCACAGCACGCGCGCGTGCGTCGAGGCGCTCGAACGGACCGGCCAGTTGGTGCGCATCGAGCAGGAGATCGATCCGCATCTGGAGGCCGCCGAGATCCAGCGCCGCGTCTATGATGCGGGCGGCCCCGCGATCCTGTTTGCCAACGTCAGGGGCAGCCGCTTTCCCATGGTGTCGAATCTGTTCGGCAGCAAAGCGCGCGCCCGTTTCATCTTCGCCGACGCGCTCGAGGCGGTCAGCCGTCTGGTGGAGCTCAAGGTGGACCCGACGAACGTGCTGCGGCGTCCCTTTCGCTATTTGGGGATTCCGCGCACGGTCCTGAGCATGTTGCCGCGCAGCGTGCGCGACGGAGCCGTCTTGGCTGGCACCACGCGCATCTCGGCCTTGCCGCAGCTCAAGAGCTGGCCAGACGACGGCGGGCCCTTCATCACGTTGCCGCAGGTCTACACGGAAAATCCCGACTCACCGGGAGCGATGCGCTCAAATCTGGGCATGTACCGGGTGCAACTCGGCGGCAATGCGTACGTTCGCGATCAAGAAATCGGTCTGCATTACCAGATCCACCGCGGCATCGGTGTGCATCATCAGGCAGCCGCTAAACGGGGCGAGCAGCTGCCTGTGAGCATCTTTGTCGGTGGGCCGCCTGCGATGACGCTTGCTGCGGTCATGCCGTTGCCGGAGGGCTTGAGCGAGCTTGCGTTTGCGGGCGCGCTTGCCAGGCGCCGGGTGCGCCTTGCCAAAGTGGACGGTCACGTGGTCCACACCGACGCAGACTTCTGCATCACCGGCACGATCGATCCGAGCGCGACCAAGCCTGAGGGTCCGTTTGGGGATCATCTCGGCTACTACAGCTTGACCCATGACTTTCCTGTCCTAACAGTCAACAAGGTTTACCATCGCGCCGACGCGATTTGGCCCTTTACGGTGGTCGGCCGTCCACCCCAGGAAGACACGGTGTTTGGCGATTTGATCCACGAGCTCACCGGGCCCGTGATCCCGACAGTGTTGCCGGGCGTGCGCGCGGTGAATGCGGTCGACGCCAGTGGCGTGCATCCGCTGTTGCTCGCGATTGGCAGCGAACGTTACGTGCCCTATCGCGAGCGCAACGAGCCGCAGGAGTTACTGACGCAGGCCAATGCGATCTTGGGCCAAGGTCAGATGTCGCTCGCCAAGGTGCTGATGCTGTGTGCCCACGAGGACGACCCGGAGCTCGATATCCACGACATTCAGGCGTTCTTTGCTCATATTTTTTCGCGTGTGGACCTGCGTCGGGATCTGCATTTTCAGACGCGCACCACGATGGATACGCTCGATTACTCAGGTCACGGTTTGAATCAGGGATCTAAATTGGTGATTGCCGCGGTGGGTAAGCCCATCCGCACCTTACCAAAGGGCGTGCCGAGCGAGTTGCGCTTGCCGGCGGGTTTTGATCACGCGCGTTTGTGCATGCCGGGTGTGCTCGCGATCCGTGGGCCGGCCTACGCCACAGGGGATGACAGCGATCAGGGGGCGATTCGTAAGCTGTGCTTGGCGCTCGGTCCCGACCATCCGATCAACGCTTTCCCGCTGGTGATCGTGGTCGACGATGCCGAGTTTGCGGCGCGTACGCAAAACAACTTCCTCTGGGTGGCTTTTACCCGCGTCAATCCGGCGGTAGATATCGACGGGATCGGTGCCTTCACCCAGCACAAACACTGGGGCTGCACGGGGTCGCTCGTGCTCGATGCGCGCCGCAAACCCCATCATGCGCCACCCTTGCTGGAGGACCCCAAGGTCAGTACACGCGTCGATACGCTGGCACAGCCGGGCGGGCCGCTGCACGGTATGTTTTAAGACTTCCTAAGGAGATTATCCATGTCAGAGCACAGGACCGCGCTCACCTGGACGCTAGAGAGCGGAGGCTTCAGCTACAAGGAGTACAACCGCGAGCACGAGGTACGCTTTGCAGGCGGACACAGCCTGCGTGGCTCGAGCGCGCCAGATTACTTGGGCAAGGCGGAGCATCCAAACCCCGAAGAGATGCTGGTGGCGGCGCTGTCGAGCTGTCACATGCTGACGTTTCTCGCGGTCGCATCCAAGCGCGGGTTCATCGTCGCGCGCTATGAGGATCATGCGGTTGGTTACCTCGAAAAGAATGCGAACGGTAAGCTGGCGATTACCCGAGCGGTGCTAAAACCTAAGGTTACCTTTCTGGAAAAGACGCCGGACGCCGAGCAGCTCGATCGGATGCACGAGACGAGTCACAAAGAATGCTTCATCGCCAATTCGGTGATGACAAAAATCACGGTCGAGCCTCCGGCGGTGTGAGAGAAGCGGGCGAAGCCCGCCGGACCGCCGCCGATCACACAGATGTCGTAGTCCGCCACGGAGTGCACCTCGTGGCTGCGATGTTACACCGAGCAGGCTGTGTAGCGGTGCTTCTCGAAGTCGTAGCGCAAGGTGCGCGGATCGCGCTCATCCACTCCTTGATCGCGCAGCGGCTTTTTCAAGGGACGAAAGCCCACGCTCATCTCGACTGTGTCTCGCATTCGCACGAAAGCTGGCCGCAGATTGCGGTCGAGTCGCTTTTCGACGTGGCGCGCCAATGCCGCTGCGTCGAGCGTATACCCGTCGCGCACGACGATGGTGGCCACCGGGGTTTCGTAGCTCGCGTCCTTGTACGGGATACCATAGACCTGAGCGTGTTGGATCTCGGGCAACTCGTACAGGACGTCTTCGATCTGGGTGCTTGATGCAGGGCCCTGCTCGGTGCGCACCATCTCTGTGGCGCGATCCACAAACCAGTAGGTGCCGTCGCTGTCCACACGCAAGATGTCGCCGGTGACAAACCAGGTGTCGCCGGTCTCCTGAACGTCGCGCACCAAACGGTTCGAAGCTTCGTGCTCGTCGGCGTAGCCATCAAACGCCGCCATGGGATGGCCGGCGTCGACACGCGCGATCAACATGCCGGGCTCATCCGGAAAAGAGCGGACGGGCTTACCATCGCGATCCCGCACGATACTCTCGGCATCGAAGTCGTAGGAGACGAGCAAAATCTCCGTGGTGCCGGGCAGAGGCTTACCGAGAGCACCGACCTTGTGCCCGGACACGTTGGCGAGCACCGCGTTGCCTTCGGTGGTGGCGTAAAACTCGAGCACGCCCGCTTCGAAACGTTCGAGGATGCGCTTCCACACATCCGTGCGCATGCCGGAGCCTGCAAACAAGCGCACTGCATGACTGCGATCGGTGGGCGTGCTGGGCGCGTCGACTAACGCACGACACATCTCGCCGGCGTAGTAGACGACGGTTGCACCGTAGCGACGTACCTCCGTCCAGAACACGTTGGGATCGAAGCCATCGGCGAGCGCTAGCCGCGCGCCCCCCACCAGTGCGCCTCCGACAGCCACGAGTAAGCCCGCGGCGTGATCGAGGGGCATACAGCAATAGACCGTGTCTTTCGTGGTCAGTGTGCTGGCTGCGGCGGCCCCATACGCAGCGACTGCCCAGCGTCGATTGGTAATCCGTGCAGCGCGCGGCTTTTCGTCCTTACCGGCGGTAAAGATAATCAATGCCAGATCGTTCGCTCGGCCGGGATTGGGCTGGTACCAGTCAGGCAAGTTGACTTGTTCGGGATCGATCGCTTCCATGTCGATGACCCCCTGGGGTAGCGTACGCCTGGCGCTACCGCCGCCGAGCACGAGCACAGGACCTGCAAAAGTATCGCGACCAAATGCGGCGCGCTCAGGATCCGTAATGAGCACTTCGATGTCGCCAAGCCGGATCGCATCTTTCAAATTCAGACGCTTTTGGTCGGGGCTCACGAGCACGGCGACTGCGCCTAGCCGACTCAGTGCGGCCACCAAGGTAAGGTAGGTGGGCCGTGCTTGCATCATCACGCCCACGTGTACGCCCTGCTTGACGCCGCTTGCGACAAGACCGCGCACCACGTAGTTCACGCGGCGATCCGCGTCGCTGTAGGTGTGAGCGCGGCCTTGCCAAAGGAAGAACGTTTGATCGCCGATGCGCTCAGCCTGCTCGCTCATTGCGAGCCCGACGCTGACTTCGGTCTCGCCGCTCAGACGCTCAAGCTTGGCCAGGCGCGGCACTTGATAGCGCAGGTTGTCGAACATGGCGGCCAGGGTTTGAGATGCTTCGCCGAGCCTGCGCCGTACGGAGCCCGCCGTGCCCTTTGCGGTGTCGAACAACAGGCGCACGTTGTACTCGACGTCCTCGAAGTTGGCTTCGATCACGTCCTCGATCTCGGCGGGTTTGGGCTGTTCGTCGGCTGCGCGTGCAATCGCGGGTTTGAGGCCCTTATCCTCGAGCCAGCGCGCCCAACCGATTACGGTGGGCCACGTCTGTTTGCCGGCCATGGAGCCGACCACGAGACCGAAGTGACCCGCGCGCAGCGTGACTTCGTAGGACTTGGCGTTGGGCGTCGCTAAACGAATGCCGCGCACCGAAGGAGGACGTGCGAACTCATCGCGTTCACCCACGAAGTACAAGATAGGGCAGGTGATGTCAGCCAGGGTCAGCGTCTGACCATCGATCACGAAACCGCCCTGGCTCAGGCGATTTTCCACGACGAATTGCGAAACAAAGGACTTCAGCGCCGGACCGGGCCAGGCCACGAAGCCCTCGCCATGAAGAAAGCGACGACTCGACTCACCGCGCATCAATGCTTCGCGATCGTGTAGGTTCGTGACAAAATCGTAAATTTGCTTGACTTCCTTACGGGCGCTGAGCACCCGAAAGCCAAGACTGGAGAACGCGCCGGGCAGCGCTTCGGCGGCGCGCAACGGCCTTTGCACAATGCTGTTCAAAGTGTCGATCACGCGCGTCGCGAGCTCGTCTTTGATCAAAAGATTGCGGTGAATGTCCACCGGACTGCCGAAGGTGATTAGGCTCTTGATGCCGTCGCTGCGCCGGTAGGCGGCGGTCTGATAGCAAAACATCCCCCCTTGGCTGTAGCCAGCCAAGTGGACATCGCGCCCTGTCAGCTGCCTCACCTGATCGATGGCCTGACTCACCGCCTGCACGTGGTCATCGAGGGTACGATCGAGGCCGCCCTCTTCCTTTTCGGGCGAGCCAAAGTCGATGATCCAGGTGTCCATGCCCGCCTGGGTGAGCAGCGTGACGGTGCTGCTCGTGGGATCCATGTCGTAGATCTCGGCCGTAACCATCAGCGGTGGGACGAGCAAAATAGGTGTATCGACCGCCGGGACCGAGGGATTGCGTGGGTAATGCCGCAGTTTGTACACGCGTTCACGGCGCG
>JBBSJC010000345.1:0-8719 GCA_038257655.1 Polyangiales bacterium | reverse complement strand
GAGCTCGCGTTTGAGTGCGCGAGAACGTCAGGTACTGCAGTGGGTCGCGCGCGGCATGAGCAGCAAGGAAATCGCGACGGAGCTAGGCATCACCGAGAAAACGGTCGCGAATCATCGCATGCACATCCGCGACAAACTGGAGCTGCGCGACGTGGCAAGCTTCACCCGTTACGCCATCGAACAAGGTCTGATCGAGCCGACTTCATGAGTGTTGCGCGTCCAGCCAAGCCCGGCAAAACCAACCCCGGCAGACCCAGGCCCGGCAAAGCCGACCCCGGCACATCCAAGTCGGGCCCGCGCGCATCCCTCGAGCTCGAGCCGGGCGGACTGTTTCGCGCGGTAGCAGACGCAACCTACGACTGGGAAACCTGGACGAGCGCGCGCGGTCGACCGTTGTGGGTGAACCCTGCGGTCGAACGACTAACGGGGTACACGGTCGCAGAGTGCATGACGATGAGGCAGTATCCGTTACCGCTTGTGCACCCTGGTGATCGCGCCAAGGTGACTGAGATCTTGGCTGCGGCGCGCGCCGGCAGCGCGGGCAACGATGTGGAGCTGCGGGTGTTACGCAAGGACGGGGGCACCCGGTGGGCGGCGATTTCGTGGCAGTCTTTTCGGGGGCCCGATGGCAAGCGGCAGGGGTTTCGCACCAGCGTGCGCGACATTCAAGAACGCAAGCTGGCCGAAGATCGACTGCGGGATGCGCTCGTGCTCGTCGAGCAAGCAGCGGCGGCGCGTAATGAGTTCCTGGCGAATGTGAGTCATGAGCTGCGCACGCCCGTGCAATGCATCTTGGGCTACGCGCAACTCTTACGCGCCGACGAACGAGATGGAGAACGCGCGCGCAAGCTCGACGTGATCAGCGAGCAAACGGACCACTTGCTCGCGATCATCGGCAACGTGCTCGATATGGCCGCGCTGCAAGTCGCAGCGCCCGAGCTTGTGCCCGAGGACTTCGACCTGCGGGCCAAGCTTGCATCGGTCGTGACCGCAGCCACGCCCTTGGCCCAGCAAAAAGACATCGCTCTGAGCTACCTGGTGGCTGCAGATGTGCCATCCCTAATTCGCGGCGACCGTTTGCGCCTGCGTCAGATCCTGACGAATCTCGTCGGCAATGCGCTGAAGTTCACGAGCCGTGGCGCGGTGACCGTCCGAGCGCAGCTTGGCAGCCAAGAACGAGCAGTACGCACGCTCGCACGCGTGCCGATCGTGATCGAGGTGCAAGACACAGGCATCGGCATCGCACCGGAAGCGATCGAACGGATTTTCGAAGCTTTCACACAAGCAGACAGTACGATCGCGCGTCGCTACGGCGGCACGGGGCTAGGCTTACCTATCGCGCGCCGTCTTTGCGAAGCCATGGGAGGCCGATTATCGGTCGCGTCCGAGGTCGGGAGAGGCACCTGCTTCCGGGTTGAGTTGCCGTTTGAGCGCGCTTCGGGTGAACGCACGTCAGCGCTCGACGCGCCGGATCAAGAGCACCTGCCGCCCGCGCTAAGCGAGTTGCGCGTGCTCGTGGTCGATGACGGCCCAGCAGTTCGCGAGCTGACCTGCGAGATGCTGAGCGCGCTCGGCGTGGCAGCGCTCGCCGCCCAGAGCGGGCGCGAAGCGGTGTTGATGGCGACCACCCGTCCGTTCGATCTGATCTTGATGGACCTACAGATGCCTGACCTCGACGGATTGACGGCTACGCAGTTGATTCGCGCCCAGCTGCCACAGGATGCGCTGCGCCCCTTTATCGTAGCCCTTACGGCCGATGCGTTCGGCCGCGCGCTTGCACTCGGTCCCACGGGCGGCATGGATGGCTTTCTCGTCAAGCCGGTGCGCTTGTCGGATCTGCGTTCGATCCTCGACCGTTTTGCGCGTATCCAAAGCGCGGCCCAGGAAACCACACGGCATGTATCGGAGTCGTCGCCTGCGCTCGTCTCTTCCGTGCTCGACGAGCGCGTGATTCGGGATCTCCGTGAGACGCGCACCAAGACCGGTCGCACGCTGTTGCAGGTGACCGGCTCCCGGGTGCTCGCGGACACACAATCCTTGTTGAATGCCTGCGCGGAAGCGCTCACCCGGCGCGAAACGCGAACGCTTTCGCAGCTCGCCCACCGGATCAAAGGCAACTGCCTCGTGATCGGCGCAAGCCAAGCCGCGAGCCTTGCCCAAACCCTCGACGACTCGGCGCAATCAGCTAAATGGCGGGCGGCGACGCGGGCGCTCGCTCAACTGAAAAACGCGTTTATGATGGTGAATGACGCGCTCGAGCAGTTGATCCAGCAACCGTCGCCCTGACCCTTGCCACCCGTACAGTGGCGAGCCACCATGCCCCCTCCTCAGGGGCGGCCTTTTGATGTCTTCTGACTTCGTTCATCTCCACGTTCACAGCCAGTACTCGATGCTCGATGGCGCAATCCGTATCGAGCGCCTCGTTCAGCAGGTGAAGGACGACGGCATGGGCGCCGTTGCGCTCACCGATCACGGCAACATGTTCGGCGCGATGCAGCTCTACAAGGCTGCTAAAAACGTCGGCATCAAGTCGATCCTCGGCTGCGAAATCAACTTCGTGCCCGAGCGCAAGGACGCCAAGAACATCCATCACATGGTGCTCTTGGCGGCGAGCCAGGAGGGCTACAAGAACCTGGCGCGTATCGTCAGCCTGGGTTGGGTCAAGGGCATGCTGCGCGGCGCGCCCGTGGTCGATCTCGAGATGCTTGCGCCCTACACGAAGGGCCTCGTTTGCATGACGGCCTGCATGGGCGGCTGGGTGGCCCAGGAGATTTTGCTGCGTGGGCCCGATGCGGGACGACGCGCGATAGGCACGCTAAAGGACGTCTTTGAGCCTGGGCATCTATTCGTGGAGATCCAGGACCACGGCTTTCCCGAACAGAAGCCCCTCAATGACATCTTGATCAAGCTGGCGGGCGAGCTTTCCCTCGATGTGGTCGCGACCAACGACTGCCACTATCACGAGCAGGGCGATTCCAAGGCGCAACTGGCGCTGCAGTGCATCGCAGCCGGCCGTACCTTCGACGAGATGAAGCGCGTGCACCACGGCTCCGATCAGATCTATCTGAAGTCGGGCGCCGAGATGCTGCAGCGTTTTCGGCACCTGCCCGAAGCGACCAAGAACACGATGAAGATCGCGGAAATGACCGCGGGCCGAGCAAGTCCCACGGCCAAGCCGATGCTGCCCAAGTTCCCGTTGCCGCCAGGCGTCAGCGAAGAGACCCACTTCGAAGGGCTGGCATTCGCAGGCTTAGACAAGCGCTTTGATGAGTTTCGAGAACGCGGTCTGAGTATTGAGCCCAAGCCCTATCGCGACCGCCTCGAGCTTGAGTGCAAGGTCATCGCGCAAATGGGCTTTGCCGGTTACTTCCTGATCGTCCAGGACTTCATCAACTGGGGTAAGCAGCAAGGCGTGCCCGTCGGCCCGGGTCGCGGCTCGGGCGCGGGCTCTATCGCCGCTTACGCGCTCGGTATCACCGACCTCGATCCGATCCCTTACAACTTACTATTCGAGCGCTTTCTCAATCCTGAGCGCGTCTCGATGCCCGACTTCGACGTCGACTTCTGCATGGACCGGCGCGACGAAGTGATCGACTACGTGCGCAGGACGTACGGCTCAGAGAGTGTCGGGCAGATCGCGACCTTTCACTTGCTCAAGAGTCGTAGCGTCGTGCGCGACGTCGGCCGCGTGATGGGTTTTTCACCGCAGGATGCCGGCCGCGTCGCCACGCTCGTTCCCGAGCCGGTCGCGGGCAAAAGCGTGCCGATTCCTGACGCCCTCGCACAAGAGCCGCGCCTCAAGGCGCTGTACAACGAGGACCCGAAGGTTCACGCGCTACTCGACACTGCGACCACGCTCGAAGGCCTGACGCGCCACGCTGGCATGCACGCAGCCGGCGTCGTGATAAGCGAAGGGCCTCTCTGGGATCACGTGCCTGTCTTCTGTCCGGAAGAAGGCGTGTACGTCACCCAGTATTACAAAGACGACGTCGAAGCGGCGGGCCTGGTCAAGTTCGACTTTTTGGGCCTCAAGACCCTTACCGTTGTCGACATCGCCTGTCGTTTGATCGGGAAGCGCCCCGATCGGGATGGCGCGCCGTTTCGCATCGATCGCATCCCGCTCGATGACCCGGGCACCTACTCGCTTTTGCAGTCAGGTGAAACCACCAACGTGTTTCAGCTCGAATCGAGCGGCATGCAGGGTCTGTTCAAAAAGCTCAAGCCTGACTGTTTCGAGGACATTGTTGCGGCCGTCGCCCTGTACCGCCCAGGTCCGCTCGGCAGCGGCATGGTCGACGACTTCGTCGAGTGCAAACACGGTCGAAAGAAGGTGGAGTATCCCCATCCCTGCCTGCAGGAGATCCTGGCGCCTACGTACGGCGTCATCGTCTACCAAGAGCAGGTGATGCAGTCGGCGCAAAAGATGGCCGGCTACACGCTCGGTGGCGCAGATCTGCTGCGTCGGGCGATGGGCAAGAAAAAAGCCGAGGAGATGGACCAGCAAAAGAGCTTGTTCGTCGCAGGTTCCCTCAAGAACGGCCATGCCGAGCCCGACGCCGTACGCGTCTTCGATTTGATGGCGTACTTTGCAGGCTACGGCTTCAATAAGTCGCACTCGGCCGCGTATGCCCTGATCACCTATCAGACCGCCTATTTAAAGGCGCATTTTCCAGTCGAGTTCATGTGCGCGACCTTGAGCGCAGACAAGGACAAGACTGAGAAGGTGGTGCGCACCGTCGCCGAGGCGCGGACCATGGGCGTGATGGTGTTGCCGCCTGACGTCAATGAGAGTCAGATCGACTTCAGCGTCGTCTACACGCCTTCAGAGCAGATCAAGCCCCCCAAGCCCGGTCGGCCCGTGTGCGTGAATGGCATCGTCGCCGACCCGCAGGGGCCGCAGGTTCGCTTTGGTCTCGGTGGCGTGAAAGGCATCGGTGAAGCGGCGCTCCATGCGTTGTTCGATGCGCGCAAAGATGAAGAAGGCGCTCCCAAGCCCTTTGACGACCTGTTTGATTTCACCAGTCGCGTCGAGATGCGCAAGCTCAACAAAGGCGTGCTCGAAGCGCTCGTGCAGTGCGGTGCCTTTGACCGTCTGCACACGCCCCGCAAGGTGCATCGCGCGCAAGCCTACGCCAGCATCGACACGGCAATCGAACGCGGCAAAAAGCTGCAGGCCGAAAAGGCGAGCGGCCAGCAAGACTTGTTCGGTCTGTTGTCCGCAAGCGATCGTCAAGCGATGAAGGTCGAACGCGGGGACTTCCTGAGTCTAGACACCTGGGATCAACGCGAGCTGTTGTCGCGCGAACGTGGTGCGCTCGGTTTCTACGTCTCCGGACACCCGCTCGACGGATACGGCGCGGAAGTGAAACGTTTCTGCACGGCCAACGTCGCCGGTTTGAGTGCCTTGCCCGCCGAAGCGCGGGTGGAAGTGGCGGGCCTCGTCGAAGGCTTTCGCGAGCGCCCCACCAAGGCGGGCAGCAAAATGGCGTTCTTCGTTCTGGAGGACCCGACCGATCGCGTCGAAGTCGTCGTGCGTCCGAAGTTCTTGGAGAGCACACGCGAAGTGCTCACGTCGGGCGAGCCAGTCTTACTATCCGGCCAGGTGCAGTTCGAAGGTGACCGTCACGGCGGCAGCTCCGACGATGACGCAGGCGATGGCCCGCTCACCACCAAGTTGTTGCTGACCGACGTCACGCCGCTTGCCACCTGGCTTGCGCGCAAAGCCAAAGCCGTGCGCGTTACCCTCGATGTGGATCGGTTGGTCGATCAGAACTTACTGACGCTCAAGCGCACCCTACTCGGCCATCCGGGTACCTGCCCTGTGCAGCTTGAGCTGCGCAGCGAAGGCTGGCGCGTGAACCTCAAGGGCGAAGGCTTGTACGTCGCCCCCAGCGATTTGCTGATGACTCAGCTCGAGCGCTTGTTCGGACGCAAGGTCGCAGAGCTCGTATAGCGGCCGCCCGTTCGGTGCTCTAGCACTCGATCTGGATGCAGCTCTGGCCCGGCTCAACTCAAAGGCCGCAGCTGGGCCTACCTCGCCGCTGAGCGCTAGCCGCTAGCTCCCGGCGCGGATCGGCGCGGTTTCGTTGAACTTCCAGGTCGGGTTGTCCCGAATCGCGACGTTGAGCTCCCAATCGTTGCGCATCAACGCGACCGGCCGGCCATCGAGGTCCATCACGGCCATGGCGATGCGCTTTGCACGCAGCTCTTCGGTGGATTTGGCGCCCTCCACCCAGCGCGCGTGGGCAAAGGACAGCATCTCGATTTCCGCCTTGGCACCGTACTCGTGCTCCAAACGATAGGTCAACACCTCGAACTGCAGGCGACCCACGACGCCCAGAATCGGATCCTTCTCGCGCCCCTTTTCGGTGAAGATCTGGACCGTTCCCTCTTCCGCCAGTTGATCGATGCCCTTTTGAAGCTGCTTGCGCTTCATCGGGTCGAGCAAACGCAGTCGCGCGAAATGCTCTGGTGAAAAGCGCGGCACCGTCTCAAAGCACAAAGGCCCCTTGGTCGAAAGCGTGTCGCCGATGCGAAAGATCCCGGGATCGAACAAGCCGACGATGTCGCCCGCATAGGCCTCTTCGATCGTCTCGCGCTCCTGCCCGAAAAAGCCCTGGGGCCGCTTGAGCCGAATCTCCTTGTTGAGCCGAAAGTGGTGCACCTCGGTGTCGCTCTCGAACTTGCCCGAGCACACGCGCATGAAGGCGATGCGGTCGCGATGCGCCGGGTCCATATTCGCTTGCACCTTGAAAATGAACGCACTGAAGCGCTCGTCCTCGGGCTGCACGATGATGTCCCCAGCGAGCTGGGGCCCGGGCTTCGGACACAGATCCACGAATGAGTCGAGGAATGGCTCAATCCCGAAGTTGGTAAGCGCGCTGCCGAAGAAAACGGGTGTCTGTTCGCCGCGCAGGAACTTCGTCTTCGCGTAGGAGTCGCCGGCGCCCTCGAGTAGCTCCACTTCGGCTCGCAGCTCCGCTGCGGCGCTCTCCCCAATCAGGTCGTTGAGCGTCGGATCATCGAGCCCACGTACCGAGACAGGGGCCTTGAAGCTGCCGCGACCGCTGTTCTCGAAGAGCAACACGGCCTTGTGCTCGAGGTCGTACACACCCTTAAACAGATCGCCGCTCCCGATGGGCCAGGTGCGCGGCGTGGTATGGATGCCGAGCACCTCTTCGACCTCGCTCATCAAGGAAAACGAGTCGCGCGCGGGACGGTCAAGCTTATTGACGAAGGTGACAATGGGCGTGCCGCGCTTGCGACAGACGTCGAACAACTTGCGCGTTTGCGCTTCCACGCCCTTGGCCGCATCGATCAACATGATCGCGCAGTCAGCCGCAGTCAGCGTGCGATAGGTATCCTCGCTGAAGTCTTGGTGACCGGGAGTGTCGAGCAAGTTGTAATGGATGTCGTTGCGCTTGAACTGCAACACGCTCGAGGTAACCGAGATGCCGCGCTTGCGCTCGATGTCCATCCAATCGCTGGTCGCCGCACGCGACGATTTACGCGACTTGACTGCGCCCGCCTGATGCACCGCTCCGCCGTACAGCAACAGCTTTTCGGTGAGCGTGGTCTTGCCCGCATCCGGATGGGAAATGATCGCGAAGGTGCGGCGTTTGTCGCTGGGATGTGTGCTGGGGGTGGCCATAGGAAGAGCGCCGGCATGCGGCGTGGGCTCGCTCTTAGCAGCCCTCGGGCTAAGGGGCGACGCCGTTAAGCCTGTGTCGGTATGCAGTCAGGCGACGGCAGGCCCAAGCTCGAGGGAGGCCGCCCCGTGACCGCGCTCGCCGTCGCCGGTTACGATCTCGACTCCGGTGCCGCGCACCTGGTCTGAGATGGCGAATGCCAGCGCCTGGAGCGCGAAGTGGGAACGCGTGCCCTGGCCCTGCGACTGCAGATACACGCGACCCGCGCCCGCGCCGACCATGCTCGTGATCAGAGACCGAAGCAGCTCGCTCGTGGCCGGGATATCCGCAATCCCGAAATCCTTACGTGCCACGAAAGTAGCGCTGCGAATCCGCCAGCCGTCCGAGACGAGGGCACGGACGTGCGCTCGTACGCGCTGCCCAAGTCCGCCGAGGGACTCGCCAGGTTCCTGATGCAACAGCACAACCGTGGGCGCCTCGGCTTGACGGGCGTCGACCGTTGGCTCGGGGTTGGTGCCCCGCTGCGCGACGATGACTGCGACTTGTCCGATGGTTGCCATGATCATTCTCCAGACGACTCGGGCTGCGAAAAGTTCCGTTCGCTGCCGGTCTCTCCTTCTGCGCTGAGCAATATGCGTGCCCGGCCTCCACGTCTACCAAATACGACATGTGGAAGGTGTGGATCACCCTATGTAAAGTGAGTTGACGCGCAGCGTCAACGGTTATGACGCAGTCCCGTGCGTCAAAGCGGCAACACGCTGTGGGCGGGTTCACAATCGCTGTGGCTCGGGCGCAACGGGCAATCCACGACAGGGCCGACAGCCATCCCCGACGGGAACACGGACAGAACATACAGTTATGTCGCCTGCTGCCTTGACGGATCCCCGCGGGATTGCTACCAACGCCGGGCCTCAACGGGGGCCAGACGGGGCTGTTAGCTCAGTTGGTAGAGCAGCTGGCTTTTAACCAGACGGTCACAGGTTCGAATCCTGTACGGCCCACTTAGTTTCGCTTCAAGTAAGCACCATAAAATTTCGGCACGAGTCCCCATCGTCTAGAGGCCCAGGACT
>JBBSJC010000344.1:0-8727 GCA_038257655.1 Polyangiales bacterium | reverse complement strand
CGCTTCTCGAAGGCGCGCGCGCCCAAGACGCCCCTGCAATCGCAAGTCCTGCTGTCCGCTACCCGTGGCTCGCTGCATCACGCAACCAGCATGACACTCCCGCTAACCAGCGGAGCGAACTGTCCGTGGGAGGTGTACGCTGCGCGCGCACGGTGACGCGGGCCTCGAGCCGAAGGCGCCCGGTCGTAAGCCTGCGCGTGACGAGCGCGACCGCGTGATCGAGAGGTTGGAGCGCGAGAAAGCCAAGCTCGAGCGCGAGATGCTGGTGGCCCGCAAGCTGATCGAGCTCGCGGGAAAAGCACACGAGATTCTCGGTGTAGCGCTCCCGAGTCTCGAGGACGGCGAGAAGCTCTGATGGAGCTGCTCCGTACGCGCGATCCGATCATCCCGCTCAAGGCAGCCTGCGAGGTGCTGGGCGTGTCTAGAGCCACG
This sequence comes from Polyangiales bacterium, assembly GCA_038257655.1. Taxonomy (GTDB): domain Bacteria; phylum Myxococcota_A; class Polyangia; order Polyangiales; family DASUME01; genus DASUME01. The sequence goes on along the minus strand of JBBSJC010000344.1, from coordinate 8,295 downwards.
GTTCGACGGCATCTTGCACCACGCATGCATGGGCCACGAAAGCCGCGTACGACGAGCCATCGAAAGTTCGCGCAGAGCGAGGAGCAGCTCGTGCTCGACACGCTGCACTCGGAGCGCTTTCAGGACCAGTCTCCTCGTCAGGTGTATGCGGAGCTGCTCGACGAGTGCAAGTACGTCGGCTCGCCCAGCACGATGTACCGCATCCTCGCTGCTCACGGCGAGAGCAACGAGCGGCGCAACCAGCGAAAGGCGCGATCGCACGCTGTGCCACGGCTCGAAGCCACCGCGCCAAATCAGGTATGGACGTGGGATATTTCGAAACTCGCCACGCACGTGTCTGGCGTCTTCCTGAACCCGTACCTCGTGCTCGATCTCTTCAGCCGCTTTCCCGTCGCCTGGATGATCGCCGAGCGCGAAAACAGCGCCCTCTCGAAGCAGCTCTTCGCCGAGGCCATCAGTCGATACCGGCTCGAGCCAGGCAGCATCACCGTCCACAACGACCGCGGCGCGCCGATGACCTCCGGAGCCTTCATCGACTTGCTCGCACAGCTCGGCGTCGAACGCAGCGTGAGTCGACCGCGCGTGTCCAACGACAATCCTTACTCCGAGTCGTGCTTCAAGACCGTCAAGTACCAACCTGACTATCCTGGTCGCTTTCACGATGCAGCCCACGCTCGCCGCTGGTTCACCGAGTTCTTCGAGTGGCATGCCAATCGCCACCGCCACTCCGGGCTCGCCCTGTTCACACCAGCCGACGTGTTCTTCGGCCGCGTCGCCGGCCTCGCTGAAACGCGACAACTCGCGCTCGACGCCGCATATGCGGCTCACCCCGAGCGCTTCGTGCGAGGGCGTCCCGTCGTGCGCCTGCCGCCCGCCAAGGTGACCATCAACCCCATCGATCCTGACGCACCCAACCAGACTGCCGCCGACGTGCTCAGCGCTGTAGCGAGCCCACCGAAGCCCCTCAACGTCGTACCACCACCCGCGCCCGCGGTCGTACTGCCGGGCGTCCTTCGCGCCGCAACCGTCGTGCACGCTATCTGCTCATAGATAGCGTGTGGTCCGTGGCTCAAACCGATTGACACGCTCCGCGTAACGCACCGGACAACGGAGCGCGCCGAGCTTCGAGAGCTGCTCGGCGATAGGCACTCCGTAGGCGTGCGCTCGTCGACCTCCACGGGACCCTTGCTCGTTCGGCAACAGGCAGCCGAAGCCCTCCGGAAGGACGGACGAGGTCGCACCGATCATCCAGCGGCGCCTCCGCCCCGCCCCACAGCGCTTCGGGTTTTGGCTGAGGGAGGAGAATGGTGCGTGCAAGCTACGGCAAGCAGCAGACCGCTACTTGCAACAATGGCGCGAAGGAAACGGTGTTCGGGCGTTCATTGTTGCTCCCGCGAGCTGGCTTCGCGTCGCACGATGTTCACTCGGCCGACACACCTCGTTGCGCAGGCCTGTATCGCAGGTGCGGCGCTTCGGCGCCTAGCCATGGGGATCCTTGCCTTCTGCGCGCAGAAGCACGGGGTTCTCGTGCACGCGCTGACGCTCATGTACAACCACTATCACTGCGCCATCACCCACGTTGGCGCAGCGCGCGCGAACGGGAGCAGGGGTGGTCAGCCCACCCAACAGGCGCCGGATGGGGGGTCAGTCCACGGGTCCCAGGCGAACGGGCGGAGGGGTGGTCAACCCACTGGTCCGACACGGGAAAGGAGGTCCCATGCTTCGCGTGCTCGTGTCCGAGTCTTCAGCCTGTCGTGACGTGTTTCGACTCCCGTCACGCTTAGCCAGCCTTCGGTAGGGGTGACGCCTTATTGCTCGCTGTTGGCGTTTCCAGCAAATGACCGCGAGCAAGCGACTGCACCCCGCTTTCGCACTGCCTAGTTGAAAGAGCCTTATGAAGAACGCGACCAGTCGCTCCGCACTACTAATGGCCGTCGTCTTAATCGTGTTGCCCGCCTCGACTGCATCGGCCGCGCCGTCGGTACTGACTGAATGGCGGAGTACTAACGCGAGCGCATCTAGCTCGCTGTGGCCTGCTTCTCATTTGGTCGACCGAGACCCGAGTACCATCTGGACAAGCAACGTCCACACCGATGCAAATTCATCGGAATGGGTGATGATCACCCTGAGCAGCTCAAGCGACGTGAATCTCATCAAACTGGGCACACGTTACGACGGTCAGACGACCTACGCCTTCCCTATCGATTTCACGATTCAGTACTGGAACGGCAGCCAGTGGGTTAGGTCGGTAAGTTTGGACCACTACCCACGGCCAAACTCGCAATGGGTCACGATACGTCTGCCAGAGGCGATCCGAACACAGTACATCCGGATCCATGCCTCCAAGTTGAGTCAGGACGACCGAGAGAACCGACACAGGTACTTTCAGCTGTCGGAGGTCGCGGCCGGCTATGATCCCGCGCAGGCCGCGCGCGCCGACTTCCTGAGCTCTCGCGCGTCCGCATCCAGCAGCTTATGGCCGGCGACTCACCTTACTGACAACAACAATGGTTCGATCTGGAGCAGCGATATTCGTGCTGCTGTAGCATCGACGGAATGGATTTCCTACGGATGGGATCCATGGACCCTGCAGACGAATTACGTGAAGTTGCTTCCGCGCTACCACAACAACGTGGCACTGGGATTTCCGGTCGATTTCACTATCTACTACTTGGATGCGCAGGGCTATCACCGTGGCGCCACCGTGACCAGTTTCCCTCGTCCGACCGGAGGCGGATGGGTGACCATACCGCTGCAGGCACCAGTATTTGCTAGAGGCATCTATATCGTCGCCACCAAGCTCGGAGCGGATGACAATGGCAGCTATGTGTTTCAGCTCGCGGCCGCGCACGCGGGCTACAACGCCGCACATCACCAACAGCTTGCTCTTTGTCCGGTGGCTGGATCGCAGGTCATCGTCCATGACAGCATGACCCTTAACCCCACCTGCAACTATTCGAACGTGAGGTACAGCATCGAAGCTGCGGACCTGAACACGCTCGGCAGAAACATCGAGCTTGACTGCAACGGGGCGACGCTATCGGGGCCGCCTCGCGCGCAGCATCCCGACCCTACACCTGACGGTAAGGGGACCAATTGGCCGGCCGTCAGTATAGGGCCCACCTGGCTGGAGGCTGAAGCCTTGGCAAAGTTGCCGAACGTCGTGGTAAAGGACTGCAAAATCAACGGCTACTATGACGCTCTGTTCGTAGGGGGCGGTTACAGTCCAGAGATCGACAGCGCTATCGAGATTTACGAGCGCAAGCCCCCTTACGACACCTGGACTCAGCAAGAACGCGATTCGTGGGTCAAGGTCTTGATGAAGTCGGCCAGGACCAAGATCGCGGGTAAAATTCTATTTGACCAGATCGTCATCAACGCTCCACGTCATGAAGGACTGTATCTGGCAGGAGCGGTGCAGGGCGTAACCTTTACTCGCGGGGAAATCACCGACGCCAAGGGTCCTGCCATCTACTTCGGGAACGCCTCGGGAGGCAACACAATCCTCGACAACGATATACGGGCGCCTTACAACGACGCCATTCGTGTCGACTCCTCAGCCGAAAATCTAATCAAGAGCAACAGACTGACCGCGGGTGGCATCACCGTCTTCAAGAATTGTGGAGAGGGGGAGAACTCCATCCCCGGTGGTCCCCGTCCGCAGCACAGCTGGGGCAACGTGTTCGACGGCAACACTTTTTCCGGGATGGTGGACAGCGACCGGGTCGCGCTGTCGATTGCCCATCGGTCTTCAAGTGACTTGCATCATCAGAACGTTAAGAGCTGGCTCTGCAGCGATGACATCTACTTCTCTGAGCGAACTAAGCCTCTCGACCTGGCTTATCTCGCCTACTACTACCGCGATTTCGCGGAGGACACGGTCGTTCGGAACAACACATTCGAGGATGGCAGCCGCATCGTTGTGCAAGATGACGGCGCCCACATAACGAACAACAAGTTCAGCGGCGGCACCGACTATTACGTCAAGGTTGGCAGTCGGATACGCAATGCCTCCGGCACCTATAGTACCTATTGGATTCCCCAAGGAGACACTGTCGAGCTCGTAACCAGAAACAAAGTCAGCGAGCCTGTGGTGGGCACCGTCGTCACCGGCAACAGCTTTGCTCCCTCGCTCCAATCGAACGTCCGATGGTTGTACGGGTCGGCTCCGTGAGCGTGCAGCTTTCTGGAGCACTGGGAGGGTCTTCGGGGGTGGTCAGGGGCTCCCGTGCGGGATGACCAGCCATGATCTACGTCCGATGCTGGACGGCATAGCGCTCAGCGCTCGCCTGACAACGGAAGACGCAGCAGATGCGGGTGAGGCGGGGCCAAGACGCCGCGGCACGCGGGGCGCATTCAGAGAACATCGCCAAGTGCCCGTCGACACCCACCGGGGGGCGCATCTGGGTCCCTCGGTGCACAAGCGCTGCCCAGACATCGCCAAAGGGATCCAGTCGCGTGCGCCAGTGTAGCGGCGCGGTGGGGCGCTTGGGAGCCTTGCGGCGAGGAGCGCAGACCTCGCCGTCTCGAAACGCCATGGCGAGCGATCGCACGAACTGATCAAGGTCGGTGGTGTGCGATGGGACTACGACGGCGATGTAACCAGACGCGATCTCTGCGAGAACGCGATGCTAGGTCCGAATCCGTTCAAGGAGCGCGATGGGATCGAGGCGATCACGAATCACCCGCAGGCGCTCGCGCGTGTCCTCGTCGATCTCGGGAGACATGATGGCTCGGTGGTTCAGTCCACCCTCGTATCTTCCGCCGCACGGGCCTCCGGGCCTCGCGGCGAACACCAGCCCGTCACTTGGCCGCTCAACGACGGCTGCGCAGACGCGCCCCCCTCGTTTTTGAAGTGCCTATCTTCCACGCGGAAACCTGATTTCGTTGACCCGGACATGTAGCCGGCGGCCATTTTCGCGCACTTCTCACCATGATTCGTGGCTAGACCTGCGCTGGAGACGCCGTGCGCCGCGTGCCGGATCGCGAGAGTGAGCGCTCTAGCGCGCCGCTTTGCGCGACCTTACTGACCGGTCTTTAACACGACGAAGCGCATGGCTTTGAACTCAGCCTGGCCCATCGTGTACAGAACCTCGACCAGCGTTCGATACGGAGTGCGTTTATCGGCGATGATCTGCACCTCGCCGCGAAACGGCCGGGTGGACTGACTTTGCGCGATCAATTTCAAGCGGTCGCGATGCTGCTGAAGCACGGTGAGCAGCGGCGTCACGAGGAAGCCGTTTGCTCCACCTTGTTTTTGACTGGGATCGACCTGACCGTTGCGTAACGACAGCGACTGCTTGGACTCGACCGCGATCTCGCTTGCCGAGATCGTGATCGACAGCGCGGGCTCGACTTCTTCTTTTGCGACCGAGCTCGGGATCTGAAGCTCCTCGCTTTGGATCACGTTGGCAGCGCTCGACTGCGCAAAGCTCTGGATCAAGAAGACGAGCAAGATCGTCATCATGTCCATCATCGGGTACAGATTGAGCCCGAGCTCCTCGTGGGGGACGTGCTTCGCGAGGCGGCGCCGAATGATGCGCTTGACCTCGCGAGGCGTCGCCTGGGGCTGATTTTCTTCCGACAAAGCTCAGCTCCTTCGGGTGCCCCGCGGGCACCGAGAACTACGGATCAGCGAACGCCTGCGGAAAGCAGCACGTCGGGAAACAACTTCTGCTGTTCATTACCGCGCAAGGCATCCATGGCTGATACGACGTGCTCGTATTCGATCATGGGATCGGCGCCGATGATGACTTCATGCTCGTCCGAAAACGCAGGCACGCTTTTGATGCGCGAAACGCATTCGGTCAGTGCCTCCCAATCGTACTTGCCGTCCTTTTTGGGCACGGTGGTCACGCGACCGGAGGCGACATCCTGACAACCCGGCGCGAGCTTGCCGCCCGAACCTGTCACGATCACACCGTTATCGGTGACCGTCACGTTGAGATTGAGCCCCGGCGCCGCGGCTGCCCCGGTGGACTTTCCACCGCGACCCAGCTGTGGAAGCTGCGCCTCAATCTGCGCGATGGCCAGGACCGCTTCCGTCGTCGCGAGCAAGAACATGATCAAGTTCACGACGATGTCGAGGAACGGGACGATGTTTAGCTCGCCCATCATCTCGGAAGGGTCGAGATCGTGAATTTTCGAGCGCCTACGAATATAGGCGCGCTGCGTCGCGCTGAGGTTGGCCATCTTGCTTCGTTACTCGGGCTTGACCTTGAGCGTGAGCAAGTTCTCGAGCTTCATGGTCGATCGTTCCATGTCGAGTTTGATCTTCTTCTGTTGCCCGTGAAGGATCAGATGGAAAATCATGCAGAGCACCGCGATGCCGAGGCCGAGTGCGGTGTTGTACATGGCTTCCGAAATACCCTTCGAGAGCAGCGCCGACTTCTGAGACGGCTCGGCGAACGCGACGGCTGCGAAGGCACGAATCAGCCCCGAGATCGTGCCGAGCAATCCGATCAACGTGGCGATATTGGCCAAAGACCACAGCGCGCCGATGCGCTTCTCGAGCTCGGGCATGAGCTCGCTCATGCGCTCTTCCATACCTGCAATCACGGCATCTTCGCCCCGATTGACCTGCGTCAGTCCCGCCTTCACGACTTGCAAGAGCGGCAACGGCGCGGCCTCGCACAGCTTCACTGCGCGATCGATGTTCCCGGCCTGAACAAGCTTCCGGATCTGGGCCATGAACTCGCGGCTATTTACGCGATATTTCGTGAGGATATAGACCGCGCGCTCCGCAATGATCGCGAGGACCAATGCCAAAACCGCAAGATTGACGAACGAGAACGGCGCTCCATCCATCAGCGCCTCCCAGACCTTTTCCATCAGCTAGGCTCCTTTCGAGTGCCCAAGAGCTGCAAATCCCCCGGTACGACTACTCTGTATCGACAAGCACGACAATGAAGAGACATGTGCGGCCCTCAGCAAGCCCGACCCGCCGCTAGGCTAACGGGAGTGCCCTGACAACTACCACTTTTCCGCGTACCCATCCGCCCCCGTGAGTCGCCGACAGCGAACGCACGCTACCGCAGGCAATTCTGCCTTGTCAACGTCGCGAGGAGATTAGCTTGCCGGTTTTTCGCCGCAATGTCGTTCTCTTGCGCGAACGCATCGCATCTGATCCGCAAAACGGGAACCTTGCGACAGATCGAAACACTAAGCAGGGGTGACCAGCCAGATCGCGCATGCTGTGACTGTACGAATTCAGCGAAGCCATGGGACTTTCTGCGCGAAGGCACGCCTGCGAACTCAGCGTCGGCAGGTCGCGCACAACACTGTTGACACCAATTGCGCGGTCTGTATCATCCGCTGCTGCCACCCGACATTTCAACGCCAGTGGCGAACGTCAGCGACCGGTCAGCACTTTCGTAGCGGGGCAACGTCGGCTTCCCTACGGCATTACTCGTCAGATAGTTTCCAGATGATCCCTCACCATCCGCTCCGTTTCGTGCCCATGTTGTCGCGGCGCGCAACCGGTCGGTGCGGTGATCTTAGAGTGTTGCGCCTCGAACGAGGAGCTGCAGTTATTTACGCGTCACACGAAGCTCAGGCCGCATTGGGTGCGGCACCAGGAGGACACGGAACATGGCAAGCTTGATGCATCATTTCCAGGAAGGCGGTTGGGGCATGTACCCCATTCTGCTCTTCCAGATCATTGCCATCGGCATCATCGTCGAGCGCGCGATCTACTTGTACAAGGCGTCGATCCATAAAGACGTCTTCCTAGCGACGATGCAAAAGTGCATCCTCGCCGGAGACGTGGGACGCGCCATCAAGATGTGTTCGGCGGCCAACGCGCCCCTCGCACGCATCGTCAAGGCGGGCCTGATGAAGGTCAACCGCCCGGACTCTGAAGTCCAGGCCGCCATGGATGAAGCCGCGCTTCGCGAGCTTCCCAAGATCGAGCAGCGCACGCCTTACCTCGCCCTCTTGGCAAACTTGGCGATGTTGTCGGGTCTGCTCGGCACCGTGTCGGGTCTGATCTCCGCCTTCGGCGCCGTCGCAAACGCTGACGCCTCGTCCAAAGCAACCATGCTCGCCAAGGGCATCTCAGAAGCCATGAACTGCACGGCGTTCGGCCTGATCGCCGCCATCATCGCTCTGCTCGGCTTCGCCATGCTCAACGGTAAGACGCAGCAACTGTTGGACGATGTCAACGGCGCCACCGTGCAGGTCGTGAACCTCGTCGTCAGCAACCGCTCGAAGATCAACCTCGCCAGCCTTCAGCAGGCGGCGTGATCTGGCTGACGCGAGCGCAAGCTCGAGCAGCTTTGCGTAAGCGTAAGATCG
>JBBSJC010000343.1:0-8769 GCA_038257655.1 Polyangiales bacterium | reverse complement strand
GGTCCGCAAGCAGGCGTTCAAAGGCCGCGATTGCCCGCGGATCGAGGGCCTCGCGTTCGGTGACTTCGCGGAACGCCGACAGCGCGCCGCGTCGATCGCCAAACTTCTGTTCGCGGAGCTCGCCGAGCCGCACAAGCAGCGTGGTTGCCTCGTGATCATCGTTCGCGAGTGCGACACGACGTTCCAGGATCTCGGCAAGCTCCAGGTCGTTGTCGGTGGCCTGGTACAAGCGATCGAGCTCCGCGAGCAGTGACTCATCGTCGCCGCCGCGCTCGACTGCGCGGGTAAGGTCCGTGATCGCGCGTTCCTGATGGCGCAGCTCGACTTCGGCGATGCGCGCGGCGCGCCGGTAAAGGTCTCGGCTTATGTACGCGTCCGACACCGCTGCGGCGCGGGCTTCGAAGGCATCGGCTGCAGATTCCCAACCGGACACCAGCGCTGCGACCCGCTCGACCTCGCCGTAGAGTCCTTCGTCATCCGCGTCTTGCGCGACGGCCTCCGTCAGAGCTTGGAAGGCGGCTTTCGGATCGCGCAGCCCCTGCTCGTACACTTCGGCCACGCGCACGAGCCGAACCTGACGATCGACCGGATCGACAATGGCAGAGACGCTGCGACTCATGACGGTCGCAAGCTCGGCCCAACGTGAATGGGCGCGCAAAACCGGCTCGAGCACTTCCTCGACGCGCGTGCGCCATTCAGCGTGCTCGCCGATGCGCAACAGCGCCCTGATGCTCTGCTCGTGGGTCGGCGAAAGCGCGAGCACGGCGCTGTAGCTCTCGATGGCTTCTTCGGCCTCCCCGAGCTTCTCCTCAAGCACGCTGCCGATTCGGTACTGCAGCTCAATACGCAGCGCGTCGTCCTCGGCCAGCTCCAGACGTCGCCGCAGGTTGTCGAGTAGGTCGGCCCACATCGACTCCGCTTCGTACAACTGACCGAGCGCATCGACGGCTTCGATCCGCGCCGGTTCATCATCGAGCACGCTACGCAAGGCATCGACCGCTTCGGAGCGCCGACCTAGCTTGTTCGCAAGCACGTCTCCCAAGCGGATGTTCGCGTCGACGCGATCCTCAGGTGTGCTGCCCACTTCGGCCAGGCGCCGCAGGACGTCGGCAAGGGATGGGTAATCACCGGTGCGCTGGTACAAGACATCGAGCGCTTGCAGGCTGAGCTCGTCGTCTTCAACTTCGCTGAGCGCGGAGCGATAGGCGCCGATCGCGCCCTCGACGTCCGACAGTAAGTCGTCGAGCACGGAGCCGGCACGACGCCAGACTTCTGCGCGTTCGACCTCATCGCTGGAGCGCTCGACTTTGCGTCCGAGCAAGCTGACAAGCCCGCGCCAGTCACCGACCATCGTGAGCAAGGACTCGAGCTGCTCGAAGGCTGCCAAGTCGTCGGTTTCGATTTGGATCAAGCGCTCGTAGGCGGTGATGGCCGCGCGCGGGTCACCGCGTTGCTCATCGTGAGTACGCGCGATCGCGGCAAGCAGCGTGGCTTTGGCGTCGTTTTCGTTGGCGGCCACGACGGCCGCTTCGTAGGCGTTAACCAGCGCGTCCCAATCGCCGAGCTCGGTGGCAAGCCGCTCGATCTCGACGCGTGCATGATCGTCGCGTGGGTCCACCACGAGCGCGCGACGAAACGCCTTGAGGGCGTCGCGTGGCGACTTACCACGCATCTCATAGAGCTGCGCTATCTCGACGAGCAGCCGCGAGCGCTCTGCGAGATCGGTTTCGATCGCAAAAAGCTGCTCGTTGACGCCGATTTGCTTCTGCCACTCGCCGCCAGTTTCGTAGAGGGGCGAAAGGATTTCAGCCACGCGGCGAATCAGCTCGGGCTTTTCCGATAGGCGCTCCAACGAAGCACGCGCGCCCTGACTCTTGGGGTCCACGCGCAGCACATCTTCGAGTACGTCGATGGCGGAGGTGACGTCATCGAGGCGCTGCTCGTGGAGCTGGGCCAGACGCAGTTTGAGCGGTAACTCTTGCGGCGTGCCGACAGCCGCGTCGATTTGCGCTTGGAGATGCTCAGCTTGGTCGGACCAACGCTGGGCGGCCGCAAGTAGACGGTTGAGCGCCTCGACCGCCACCGCATCGGTGCGCGATATTTCGAGGATCTCCTGGTACACGCGAACCGCAGCCTCGCCTTCCTTGAGATCACGCTCGAGCAAGCCGGCAAGCTTGTGCAAAATGAGTAAACGACGCGTGTCGTTCTCAGCGGTGTCGGCTTGAGATCGATAAAACGTACGGAGGTCGTCGTGAGCCTTCTGACGTACCAACGTGTCTTCGAGCGCATCGGCAATGCTGCGCGCTGTCGGGTCAAAATCGAGGGCGCGCTGGTAGAGCATCGAGGCGCTGACAAGGTCTGAATCGAACTGGTCGCGCAGCTGTGCCGCGGAGACCGCGAGCTTCACGCTGACGTCGTCGTGTACGCCGACTTCTTCGAGGTAAAGCTCATAGACCTCCGCTACGCGCCGCTGACGGCCCTGCACGCGCGCCAGGCGGGCCATCGCCTCCCACGTGTGCACGTCGCTGGGGTCGACGCGGAACAGACGCGCAAACGTCTCGAGTGCGGCGTCCAAATCTTCGAGCTGCACCTCATGGAGCTGCGCCAGGCGCGAGAGCAAATCCTTCTTCGTTTCGACGTTGCCTTGGGCTTCGAACTGCGCTTCGAGGGCGCGCGTCAGCTCGGGCCAGGCGGACTTGCGCAAATAGAGCGGCTCGAGCAACTCAGCCGCACGCGGCCTGAGTGTCTGATTATCGAGCATGCTTTCGAGGGATGATTGCGTCGGCTGGTCCATGGGGGCGCGCTCGAGCACGTCCGCAAATAGCTCGAGGGCGCGCTCAGGGTCGTCCAAGTGCGTGCGATACAGCTCGCCGAGCTTGAAGCGAACGCGCACGGCGTCGCCCAGGTTCGCTTCCATCTGACGCTCGTAAAGCACGCCCAGATCGACCCAACGCTGCGAACGCAGGTACAGCTTTTCAAGCCCCTCGAACACCTCGAGCCGCGGGCCTTCTTCGAGCACGCGCTCGTAGGCTTCGATCGCTGCGCTGACGTCTTGCAGCTTGTCTGCACAAAGCTCCGCTTGGCGCATCAGCAACTTGGTGCGTCCGATCGGCTCCGAGACTAGGTCAGTCATGCGCCGGAGTACCTCGAGCAGCGCACGGTGATCGCCGCTCTCGATGTGCAGCGCTTCAAGCGCGGACAAGGCTTCCTGGTGCTCAGGGCGCAGGGCGAGCGCCTTGTCGAAGTACTCACGGGACAGCTCGCGATCCCCCATTTTGTCGCGCGCGATGGCAGCGGTGCGCATCAGGACGGTGAGCGACACCTCTTCGTCCGAGATGTCAGGTGACACGTCGCGCAAGAGCTGAACGTAAGCCTCGTATCGCGCAGACTGATGGGCCAAACGGTCGAGCTCGTCGAGCATCCCTGCGAGGTCGTGCTCCGAGAGCGCTGCTTTGACGGCCCTCCCCATCAAGGCGAACGAACGTCCTGGCTCGCGCAGACCCGTTTCGGCAACTTGGGCCGCGCGACGCAGAGCGCTGAGTCGTTCGCCAGGGTCATCGATTTCGGCGACGACTTCGAGGGCGCGGATCAAACGGTCATAGTCGCCTGCGGCGTCGTAATGCGGTACCAGCACCCGCGCGGCATCGATGCGCATGTGCCCGCCGCTCGCCATCATCTCTTGCAGGGCGCTTATCGCTGCCGGGTGATCAGGCCGTTCCTCGAGCACGGAGCGATAGGACTCGAGGGCGGCTTCGAGCGCCCCAGTTTCCGTGCGCATGATCTCGGCCGAGCGAAAGCGGATCTCGGCGCGCTCGCCAGGATCCTGCGTGAGCTCGAGCTCAAGCTCGAGTGCGTCAAGCAAATCTTGATGACGATTGGTCGCGGCATACACACGCTGCAGGGCGCTTATCGTTTCGCGATCGTTGCCAAAGCGGCCGAGTACATCGTTGTACGCAGCGATGGCGCTGCCATTGTCGGATAGCTTCAGCTCGTACAGGTATCCCACGCGTCGCGCGAGCGCGCGCGCTTCGCCTTCGTCGCTCGCCACGGACTCGTGCTTCTGCAGCACGCCCACGAGCTTGAGGTATTCGCCACGCTGCTCGTGCAGCCGCTCGAGCGCCAGCATCGCGGGCAGATCCGCTGTGTCGAGCTCCAAGCGCTCGCCCCAGGCGTCGACTGCGGCCGACAGGTCGTTCAGACGCTCCTCGAGCAACTGTGCGAGCTGCCCGAGCAAATGTCGCTTGCTGTCGATGTTCGGTTCGAACTGAATCTGTAAGCGCAACGCACCCGCAAGCGCTGCGTGGTCGTCGCGCGTGACATACAGACGCTCGAGCGCGCGCGCAGCCGGCAACACCACATCGGCGTTGTCTGCATCCGACGAGATTAGCTTCGTGTAAGCATCGATGGCGCGGTCCGCGTCCGCAAGCTGCACGTCCCAGAGGTCGGCCAGCTCGCCCAACAACTCGGTGCGCACCTCGGAGCTATCGCTGCGCGCTAGTGCCCCTTCGAGCACCTTGGCGCGCCGCTCGAACTGCTGCGTCAAGCCCGAGATACGGGCTAGCTCTTTTCGTGGCCCCGCGTCGGACGGGTCCGCCTCGACCGCTTGCACGTAGGCCGAAAACGCCTGCTCGCGCATGCCCAGTCTGTTTTCGCGCAGCTCTCCCAAGCGCATCAGCGCGCCTACGCGGGCGCCCGGATCGGTCAGCGCCTCGAGCTGCACTTCGAGCACCCGCGAAAGCTCCGTGTGCGCGCCTTGCTTAGTATAGAGCGGCTCAAGCAAGCCGGCGATTCGCTGGCGCTGGTTCGGATCGCTGATCAAACGCTCGAGCGCCTCTTGGGCGCGCAAATGAGTGGGTTGCTCTTCCAGCACAGCGGCATACTGATCGACCGCTAGCGCAGGCTCCTTGAGCTTACGGTGATAGAGCTCGCCGATCCGGAAGGTAAGCTCGATCGCTTCCTTACCTTCTGCGTTGGCCCGGTCTCCTTCGAGCAAGCCCACCAGATCTCGGAAGCGTTCGGCGCGCGTATACAGGCGCTCCAGCGCGCGCAGCGATGTGGGATGTCCTGGATCGAGCTCAAGCACCTCTTGATAGGCGCGAATCGCAAGCTCGACGTCGTCGAGGATCTCTTCAAACAAGAAACACACCTGCAACAGCAGGTCGAGCTTCTGTTGCACGTCGATCGTGTTTGCGATGCGATTGCGATACAGCGCTTTGAGATCCTCCCAGCGCTCCTTATTCGTATACAGCTCGCGCAGAGCGTCATAGGCAGCTTCAGCCATCGTATCGGCGGCGAGCACACGCACGTGGAAGGGCTCGGCCTTTTCAGGCTGGCCCAGTTTCTCGTCGTAGATGCGCGCGGTGCGAATACTCAGCTCCGCTTGCTCCGTAGGCGTGAGCTCTGCCATGTCGATCGCCGTCGCAAACGCGACTGCCAGATCTTCTTGGGCATCGGCCTGCTCAGCCATGTGCTCAATGCGCTCCCACAGCTCCACGTTGCCGGGATTGTCGAGGAAGGCCGATTCAAGCGTGCGGTAGGCGCCCGCGGGGTCGCCACGCGTGCCCGCGATCTCCGCCAAACGCAGCTTGAGCGTGCGCTTTTCGGCTTCATCCGTGGTGCCTGCTAGGCGTTGCTCCAGCACCTTGGCGAGCTTTTCAAGGGCGATCGTGCGCTCGTAAACCGGCTCGAGCAGCCGCCCGATGCGCAACGCTTCCGCCGGTGCCTGTAGTGCTATTCCTTCGAGCGCAGCGACCGCGCGCGGCTCGTTGGGCTCGGCCTCGAGTACCTGAGCGTAGACGTCGATCGCGCGATCGGACGCATCGAGCTTGTGCGCGAGCGAGGCGCCCAGGCGCAGTGAAAGCTCCACACGCTGGGCGGCGCTGGGGGCGAGCGCGATACGTTTTTCGAGCACTTCTGCGTGCTCCTTGTGCGCCCCTTCGCCGAGTAACAGGCGATCGAGTGTCGCGAGCGTGCCGTCGTGAGCAGGCTCCATCCTGTGAATCGCCAGCTGACGCTCGATCGCCGCTTTGGGATCCTTGAGCTCTAGCTCTTCGATGCGGGCAAGCTCTGTTAGCAGGGCAATACGCTGCGGCTTGTCCTCGGTCCGCTCGAGCCTGCGCGAAAGCAACGAACGCAAGGCATCATGTTTGTGGTGGGTCCGATAAATGCGCTCGAGGATGTGCGAGGCTTCTGCATCGTCCGGTCGCTCTGACAGAATCTTTTCAAGCTGCAGCGCGGCTTCATCGGGGCGCTTGAGCTTGTCGGCCGCGATCGCCGCCACGCGCCTGCGCAGCAGCAGTGACTCTTCGAGGCCCTCGGGCGTGGACACCGCATCCGCACGCGCGCTGTAGAGCGCGAGCAGCTTGTCTTGGCCATGGGAAAGCTCGGCTGCAGCCTCGAGCCGCGCACGTACGTCCGGCTCGCTCGGCGCGAGTGCATAGGCGGCGCTTGCATACTTGAAGGCAGCTTGCCCATCGCGCAGGCGCTGCTGGCTCACGTCAGTCAACCGCGTGAGCAGTGAAAGCCGCTCTTCGCTGGCAGTCGTCGACAAGTTCTGTAGGGCGATCTCGAGGAGCTGCGCCACGCGCGGCCACTTGTCGTCCTTTCATAGATCGGGATCAGCGCGGCGACGGCACGCGCATTCTTTGAGTCCACGCTGAGCACGCGCTCATAACTGCGAAAAGCGCGCGCGGACTCGTTCAATTTCTGCTCGTAGATTTCAGCTGCGCGAAAGCTCAAACGCTGCTTCAAGGCAGGGTCTACGGCCTTGTCCGCTGCGGTTCCGAGCACGTCGACAAAACCTTCGAAATCGCCTGCCTCGGCGTACAGCGCTTCGACACTTTCGAAGTCACCTGCGGCCAAATAGGCCTCGCGCAGGGTACGCATCGCGCGCCCGTTCTTCGGATCGAGCGCAAGCACGCGACGCCAGGCGTCTGCTGCCTTGGCCGGATCATTGGTGCGCTCCGCATGCAAACTGCCCAGGCGCGAGAGCAGCTTGATCTTGGCGGCCACATCGTCCGTGTGCGCCACGCGCTGCTCGAGCGCGCGTGCCATCGCGGGCCAGTCCTTGGCGCGTTCAGCCAGCTTTTCCAGTGCATCGAGCACGCGCGGTGCCCCGGGCTCAAACGTCAGCACCCGTTCATAAAGCGCGATTGCGTCTGGATATTCATGAAGACGCTCGCCCGCCAGGTTCGCAAGCTCCGAGAGCAAGACACGCTTCTGAACGGCGTCCGTCGTGAGCTCCTCTTCCTTGCTCAGCACCGCATACAACGGCTTCCATGCGCGCTTTTTGCTGTAGATGTCCTTGAGCTGAGCCAACGCCTCGCGGTTGTCTGGATCGAGTGCGAGCACCTGCTCGAGCGGCGCCGTCGCCTGGTTGTAGTTCGAGAAGTGATCGATCCACAGCTTGGCGATGCGTGCGTACAGCGCGACCTTACGCTTTGGATCGCTGCTGGTCTCCGCCTCCCGCGAGAGTACGGGGATGAGGTCATTCCAGCGCCCCATCGCTTCATAGGTGCGCGCAAGCTCGGCCGCAGCCTCTTGGCTGCCGGGCTCCACTTGCAAGATGGTGTTGTACGTGGATAGCACCATCGCTTCGAGCTTGAGCTCATCGCGATACACCGCGAGCAGCTCGCGCAACAGCAGCAGCTTCTGCTCCCGCTGGTCGTCACCGAGCGTGTCTACTTCGGCACGCAACAGCTCGACCAGGGCGTTCCATTTGCCGGAGCGACGATACAACTGCTTGAGCGCAGTCAGCGCTTCGAGATGTCCCGCCTCGTGACGCAGCACGATCTTCCAGGCATCGATCGCGCGCTCAAAGCCTTGGGGCTCGTCTTGCGCAAGCCGTGCAATCTCGAGGGAGAGCTTTGCGCGTTCTGGATCGGTACCCACCCGGCGCTGCGCATCGGCCAAAATCGCGAGCAGCTTGGAGCTATCAGAGGTGGCTCCGTAGAATTCGCGATAGAAGTCGAGCATCACGGGCTGGGACGGATCGGCGCGGCGCAAACGCGCGAAGTACGGCTCTGCGCGTTCGGCGCGCTTGAGCATGCGCCAGTGCAGCATCGCGATCTGAAGCAGGATCCCTTGCTCGGCGTCGGCCTTGAGCTGACGGGCACGCAGCGCGTCTTCGTAGAGCGCGACCAAGTGGTCCCACATTTCGAGCTCGGTAAAGTGCGAAACGAGAAAGCCCAGGGCCTCATCGTGCGCAGGCACCAGCTCGAGCACACGCTCGTAACAGGCCATGGCGCGCTCTTTGTCATCGAGCTTTTGCGAGAGCACGCGCGCGGCCGCGAGCAGCAACCCGAGCTGGTCGTCGCGCCCCGTTGCGCTTTTGGCAGCGGACAGGAGTACCTCGCCGAGATCCTTCCATTTGCCCCGTTCGCGTAACGTGATCTCGTAGAGGCGGGCAGCGCGGCTGCTCGCAGGATCAGTCTCGAGCGCGTCCTTGAACAGACGATCGACTTCCTTGTTCTTGCCCTTCTTCTTGTACTGCCAAAGGATCGACGCGGCGCGCACGAGCAAGGACGTTTTGAGCGTGGCGTCGCTGGCTTGGTCGGCTTGATCGATGAAGTGCTGGGAGATCTCCTGCCATCGCTCGCGCACGCCTGTGATTTGCTCAAGGGCGCGCTGCACGTCTTCGTCGCCAGGTCGCAGCGCGAGGGCGCGCTCGTAGGCCTCAACGGCACCGGCATCGTCCATCAAGTCTTCGCGGCGCAGACGCCCTAGCTCTCGCCACAACACGACCTCGAACTCCGGGTCGTCTTCGGTGAG
>JBBSJC010000342.1:0-8824 GCA_038257655.1 Polyangiales bacterium | reverse complement strand
CCGCCCATGTCCGGGTGGCAGACGGCGTCGTACGACTCACCCGTGACATCCTCACGTAGCGATTGCGCGCCCACGCGATCGCACAGCGCACCGTACAGCTCTTGGCCGAGGCTGCCCCGTGGCGGTACGGCCCGCTCACCATCGAAGGCGGGAGCGCAGGCCGTCGATGTAGCCATGAGAATACAGAAACTCATGCGACGCGAGATCGACATACTCAGGCTTGTACAGCGCGCTGATATTTATTTGTACAAGAAAATTTGTATGGGCAAGACCAGCCCATGCCGCTTGGCTGGATTCCTTCCAGCGCGTAGGGTGATTGTCGTGATTTTGCGGCTCTGGGCGCTTTTGCAAGTGTGGTTCGCACTGCTCGTGGGCGGTGTGCGCGTGCTGCGCTTTCTGTTGGCCGCACCAGCACATAGAGTGCGCGCAGGGCGCCGTATGCTGCGGGAGCACGCCGCCCGCGGCGCCACATCGGAAACGGTGCTGTCGCTTGCGTCAGAGGGCTTGCACTGCATTGACCCGCCCTTTCTAAAT
The DNA here is from genome assembly GCA_038257655.1 of Polyangiales bacterium. Classification (GTDB taxonomy): domain Bacteria; phylum Myxococcota_A; class Polyangia; order Polyangiales; family DASUME01; genus DASUME01. The sequence goes on along the minus strand of JBBSJC010000342.1, from coordinate 8,290 downwards.
CACCCCGAGGGCGATACGCACGGGAGCGGTATCGTAATTTACTTCACCGGCACGGGTGAGACACCCCGGGCTCCGCTGCCGGCCTATCGCCGTCTGATCGAAGCGTGCGGCGGACTTTGTGGGCTGCGGCACTTTGTGGTTGAGGCACCTTGGTCGCGAGGGGCTTACTACGGCTCGTCCGCTTTTAGCTCACGGATCTGGGAGCAAGTTCTGCCGCTGGTCACGCGTGAGCGCGGGCCTTTCATTTTGATCGGGCTGAGCCGAGGCGCGGTCGCGGCACTCGACACCGGTGCCCGCATCGCAGAGGAACACGGCAAGGTTGCCGCCGTGCTCGCCATCTCGCCACCGCTCAAGGTGCCGGCGCGGTTGCCCGCCTCCATCGTCGAGGTCGCCAAGCTCGAGCCCGTGGTGGAGCGTCTAGGCAGGTGGTTACCTGTGGCGCCACGGCTGGTGCAGCGCACGGTGGAGACGCTCGTGCGCCGCGTGCACCTGTTGCTCACCGCGGTGATACACGCCGAGCTCGGTATGCTCGCAGACGAGGACTTCGGTTACGCTGTGCGCGATGTGGAGCTGCGCGGCGCCACGGAAAGTAGCGCCCGCGCCGTGCGCGAGTTCCGCATGTTAGTCGAAGCCAAAGAGCGCGAGCTTGAGCTGCTCGTCAGTCGGGTGGCGGCGACTGCCGCGCGCACACCGCGGTTTTTTGCAAGTCTTGTCTGGGGCGAAAAGGACACGTGGGCACCCGCTGCCGCTTGCCGTGAACGCCTGGCGCTCGCGCTGCTACGCGAAAACACACCGACAGACAGCGTCATGCTCACCATGCTGCCGGCGCGCGGCCATGGCCTGTTTCGCGAGCACGCCGAGGATATTACGCCGCTCTCCACCTTACTTCGTGCGACACAACAGCAGGCCCAAGCGCGCGCCCGCGCACAACAGGCCCGCACCGACGCTGATCGCTCGTTTCAACAAAAGCTGCTCGAGCTACCCACCGGGGCACCCGAATGATTGACTCACCCTTGCTTGATATAGAGAAGAACTTGAACACCCTTGACGGCATTCGTGCCCACTTCGAGACGCGCCAGCGCGCTTCGGGCAAGGGGTTTCACGCACTCGGCGAAGAAGTGCTCGCAACCTACTGGCAGCGTAGTGACAATCAGCAGAAGCCAGTCAGTGCGATGACCTTCCGCAACTTCCTGCAAGGGAAGACGACGCTGCGCGATCCGACCGGGCTCGAGCTTTACTTCCGTGCGCTCGGTGCCAGCGATGACGAGATGAAGGTGATCCGCGCCACGCTTCAACATGAGCTAGACCGACGCATCGCCTCGCCCCGGCAACAAGCCGCGATGCGTCCGTTCGACGATGTGGAGCTCGAGTCGATGCCGTACTCGCGCGCCCTGGTCGAATGCGAGGTGTTGACCCGCTTGGAAGACTCGGTCTCCTCGCCGCTCACGCACTTGACGCCCCGTGAGTATCTCTTGGGTCCAGATGGCCAACGTGATGCAGGCCCGAATCAAGAGCGCTGGGGCCTGGTGCAGCATCTCGAAGATCTCTCGCAATACATCGAAAAGCTCGACCGTAAGCTCGAGGATGAGCTTGAGCTTATCCCCCGTCGCTCTCATCAAAAGCGTAGGGCACAAGCGGCCGCAGACCTGCGCGAGACAGCGACGGCGTACGCGCATTGGTTGCTGTACCGACCGCGCGCTGCAGATTTGTTCTTTTCGCGCCGTCGCTACATGTTGCACGGCTTCGTGCCCCAAGAGCATCGCGAGCTTGCGATCGCGCTCGCCAAGCGCTGCGCCAAGCTGTTCTTTGCCTCGGTCGAGCGCTTGACGATCGAAGCCTTGCTAGGCGGCAAAGAGCGTCTGGAGCCGATCCGCACGCCACGGGCTGAGGCTGCGCTCGAGCTCATCACCGAGCGCCTGCTCGCCAGCGTTCACTCGTTTTACCTGACGGTCGTTCAAGGCACGCTCGGAACCGGCGCTGCATTTCGCGCAGCCTACCAGTTTCGTCGCGAAAACCGCGGTCAGGCGGATGGGTGGGATACGCGTCACGAGCGCCTGGTCACAAGCTATGATGCCGCGATCCAAGCGGCAAATAGCGCGCTCGAGGAGGACGTGCGGCTGCCCTACGGCAAGCTCAAGCGCATCTATGACGCCCAGTTCGAGGTGGCGCGGCCGCTGATGTTCGATATCTGGGAGAGCGACTACGCCCCGCTTGTCGTGCGCGAGGCGCTCACGCTGCTGACGTCTGAGCTGCACCGCGCCGAGGTCTTGAATAGTCGCGCGTTTTTGGCACTCAACAAAGACCTGTTCACGTCGCGGCCAGGCCAGGAAGTGCTGGCTGCCAAACACGAGAGCCGCAGGTACGAGCGCCTCGATCGGTAGCCAGTGTAAAGTGCAGGCCTAAGGTGCGCGTGCCAAATGGTAAGGGTGCTCGCTAGACCATGCGCTTCACTGCGTATGTTCGCTGCGAAGGTTCTCGCAACCTGCGCCACTGTAGGTGATTGCGCCCATTGCCTAGGCCGCGTTCGGGCGATTACCCTTTAAGGTATATCCATCCATCTGCGGTGGAGTGGAGCTATCGCGACCTACCTCTTGCTTGATCATCCGTGAGGTCGGGGACCAGACATGAACCGCTTCCGTAAAAGCCGCTTTGGCGATGAACCTTCCACTCGCGTCTCCTATACGCCTAGTGTCAGCCGCGCCCTGCTCGACGAGGCGGACCTTGAGCCCGGGCCAACCCTGGATAGGCAAACGCCCAGTGACTTTTTCCCTGCTCAGAGGGAGTCCTGGGATGATATCGAGCAGCTGCCGATGCCGGGTGACTCGGAGTTGCCATTGCCGCTCGTCACGCAGGCGGATAGCGATGAGTCACCGCATTCTGTAGCGCCGGTTCAGCGCGTGCCGCGTGATTCGCTCGATCTCGGCTCGGCAGATTCCTTTGCGCCGATGCCACTGCCCGAGTCTGTGCCCCCTGACTCCTTGGAGTTCGAGCCCGAGCAGACCCCCGACCGCTTCGCCGTCATGCCAGACGCGTCAGATGAGCATCCCCTATGGACGGAAGCTCGCGCGCTGTTGGCAGCGGAGCAGCGCGATGCCACGGCCGACGTGCTGGAGCGTTTGTGCATTGAACAACCTAACCATGAGCCGGCGCGCAGCGCACTGCTGCGCATCTGTCTGATGTTGGGGCGGGTGGACCGCGTGGCATTGCATACCGCGTGGCTAATGAGAGCGCAGCTCCAGTCGGGCCGGTCCGCGGAAGCTTGTGCGACCTACCAACACGTGCGTGCAGCCCTTCCAGGTGCCGTGTGGCCCGAGATCATGTTGGTCATGGCGCTGAGCGCGGCGGACGCGACCGGCGCCGGGCCCATCGTGCTCGACGCCACGAATCTCGTGCTCAAACACTACGCGACGAGCGCACACGCACCAAAGGCGCTGCTGATGGCGGCGAAGCACCAGTTGATGTCGAGTGCCCAGCCAGCCGCGATCCAGACCTTACACTTCTTGGTCGCTAACTATCCGCATGACCCCGCGGCCGAGCCGGCGCGACGCAAGCTTGTCGAGCTCGGACGAAGCTAGCGTGCGGCTATTGCCCAACGCCGCGGCAGCAAGCGCGCTTGACGGCCCCTTGGATGAGCGATGCCGCTTTGTCGATCGCCAAGTCCTGGCTATCGTGCCGCCATGTTCAAACCTCGACGCCCTTCGAGTGAGCCGCTAATTCGCACGTTTCCGCTGCTCGCGCATTTGCGCGAGACGCCGCGGGCGGCTTCCAAGCGCGAGCACATAAAGATTGGCTTTCAAAATTGGATCGTGAGCTATCTACTCGCGAATGCGGGGCGGGTGCGGCCAGCAACGCCTGCGCGCTTTGCACCACGCGTAGGCCACTGGTCGATGATCGAGAAGGAGGCGCATTCGCTCGCACCCAAGGACGAGATGCTGCGCTTGGTCACGCGGCTACCGTTTCAGGCGCGGCCGTTACTCGGACGCATCGACTGGGAAACGGCCATCGCCGATTACGCCGAGATCGACTACCCCGCCTGGTATCTGCAACCGCAACATAGCTTCCCGGGGGGATATCTTTGCCCTGGCGCTGCCCTAGATGACCGGGCCGCCATGGAGGCACGATATCAAGATGCGCATCCGCGACGCAGCTTGGGCGTGCGCGCAAGCATGGCGCAGCTCGTGCCCGACGGCGCGCGACGCGTGATCGACTTCGGTGCCGGCGTAGGTGACCTCTCCTCAGCCATCGCGCAGGCGCGACCTGAGGCCCAAGTGCTCGCGGTCGACGCATCCCCGTTCATGCAGATCGTGGGTAAGCGTATGCACGCGAAGATCAAGAATTTGCGCTGGATCCATGCCTTCGCAGAGGGCCTGAAGGAACCGGCCGCTTCGGTGGATGCGGTCACGATAAGCCTAGTGCTGCACGAGGTGCCTGACGGCATCAAGCACGCGTTGCTCGCTCAGGCCCGTCGTTTACTCAAGCCGGGCGGCACGCTTGTCCTGTGCGATGTGCCTAGCGATGACCTGGAGCGACACCGCGGTGCGTTTGAGCCTTACCGTCAGGAGTGGCGCAGCTTCGATCCCGACGCCGCGCTCAAAGAGGCGGGCTTTGCCGACATCGTTCGACACGAGCTCGTCGCACCCCAACATCAGTGGCACCGCACCGCACACGCGTGACACGCGCGGCACGCGCAGGATGTGGACGAGTCCCGGGCCTAGCGCACCGTCATCTAGCAGCAAGACGAGAAGGTAATACTAAGGTGGAGTCGCCAAACTCATGGGCAAGGTAACCCGCAGATGCCGCGTGTTGAAGAGCGCGCCGCCACAGCGCCTCATCGGCGAAGGCCTGCAGTAAGTCGAAATGACTTTCGCCGGGCGCGTGCACACCACTTAGCAGGCCATCGATCAAACTCAGCTTCGTGCCAGCGACTATGCGTAAGCTAGTGATCGCGCTGCCGCTGGTGAGCCTGCCGCCGTGGTCGCGAAAGGACCCTTCGAGGGCTCGTACTACGCTTGTACCCACAGCGACGACGCGTGCGCCCCGTGCTCGCGCGGCGCCCACGGCCTCTACCGTACTTTGCGGAATGTCGTAGCGTTCGGGCAACGGTAAGGCACGGTCGAGAGTGGGGTCGCCGGTCGCGCTTAGGCCGGCTGCGTGTGTGAGAGTCGAAAGCTGTACGCCCCGCAGACGTAAGTTACGTAGTAGGCGAAAGCTGAGCGGGTGACCGGCAGACGGCATCTCCACCGCCCAGGGACGCGACGCATAGCTCGTCTGCACCGACCAGAGCGCCAGAGCTTCGCGCTGGTAACTGTACTGAATAGGTGTGCCTTGGGCGTAGAGTGCGTCCCACAGCGCAACGCCGCGGCTATCGAAAATAATCTCCACCAGTCGGGCTGTGATCGGAGATACACCCACGACTTGCGCGCTCAAGGGGCCAAGAGTTACCCGGTCACCCATGTGGATAGCTGGCGGGGCACCTCTCAAAGCGGTGTCGATGCGCCAGTCACCTGCCCCCAACGCGACAACCCACCAGCGCGCTTCCGAAGTCTGACTAAGCAAGCGCAGCTCGATATCTTGACCGTGAACGCGTGCGGCGAGGGACGCCGGAAGCGTCGCCGCATCATTCATGATCAAGAGGTCGCCCGGGTTCAAGATCTCGGGTAGCTCGACAAGAGACCGGTCTTGAAACGTTTGTAATGTCGGGTTCACCAACAGCATGCGCCCGGTGTCGCGAGCGGTGCGCGTCTCCCGTGCGGGTAAGAGTTGCGCCGCTGGTAACGTAGCCGTTGGTAACGCAGCCGTTGGTAACGTATAGGCCGTCTGCATGCTATTCCCTAACCTTCCCATTTCTGTGCTTGCAGGCGCACGCCCTGCGGCAGTTGCTCAAGTCGCTCGAGCATGATCAAAATCCTCTGTGCCACGGCCTCAGGCGCGGCCAAGAGTGTACTGTCTGCATCGGGTACGGCCTGCCGGTGCATGTGTGTGTCCATCTCGCCGGGATCGATGCTGAGCACGCGCACGCCCGTGCCTGCAAGCTCTGCCGCGAAACTGCGCGAGAGGTGATCGAGGGCGGCTTTGGATACACCGTAAGCTCCCCAGCTGGCATACGCTTCTACGGCAGCATCGGAGCTGATGTACACAAGCGCGCCGTGGCCCCGCAGCAGCATCGAGCCCGCGAGGGCTTTGCTCAGGCGGAACGGTCCGAGCAAGTTGACGTCCAACGTGCGGGAAAGCGCTTCGCAATCCGTATCCAGCAACAGGGCGAGAGGCACCGGGCCTAACGTGCTCGCGTTGTGAATCACGATATCAATGGGCCCGACCAGTGCCGCTGCCTTGGCCGCCAGTGGGTAGATCGATTCCTTATCGGCCATGTCCGCCACGATGCCGTGAGCATCAACGCCTTGTTCGCGCAGACTCTGGATCGCGCGTGCAAGCTCGTCGCCCCCGCGCGCCGAGAGCACCACGCGTGCACCCGCTTTGCCCAGCACACGGCCCAAGGCGGACCCTAAGCCACGACTGCCGCCGGTGATGAGCACGCTCTTGTTTTCGATGTTCATGACGACCTCCTGCCATCAGCATGGAGTGGGTACGCTATTTTGCTGGCGGGACTGCCAAAGGATTGGCGGTTGGCTAACTGCACAACAAAACGCGAGTGTGGTGACCCGATGGGACACGCTAAGTCCACATAGAGAAGCGTGAGCCCCTATCCACACAAACCGAACGTATGTTCCTACCGAACCTTGACCGCGAGCGTCGCTTTGGCTGCAAGTGCCTGCTTGTTGGTCACCGGCTGCCTGGGCGATGTAGCGAAATCGACCGCGGATGCGGGCAGCGAGGACAGTCCAGACCGCGCCAAGCCTGACGGCGGTGCGGGCGCTGGGTCGGGCAACGCGAACGATGGTGCCGTTGGACGCGACGCAGTAGGCCCGAGCGCACCGACCGGCGGCGACAACGACCCCGGGACCGAGCCTAGCGCGGACGGCGGCGCGGGAGCCGAAGAGCCAAAGCCTCCTGCCCCCACCGACCCTGACCCGCAGCCGGGCGTCTGCGATACGGCGCTACTCTGCGACGGCTTCGAAGAGGACACCCCGGGCCAAGCCCCCGGCACGCCATGGCAGACGAGCCTCAATGGCGGCAGCGTTCAGGTGGACAGCACGCGCGCCTTCAAAGGCAGTCACTCGGTACACATCAGCGCCGAGGCGAAGAGTTACGCGCGCGCCTATATGAGTGTGAGTGGTGCGCCGTTGTTTCCGGTCGCCGGCAATCAGTTTTTCGGGCGCATGATGATGTACGTGAGCGCAGCGCCTGAAGGCAGCGTGCACTGGACCAACATCCAAGCCGAAGGCCCCGTCGCCGGCCAAACCTACCGCAGTATGTATCGCTACGGCGGCCAGCAGAATAAGCGGCTAATGGCTAACTACGAAACGGAAGGCACCGCAAGCGACTGTTGGCAGCACTCCGCCACGACGCTGCCCGAAGCGAAGTGGACCTGCATGGAGTGGCATTTCGACGGCACCACCGATCGTATGGAGCTTTGGCTGGACGGTAAGGCACTGTCCGACCTCAGCGTTGATGAACGCGGAGAAGGGTGTCTAGGCAACGGCACCGGAGGCAACTGGTATGCACCCACCTTTGATGTCTTACGCCTGGGCTGGGAGCACTACCAGAACACCAGCGCCAAAGATCTGTGGATCGACGAGGTTGCCGTGGGAAGCACGCGTCTTGGCTGCCCTGCGCCGTAGCGTTCTCAGCCGCTTGGCGCGGGAACGATAAGGTTGCCCCCGTTGCCAGCGATGGCGATACTACCCCGGGGGCGCGCATGAGATACCGGGTGGGATGCACGGTGGGAGTCGCTTGGCTGATGGCATGTTCGCCGATGGCGCGTACGACAACCAGCCCGACGACGACCCCAGCGTCTAGCTACGGAGTGCAGGTCGCACAAGAGTCGCTGCTTGACCATGTGGCACCGGACGCAGCTTTTGCTGCGGTTGTGCGTCGCAACGCCTTGGGCTGGCTGCGCGACTTGCTGGCGGGAGACCCTGTTGCCAAGGCTGATCTCAGCAGGCATTTCGTCACGCAGCTAGGGGTGGACTTCACCGATGTCACGGGGCTTGCTCTCGTCGGCTTCGGACGGGGCGATTCGTTTGACGCAGCGCTCTATATCGATCTCCCAAGCGCGGATAAGCTGACGGGCCCCCCGCGCGGCTTCCATCGCGACATCCCCTTGGTCGGGGTAGACGCGCGCGGTGAGTACGTGGGCGCGTCCGTGCCCGATGGCGTCTGGATAGGCCAT
>JBBSJC010000341.1:0-8834 GCA_038257655.1 Polyangiales bacterium | reverse complement strand
GAGCACGACGAGGAACACATCTCGAAAGGCATCCGAGGCCAGCTCGCGGAGACTTGCCGTGTCGATAGTGATCGGAGAATGTTCGCCTTCCATCATGGCAAGGCCAAGCCAGCTTGTCTGGGTGCCATCCGTTGCCTTGTCGAACACGAGCCCGAAGGGATGCGAGTGGGCCCCGAAGTAAGTGACGGCTGACCGCTGCATGATCCCTAAGGCTTCGCGGGAGCTCGCTTGCGACGTCATCTCCGCATTGAAGCTCGTTCCGTCCGAGAGTGAGCGCTGGGCATCGAAGGCATGTTTCGCTTCGGGAATCGATGTTTCTCTGATCGTCACACGATGGGCGGAACCATCTTTCTTGTTCTTACGCACCACCACTTTGGTCGTGTCGAGGGCATAAGCCCAGGCGCGAGGTTTGGCGACGGTGATTTTCGTTTCCGCACTGGTATGTCCGAGGTCTGTCTCAGCAATCACGCGGACCAGGTAATCTCCCGCGAGCAGAATCCGATGGTCTTCGGTTGCATCGCGACCATCCCATTTGATTTCGTGAAGGCCAGGTACTTGGGGCCCGTCATGGAGCACGGCCACTGCGGCGTCGGACAAGCCATAAGGGCCGTAGAAGTCATGATGCACGGCTGAGTTGAGATCGTACTCGACCACCACGCGGATGTTGGCGACACGACCCCGAACGACATAGCGAACGATCACGATCTCTTCCGCGGCAAGCGGCAGGTCCTTGAAATCGAGTACGCCGGCCTTTGCGTGATACGCGCGATCCGTAAGGTCGAAAATACCCTCGATCCGGATCTGCGCGCCGAACATGATCGTGTTCGGTACGTTGCGAAAGACCGGCAGGGAAGAGACGTTATAAGTCACGCGAGATACTCCTCGTCGACACGTTGCTGCAGCCGCTTGTCGATACCGTCGCCTTCCCCGAGCTTTCGCTCTTTGCGGTACAGCGCGGCCGCGCTGGCAAATGTCGTGGATTTTTCGTCGCCGTCGATCGGCCCACCATACCAACCCAAATTCGCGAGCCGAATCTGCGTTGCCTCTGGTGAGTCGTCGTCGTCGCGTAAGGAGAGACGTTGTTCGATGGAGAACTCCTCTCCGTGTATGGACAGCGCCACCTCGGCGCATCCATCTGGCAAGAGCTGCTCTAGGGACCCGTCGCTTGCGAGCTTTCCTTCGAACGCGAAGCCGGAACCACTGAGCGCGTAAGTCGCGTTTATCGGCTGTTCATCGGGGCCAATGAAGCGCAGTTGCAGCTTCGTGCCTGTTGCAGGGGCGTCGATGAGCAATGTGTTGATGATGCCTGGCTTCAAAGCGACCGCGGCCGCCTTGCCGCTCGGGATGTTCACCTCATCCCCGGCACGAATACGATCCGGGTTCGGCCGCTTTTTGCGCAGCGCTGAGTTCTCGGGGGCATCGTAGAGCGCCTTTCCACTCTTGATGCCGTGGGACTTGGCGATCTTCGCTAGCGTGTCGCCTTGCTTCACGTTGTAGGTACTGGCGGGTCGCGCTGCGCTGCTCGCTGCATGGGCAGCGGTGCCGTCGAGAGTGACTGCGCTAGGCTCGAAGCCTGGCAATAGGATCTCGTAAGGGCCGGGTGGAAGATCGTCGATGTGCGCACGTCCGTCGCGGTCGACGGCACCGGCGCGAATGAGGGCGCCGCCTACGATGACTTGATACTGCGTGCCCGCGATGGGCGCACCCGCGGTATCGACTATCTCGAGATCCAAGAAGTTCTCGAGCGTCAGCGTAGCGGGCTCGCGACCTGCCAGTTTGAAGCCAAATAGACCGTCCAGGGTTGGGTCTTTGCGCGCCATCCCGCGTTCATTCAGGCGCTGCGTGCTCTGTTGACCGTCGGGCGTACGGAGTAGAAATGGCTCGCCCGCAATCGGTGTGCCGTCTTGGTCCAAAAGCTCAAACCCGATCCACATGATGTGTCCAGGCGGCGCGTCGGTGACGAGGCCCGGATCCTGCAACACCGGAAGCTCGAACGTCGCGCGGGGCAGCGCGGGCGCATAGCGCAGGACGATGAGCTTGGGTAAGGGCCCGTGAATCGCTCCCATCAATTCGGAGCGCAACTTGCGAAGCGAATGCGCAGGCGGAGGGGCCTTGCGAAAAGCTTCGTGCCAAAGCTGCGTGAGGGTGAGCGAAAAACCTTCGCGCACGGCCCGCTCCACTGCCATGACAGCGCCCCCGCCAAGCACCCGCTGATAGCCTTTGGCGAGCCAAGGCGCCTGAGGCTCCGAGCGGCTGCACACGAGCAGGAGGTCTGTCCCCTTGAGGAGGATGTGTGCCACGCCGGGCAGCATACCGCACAAGCAATCGTCATGTTCACCTGGACCGCGCATTGTCGGGGTGAGCCGCGCCATGTATCACGCGTCTCGGAGGTCAGCGCATGGCACGCTGTCGCCAAATGGAGCGATCACATGGCGCAAGCAGGGCTCAGCACGATTCTAGGCGCGACCGGGGTGACGCTGACGTTTTCGACCGGCACCAAAGCCGACGAGATCTGGCAGGTGCGCAATGTCGAGCTCGAAGAGGCCGTCTCCACGCTCTACTGGGCGCGCATCGAGCTTGGCAGTGACGAGTTGTCCGCGAGTGCCGCGGCATTGCTGGGCGAATCCGCGTCGCTGACGATCGACCGTGATCATGGAAGCAGGGTGCTGCATGGCATCGTGGAACAGGTCAAGCAGGCAGAGTCGAGCCAAGGACAACGGGTCGTACGCATCGTGCTCGTGCCCGCCCTGGCCGCACTCGACCACATTAGCCACGCGCGCGTATTCGAAAAGCAGACCGTCATCCAAGTGATCGAGACGGTGATCAACGGCGGGCTTGAGCCGTTCAAGCGCAGCCTTCAACCGTCCAAGCTCGTGCGCAACGACTATCCCCAGCGCGAGCTTATCGTGCAGCATCGCGAAACGGATCTCGCGTTCGTGCAGCGGCTGCTCGCTGAGGAAGGGCTCTGGTACTACTTTCGCCACCCGGAAGACAGTAAGGTCGAGCAGCTTTTCATCTGCGATTCACCCAAGAGTATACCGGCGATCAGCGACTCTCCCGAAGTGGAGCTCTCGCGCGATTGGGATAGTCAAACTGGCCACGAAGCCATCACGGCGTTCAACAGCACGGAGGAGCTGCGGACCACCACCATACAGGTGCGTCAGTACAACTGGACGAACCCCGGCCGATTCGAGGAGATGACTGAGCATGTCAAGAAGCCTTCTCCCTTCGAGTCCAAGCGCCCGCTCAGTCGTGGCGAACATGGCGACTTAGTAGGCTCCGACTACGCGAAAGAGCGCTATGGCAAATTCGACGTAAAGGCCCAAGCGCTGCTGCGGCTGGAGGCGTGGCGGGCGGATCGTCATACCTTTTCCGGCAAGAGCAACGTGCTCCTTCTCCAGCCGGGACATTTTTTCAAACTCGATGATGTCGAGTATCTTGTGCTGCAAGTCGCGCATCAAGGAAACATGGTCGTGAACGGCGAGCGAGTCGCTCGCTACGGAGACTACACCAACTCGTTCGTGTGCTTGAAGCGCGAGCTACCTTACCGTCCTCATCGGATCGATAAACCACGGATTGCGGGCATTCAGACCGCTACGGTGATCGACCAAGCGGGGGGTAAGGTCACGCCGGAAACCGGGGCGCAAGGCAATGACATCGCAACCGACGAGCACGGACGCGTGCGCGTCAAGTTTCATTGGGATACGACTCCTGCAGGCAAGGGTGGCACAACCAGCGGTTGGGTACGGGTGGCGCAGTCTTGGGCGGGTGCGGGTTGGGGCAGTCAATTCGTACCGCGCGTGGGTATGGAGGTCGTCATCCAATTCATCGATGGCGATGTGGACCAGCCGCTCGTTACGGGCTGCGTGTACAACGGTGAAAATCCGCCGCCCTATGCCAAGGCGCCCACCCAGAGCGGCATCAAGACCCAATCCTCGATCAAGCCCGGCGACTATAACGAGCTGCGCTTCGATGATGCCGCGGGTCACGAGCAGATCTACGTTCGCGCGCAAAAAGACTATGTCGAAGATGTGCTCAACGATCACACCACGACCGTGACGGGCAAGCAGACTCAGGTTGTGAAAAAGAGTCAGACCGAAACCGTGAACGGGAGCGCCACCCTGAGTGTCGGCGGCAAACGCACGAAGACCGTCGGAGGCGAAAAAGAAAACGGCGAAGAGATCACGATCAAGGGCGAGCGCAAGACCACGATTACGAAAAAGCACACCGAGATCTTTCAAGACGAGCACGAGGTCACGGTGACCAAAGCCGTCAAAGAAAACTACCTCGCAACGCACGAACGTACAGTCACCGAAACGCAGACCCTCGAGGCCAAGGCCGACAAGCTCGAACACGTGGTGGGGAGCTATGAGCTCACCACGGACCAAGCTTATGTGCTCAATCAGGCCGCGACGAAACTTACCCTCGAGGGTGGTAAGGTCGCGCTCGATGCGGCAGGCGCGATCAGCGTGACGCGCGGGCCTGCCACCATCGACATTGACGACGGCGGTAACATCGCGTTCAAGACTACCGGCGCGATAAGCTTCGAGGTGGGCCCGAATAAGATTACGATTTCCATGAGCGGCATCGAGCTCGAATCGCCCGCCGGCGTCTCCGCCAAGGTGGCACCGAGCGAGCTTGCGCTCACGCCCGCCTCCGCCAGCATGAAGAGTGTCAACACGACCGTTGAGGCTAGCGCCGTGTGCTCGATCAAGGGCACGGCGATGGTTGGACTGAACTCCTAGGTCGCGAGATGGCCCGCAAGAACCCGATCGAGCGACGCGTCGACATCCTGCATGATCAGTGGACCGAGTTCGCTGAGAATCCAGACGCGCGCCTCTTGGCCTGGCAGGCGCATGCGGACGAAACCGCGCTGATTGACGCTTTTTACGCCAAGGAAATTGACGAACAAGCCACGGAGACGCCCGACGTCTTCTTGTGCCTGCGCACGGCTTTTGCCCATCCCTCGGCCCATGGCTATGCCCTGCGTCAGGAGCTTATCGATCAGTACGAGGCGGCCAAGCCGGGTTTAGAGCGCGACGGTCTAGACAACAGTTGGCAATGTCCCTTTGCAAAGGGCAACGATACCGATCTGCACTCGCTCGTGCGCGCGCTCGTCTCTTTTCGCGAGCATCAGGGCGATGACGTGGGTCTACTGGCAGTCTGGCTCGATGCCGACGAGGTAAACGACCCGCAGTCATACCTCTTGTGGTTGCAGCGCCTGATTCACGAAACGCCCGCGGAAATACGCTTCTTCGTGGTGGCAGGCCGCACCGATGACGCTTTTGTGCAGCTGCATGCCGCCGAGCCTGTGCTCGTGGTGGCTCAACCCTGCGACTTGGACATGCCTTCAGCGCTGCAGGAGTTAGCGCAACAGGCGGGCACCGACACGCCAGGTGGTCAGTTTCGTCAGCTCTTGGTCAAGCTTGGTACCCTTCTTGGACAAGGTGACCTCGGGGGCGCGCTGCCGCTCGCACAAGCCGCAGGCATGATCGCAACGGCCCAGGGCTGGCCACACCTGGCAGCGCTTGTGCAAATGACGCTCGCGACCGGCTACACCGCGCTCGCTCGCCACCTAGACGCCGTGCAGTGCTACGCAGAGGCCGAGCGCCTTGGCGCCGAAAGCGAACAAGCCCTGACGAGCAACGATCAGAAGGAGCAGGACGACCAAGAGGGTAGTCGACCTTATGCGACGCGCATTCGCCTGCAAGCACGCTTCGGGCAAGGCGCGGCGCTGATAGCGCACGGTGCCTGGGCCCACGCGGCACAAGCCTACCAGCAGGCGCTCCCGCTCGCCGAGGCACTCGCTGACCTACGCGCGCAACTCGACTGCCTGCGACTTGCTTCGCTCTGTCAGGAGCGCTCGGGGCAGCTCAAGCACGCCTGGGATTTGGGCATGCGCGGCTTCTCGCTTGGCGCCACGATGGACGACGAGACACGCAAGAGCTCCACCCTACCTTACCTTTGTGAGCAGCTGGAGCGACTGACGGCGCACGCTGACTATGCGGCCCATCGTGCGCCGCTCCTACAACATTGCGAGCAGCTCCTGGGTCCCGACTGGCGTCCGTCTAGCAAGGGGGCAGCGTGAGGGCGCCGTATCCGAGCACCCATTCGAGAGCACATGACGCAGGTGCCGCAAGCGAGGACGACTCCTGATGTCCATGCCTGCTGCCAAGCACTTAGATCCGGTGATGGGTGTCGATACGCACATCATCATGATCCCTACGCCCGCAGGCCCGGTTCCCACGCCGATTCCCCATCCGTACGTCGGCATGTTGCTCGATGCGATGGACTACATTCCAAAGCTCGGCACGGCCATCCGCGTCAACGGTGTGCCGCGCGCGGTGGCAGGCACGGCGGGCCAAGCACTGCCTCCGCACATCCCCATGGGCGGCCCCTTCATGAAGCCGCCCTCGAACGAGTCCGAGATGTTCATGGGCTCCGCCACGGTCAATGCCGACGGCGATCCGATGAGCTTTGCCGCTCTACCCGTCTTGAGCTGCCAAGACATCGGTATACCCGCCCCGCCTCGCCCTAAGAAGAAGTCCGCCGCCAAGTCGCTGATGTTACCCGTCACCGTGGTGATGCCGATCCCCGCTGGGCCTCCTGTACTCGTTGGCGGGCCGCCCACGATCATCATGCCCGGCATGGAGGCGCTGATAGGTCCGCTCGGCAAGGGCATGTTCAAGTCCCTGCGTGCCATTGCGAAAAAGAGCCGCAGGATCGCGCGCAAAATGAAGGCCGCCAGCGACCGACTCCATAAGCTCGCCGATAAGGCCTTAGATAAGCTTAAGCTCAAAAAGGCCAGCCTCGTCCGAAACAAGGTGCATCGCAGCATCTGTGCGGTCACCGGACATCCGGTCGATATCGCCACGGGTAAGCTCTTCACCGATTTCGTGGATTTTGAGATCCCGTCCCCCTTACCGTTCAAGCTCGAGCGGGTGTGGTTCAGTACCTCCACGTACGAAGGGCCGCTGGGGTATGGCTGGCACCACAGCTACGACCTGGGCCTTGCGGTCAGCGATAAGGTCGTGGCAGTCAGGCTTGCCGATGGCCGCGTGGCGCTGTTTCCAGCGATCAAGACCGGGGGATCTTACTTCGACTCCAAAGAACGCATGACGCTGTTCCGGGACCAATGGGGTTATGCGCTGCGCAATGCCGACGGCTTAGCCTACCGATTCGTGGAGCTGCCCGGCCGCGCCGAGCAGGTGCTCGCTTCGATCCAAGATCGCAACGGGCACGTGTTGCGTTTCAGCTACGATGGACGTGGCAGGCTCACGCAGGTCATCGATGCAGGCGGTCGCAGCTTTGACTTCGTGCACGACTCGCTCGGCCGCATCGTCGAGATCCAAGCGCCCCACCCGGTGGAAGTGGCAAAGCGCTGCGTGCTCGTACGTTACGCGTACGACGGCCAGGGTAACCTTAGCGAGGCGCGTGATGCTCTTGGCCAGCCCCAGCGCTTCATCTATCAGCGTCATCTCTTGGTGCGCGAGATCAATCGCAATAACCTGTCCTTCTACTTTAGCTACGACGGCCTGGACGAGAGCGCGCGCTGCATCCGCACCTGGGGCGACGGCGGCATCTATGACCATAAGCTTCACTATGATACGGAAGCTAACGTTACCGTGGTCGAGAGCTCCCTCGGTTATCGCACCACGTACTATCACGATGGCGCGATGGTTTACGAGACGGTGGACGCCCTCGGCCACGAGAAGGTGACCGCGTACGACGAAGACTATCGAGTCGTCGCCGAAGTAGACGGGCTCGGTCAACGCACATCGTATACTTATGATGCGCGCTGCAACCTTACCCATGTGCTGGCTCCAGATGGCGCCGCCGTGCAGGTGGAGCACGGTCCGCATGATCTGCCGCTGCGCGCGCTAGACCCTGTAGGCGGTGAGTGGTTATGGCAACGCGATGATCGCGGTCGGGTCATCCAGCGACGGGATCCGCTCGGCCGCACCACGGTCTATCAGTATCATGGGCAGTGGCTGGTGGGTATGATCGACCCCGCGAACGGCCATACAGCCATCGGGTATGATGCGTCGGGTAACGTCCATGCGGTGGCCGCACCGGACGGCACCACCACCCACTATCGCTACGATGGCCTCGGTCGCCTGGCAACGGTCGTCGATCCGAATGGGAATGTACGCAGCTTTGCCCGCGATGGACTCGGCCGCGTGGCGCGCGTGCAGGAGCCCGACGGCAACGTGCGTGAGCTTGGCCATGACGGGGAGGGCAACGTCGTGCAGGCCAAGGATGCGCAACATGAGGTGCGCTTTACCTACGCCGGCATGAATCGCATGACCTCGCGCTCGGAGGCGGGCACAACCGTGAGGTTCGAATACGACACGGAAGAGCAGCTTACGGCCATCACCAACGAACATGGCCGCGTATACCGCTTCGTGCTGGGGCCTACGGGTGACGTGACAGAAGAGCACGGCTTTGATGGCCTGATGCGACGCTATACCCGCGATGCGCAGGGCAACGTGCTACGGGTCGAGCGCCCTGCGGGACGTTCTAGCGACTATAAGCTCGACCCGGCAGGCAGAGTCGTTGAGGTCAAGCACTCCGAAGGGAACGTCGAGCGCTACGCCTATCGTCCGGACGGCGAGCTTGTCGCCGCGAGTAACGAGGCGAGCGCGCTGGTATTCGAGCGCGACCTGCTTGGTCGCATCGTCAAGGAGCAGCAGGGCGCGCACTGGGTAAGCAGCGAGTACGACGCGCTCGGCATGCGCAGTAAGATGCAGAGCTCGCTCGGAGCCGAGCAGGTGATCACGCGCAACATCATGGGCGACGTGCTCGATGTTCAGGCGGGTGGTTTCGAGGCGAGG
>JBBSJC010000340.1:0-8834 GCA_038257655.1 Polyangiales bacterium | reverse complement strand
CGTTGACTGCAAGCTGAGCGGCATCGTCGAGCGCGGCTGCGAGCTGGTCGGGTGCAACACGCCACCAGGTGCCTTCTTTTGCATAGACTTTGGCGTGGTCCGAGAGCCAGTGCGGCTTGTGATAGCTGCCCACTAGCTGAGTTGGGAAAAGTTCACTCCACATAAGAAGCCGCCTTCCAAAAGGTGCTCGGCGTAGCTGCGGGACGCCGACGATGTATCGCTGTGTATCGCCTGTCCTAGCTGTAAGGGGTAGGCCTGCGCAAGCTGCCCGGCAACCCTTGGAAAGTAAGACGTCAGGCCGTGTCAGGTGCCCTACTTTTTCGCGCTCACCCCGGCGGTGCTGAAGAACAAGTAAGGATCGCGCGTCCGCTCGCGACATGTCCTGCAGCGCTTTTATGTGACACTCGGCCACACCTGATCAAAGTAACAGAGCCGGGAATGCGGAGACACGTGCGTCGTGTTTGGGCGGTTACTACGGCCTGTGTTACCGTCGGCGCGCCGAAGGGGGCACACGCAGACAGCGCGATGAACAGATCGGCGCGGACTGTCATCAGCCGAAGTGACTGAAGACTGCCGTTCACGATCATCAAGCTTCACGGCCGCGCCCAGCTCCAAATAAGTGCAAGCGCGGGCCAGCGAATCAAGTCCACAGAAGCAACCAGCAGCAGTAGTAAAAGGGGAGACGCAAATATGAACGTAAGCATGAGTAAAATGGGTCGCGCGCTAAGCGTGGCGGCATTGGGTCTTGGTTTGATCGGTTCTTCAGGCTGCGATGCCGCGAAGGAAGCTTGCGGCCTCGATTGTCCCGAGAAGGGCGTCGCCGAAGGCAACGCATCGATCGCGGGCTTTGCAGCCATCGATGGTTTCTTCAACTCGGTCGTGCGATTTAAGCAGACTGCGGGCAACGTCAACGCGGCGCTCACCACCGAGCTCGATGCGATCCAAGCCGGCTTCCAGCTCTCTGATGCCGACGTTGCCGCGGCGGGCAGCCTCGGTGCCGCGGTTAAAGGCAAGCTTACAGCGGATTTCGGCGCGACCCAGCAGATCCAAGCGCAGCCCGCAAAGTGCGATGTTGATGCCTCGGTAACGGCGCAAGCCACCGTGGATTGTCAGCTTGAGGCGGGCTGCGAGGTCGAAGAGGGTAAGCTCGAAGTCGAGTGCAAGGGCGAGTGTACGGCGGAAGCCAGCGCCATGGCGTCATGCACCGGTGAAGCCACCCTTGAGTGCAAAGTAACCGGCCCCTCACTCGAATGCGCGGGCACCTGCGAAGGCAGCTGCCAGCTCACCGCTGCCGCCGTCTGCGAAGGTAGCTGCAAAGGCAGCTGTGTTGTCGATTCTCCCAGCGTGGCTTGCGAGGGCACCTGCGAAGGCACGTGCGCGGGCACCTGTACCGGTGATACGGACATGGGCGCGGGCTGCAAGGGAAGCTGCTCGGGCATGTGCATGGGCACCTGCAAGGTCGACCTCTCCGCCGGAGCCCAGTGCAATGGCATGTGCGAAGGCTCCTGCGAAGTGAATGCCGGCGCATCGTGCAGCGGCAAGTGCACGGGCTCTTGCACGGCCACGCCGCCCAGCGGCAGCTGCGACGCGGGCGCCAAAGCCACCTGCAAGGCCAGTGCGATGGGTTCGGTCATGTGCTCGGGCAAGTGTGATGGAGAGTTCGAGCCGCCCACGGCTCAGTGCGACGCGTCGGCTTCTTGCGAAGCCAGCGCAAAGGCCGATGCGAAGTTCTCGGTGGTGTGCACGCCTCCGAGCATCGACATCAAGTGGACGCTCAACGCCAACCTGGACGCAAGCGCCCAGGCGGACTTCGATCTCGCGATCAACTCGCTCCAGGTCCACCTGCCCAATCTGCTTGCTGCGCTCAAGAAGGGCCGGCTCGTTGTCGACGCGGGCGTCGAGCTCGCTGGTGACGGCAAAGCCGCCATCGAAGGCACCGTGAGCGCGGTTGCCAAGGGCGACGTCGATGCCGTGGCCGCCTACCGCATCGCAACCTGCGTGCCCGGCGAGCTCAAGGTCGTCGGCAACGTGATCGCGGATACCGGCAAGGAACTAACGGCGAGCGTCGAGGCTGCCGGTAGCGTTTCGACCGAGCTCCTCGGCGGCTGAGCGCCGCTCAATCTCGATAGTCAACAAAACCGCCGGCGACCTTCGGGTTTCCGGCGGTTTTGCTTTCCGTCCGGCGCCAACGCCTACTCCATTTCGCCTTCGAGCAGCGGGGACAAGTCTTGTTCGTTGCCACGTAGGTTTGAGCCATCAAGGGAGCTCGCATCTGACTGCGACAGGTCGATGCCCGGCATGAACGCGCGCTGATGAAAATCGTCAACGAGCTTGTCTACTACGATGGCAGCGCTTTCATTGGCTTTGGCGCTCGCGCGACCGCATGCGAGCACCGCGCCGGACGTCCCACGTAGACATGCTTCGCCACCCGAACGGTCTGCTTTGATTTGGATCACGAAGCCGGTTCCATCGTCGTCAAAGCGCGGGGAGCGGGCGAGCGCGTCTCGCACGTCGCTTGCGACTTCGTTGCCGCTGTACGTGATGCGCACGGGCACGGTCATGCGCAGGCGGCGCACCAGGCCCGGATCGATCTGCATGGCGCGTTCGAGATCGAGCATGGCGCCGCGATCATCTCCCCGCGCGCGCTTAGCCTCAAAGCTGAGAGCGAGGACTCGCGCGCGTAAAAGCTGCTCGGCGTCCGGCAGATCGCGCTCGGCTCGCGCCAACAGACGCAGCGCACCATCATCGCCCGCGAGTAACGCCGCCTCGCCTTCGAAGGCATCGTAGTAAGCCTGGGCCTTCGGTCGCTTGTCGGTGCTGCGTGCCTTGGCGATCGCGGCACGCGCAGGACCGCTGCCCAACACCCGCACCAGATCGCCGGCTAAGAACGGAGGCATGACGGCGGCCTTGGCGGTGCCGATGCGAAAGCTGCCGCTCAAGCGCTGTTCGTCGCCGATTGCGCGCACGGCGCGCCGGCCACTCATCCAGGCGAGCACGCGCTCCCACCAGGATTCAACGCGCACCAACAACCGCGCATACCAGGGCTCTGCCACGGCGTTCTCGAGCGCACGCTCCGCGGATAATATGTGAGCGGATCGATCGAGCAGCGCTGCGACCGACAAGTCTTGTGCCGGATCGCGGCTGTTGTGTCCGCGGCGATCGGGCGCCACCAGCGCCTTGCCCGTGATGCGCAGCGCATCGTGAGGCCGGCCCATCACCACGAAAAAGGCGCTCAAAGCGCGACGATTCTCGTTGCGATCGGACTCACGCACGTGGGGCGGGCGCTGGCTGCGATACTCAGGGATCTCCTTGAGCGCTGACAAGGCTTCGCCGAAGCGCGCTTCGCGTAGGTACAGCTCGGCAAGCTCCGACCAGGGATTGCCGTACCAGGCGACGCTCGCTTCGGATGCTTCGCGATCGATGCGCTCCGCCTCGTCGAGCTTGAACACCGAACGCGAAGCTTCGGCAAAGTTCATCAGATCGGCGGGATCGAGATCGGCGCCGAGGTTTTTCGCGTTGTCCATGGCGCGTTTGCACGCTTCGTAGCTTGCGAGATCGTTACCTGCTTCGAACTCGACCGCGCACAGGGCGTTGAGCGCGATCTCGCGTTGGCGTGGGTCCTCGGTCTTCATGCCTTCGACCGCAGCGGCACGCGCCTCGCGGAACTTGCGCAGCTTCATCAACGGCCAGGCGCGATCGGCGAGCCTGTCGGGATCGTACACCTCGTTGTAACGCGCGATCAGTGCGAGCTTCTTTTCGTGCTCCTCGATATCCCCGTAGGCGAACGCGAGCGACAACAGGATGCGTGTATGCCAACGCCAGGGCGCCGTCGGGTCGGGCTCGCCTCCGTGTTTGCTCTCAAACAGGGCGAGCGCGCGTTCCAGATGAAAAACCGCGCGCGGAAAGTTGGCCTCCGCATCGTGCTCGGCCTCGCCAAGGACGAAATGACCTACATACGAGTCCGGATGCTTTTGTACGATCTTGGTCGCGAGCTCTCGTGCGCGAATCAAGCGCTCCCCGGCGAGCGCCCAGAATGCTTCTAGCTCCTGGGGCGTGGCTTCAAAACCAGGAGGCGCCTCAAGCAGACTGTCGGCGGCGATCTCGGGGATCGGAATCGGAACGGGTGCCTCAGCGCTAGCCAAAGGCACATCCGTGCCAGCGTGCGAGAGCACGAGCACACAGACGAGCATCTGGCGTAGTCGCGACTTCATGCGCGTTTAAGGCCGAGCCGGGCGAGCTTATCGATCTGTGGACCTATCGCGTCGCGCACCACGGGCCCCACGTCATCGATGCCGGGCGAAGGCTCAATGCGATGGTGAAACACGTGGGAGGCGAGTGCTTCGACGTCTTCTGGTCCGACGTAATCGCGGCCATGCAACAGAGCCCGCGCCTGAAGGGCAGGCAAAAGCAGCACGAGCGAGCGCGTGGAAACGCCGTTGACGAGGCGCTTATCACGACGCAAGGCATCGGCGATATCCACCAGCGCTGCGCGCACGGCTTCGAGAATAACGACGTTGTTGCGCAACTCTGTGCGCGCGGCGATCACCTCATCGCGCGTCACCCCGGGCAGCTCCGCGGCGCGCTCCAAACGCGGTGCAGGATAGTCGGCGAGCACGGCAAGCTCGGCGTCGCGCGCGATGTGCGTCATGCGGATCTTGAACAAAAAACGATCGAGCTGCGGACGCGGCAGCGGATAGGTGCCGGCCAAATCCAGGGGATTTTGCGTGGCGATCACGAAGAACAACTGATCCAGCTGATGGGTTTCGTCGTCGATCGTGACCTGCTTTTCGGCCATCGCCTCGAGCATCGCCGCCTGCACCTTAGGCGACGTACGGTTGATCTCATCGGCGAGCACCACATGCGCGAAGACTGGACCACGTCGAAACACGAACTTGCCAGTCTGGGGCTCAAAGACGTTGGTGCCCGTCACGTCACTGGGCAACAGATCGGGCGTAAATTGGATGCGCCGAAAGGCTGCGATCGCAGAGCCGGGTAAGGTATCGCGCACCGCCTCACCGAGGGCGCGCGCCAACGTGGTCTTGCCGGATCCGGGGTAGTCCTCGAGCAGCACGTGACCATCGGCGAGCAAGGCGATCAGAATCAGCTCGATCACCTCGTCACGACCGCGCACGGCCCGCGCAAGGCGCGCGCGCAAGCGCTCGGCGAGATCATGGGCTCTTTGAAGTTCGGAACTCACATCAGACATGAACTCTCCCTCAGGACGGTGCAGAAGCGGCGTGGTTATCTTGCATCGTGCCCTCAGCGCGTACGCAAGAAACTCCATGGCGTAAGTACTCCCAGGGCGCGTCGCCACCAGGGAAACGCGCGCGCTCGTTCGTCGCGCACAGCCTTGGAAAGCGCATGCACCTGCTGTGGCTCCAGCTGCGAGGCCCAGGTGGAGCCAAAGCGCAGGCCCACGTGGGCGCGCGTCAGTTTGGTCAGACTCGGTAAGCCTTGCGCGACCCGGTCTGCAAACGCCTCGGGCGATTCGCCCTTTGACCGCAACACACCGACCTCGGACAAGCGATCGAGCTCAGCGCGATAAGCGACGCGCGTGCGACGCGGGCCGGACGCGAACATCGGAGATGCGCGGCGCCAGAGTTTGACCAGATACAGCAATGCCAACAGAGCGACCGCAGAGGCGAGACCTCCGCGCGCGAGCCACCAGCCGATTTCTCTCAACCAGGCCATGATCGCCATGCGCGGCGCCGAGCCATCGGGGGGCAGCGGCTTAATACCGCGCGCGAGCTCACCGAGCAGGCGCTGCAGATCGGCATCGGCATGGGCGGGAGGCGGATCGAGGGTGCGCTCCGGCTGCACGTCGACGACCACCCAGCCCACGTCCTCGAAGTACACCTCAGGCCAAGCATGCGCCGAGCCGCTGGCAATCAAGACCGCCGAGCCGCCCTGGCGCGCGGACTCCTCGATCGCGTAGCCAGTCGCGACGCGCGAGGGCACCCCTGCTGCACGCATCAAGTACACGGCAGCGTGGGCGAAGTGCACGCAATAGCCGGTCTTATCACCGAACAGAAAGTGCCCGGTCGGGTCGCTGGCAGAAGCGTGCTTACTGCGCAGGCTGTAGATGCCTTCCTTACTGAGGTAGTCGCGAATAGCCCAGGCTTTAAGCATGCCATCTTCGGCAAGATCGGCCGGGACAGCCTTCAGGATCTCTTTGGCGAGGGCCTTATAACGTGGGTCTTCCGGCAGTCCGAGGTAGGCGGCCCGATCTTCGGTGCTCCAGCGCACGTCGCCCACTTCCCGGCCGACAAGCGACGTGTAGTCTGCCGTGAGCGCCGAGGATACGACCTTGTAGATGCGACGGAAACGGTCCGGATTGGAGTTGTGCATCGCTTCGAACGAGACCGGTGCCTCGAGCCCGAAGGGCCGTGTGTGATCGGCCATTAAAGCGACCGTGGTCTCGAGCATGGCTCTATCGTAGCCAGCTTCGGGCGCGTCTTTGATCTGAGTCTTTTCGACCGGGAAGCCCTGGGCGACGTCGCGGTCCATGCCGTCACGCGTACTTGCGATCAGGCGACTGCCGTTGAACTGGCTGAACGCGCCCTGCCGGAAGTAGTACACGCCCGTCGGCGGGGAGTAATCGTCATGCAAGAGCACGACCGCGACCGGCGCCTGTTGCTCCTGGCTCTGCTCTTGATCGCGAAACTCAAGGTTCTCGTTGTCCGACCGGTTGCGTCCCTTGCCACCTTTTTGCTTCTGTTCCTTACCGTCTTGAGGCTTACCCTGCAGGCCCAACCCACCGCCGGCCGGCTCGGGCCGCGGCAGCGCACCTGTCGCATCGGCTGACATCCAGGCGCCGAGCAGAAACAGCGCGAGCACGGTCATGTGACCTGCCAAACGCAGAACCTTACGTTCGAGCACAAGCAAGAGCGCGAGCGACAGGGCCGCGAACGCACCCAAGGCGAGAAACACCAGGGTCGGATCGCCACCGGTCGAAATGATCGGATCGGCGAGCTCGAATGGCCGGTTGATAGCTCCGTTACGATGGGCGGACACCAGCTCGGAAAAGACGCTGCCACCGGCTGCAACTTCGACGAATGCAAGCCAGCGTTGGCGCGCCGAAAGCGCACACATCACGATCGCAACCAGGAACGCCGCGCCGCCAAAGCGCGCCGAATCAAAGACCGTCAGGCCAGTCGCAGCGCCGAGCGCCGAGGCGAGCACGTCCGAGCTTTGCAGAATCGCAAGCAAGCGTTCGCCGACAAAGCCTGCGACCAGACCAAACAGTAAGATCGACCAGGAACGCATGCGCGTGTCCGATAACCGCACGCCCAAGAGCGCCCCCGTGAACGCGAGCAAGGCAGCGCTCGCGGCGGCGGCGGGCGCCGTCAACGGCCACACGAACACGGCGGCGCACAACGCATAGACGAGCGCACGCACGAACTGAGCAAGACGCGGCACGTTATTCATGCTGCCTCCTCATGCGCATCGACCTGCGCGAAATGTGCCTCGCTGAGCACGCGACCGGACTCGCGATCGAAGATCACAACCTCCGCTCCGAGCTTGCGATAGGCAGCAACGGTTTCCTTCAGCGCGGCTGCGCCGATTCGTACCTGGGAGCTCGGAAGCAACGCGGCACGCTTCCATAACGGCTCCACCGTCGTGCGCTCGATGCCATCGACGCCGATCACCACGCGCGGGGGGCGCGCCCGCCTGCCCACTAGATCACGGACAGCATTGTATTCGTCGCCAAGCTTGGCGGGCACGAACAACAGCAACGAGACCGGCCCTTCGCGCTCGACCGTGTCGAGAAAGCCTGCAAGCCCCTGTCCCCCATTTTCGCGAGCATGAGCAGACCTGCGCAGGGCGGTGAGCGCATCGGCGATGCGATCGGTGGCGGTCGCCGTGCCGTCCGCGCCAAAGCGAAAATCATCGCCGAATGCGCCCTCTTCGAGCGCCACGCGCGCGACCGCTGCGCTCGCTCCGTCACGGCTGCCCGCGACCAAATAAGCGGCCACTCGGTGCGCACGTGCCAGCGCTCGTTCCGGTACTCGGACGACGAGCTTCTGCGTTCGCGCGTAAACCTTCCAATGAATGAAGCGCGCCGGATCACCCGGCCCATAACGCCGCAGATCGAGACGGTCGCCTGCGAGCAAACCCATCGGGTGCGGCAGATCGTCGCCGCCAGCCAGGGATCGCAACATGGGCAAACTGCGCAAAGCGCCTGCGTGCGGCAAGACGTCGATTTGCACCGACCCACGTCGCTTGAGACGCATGCTGGCCAGGCCGAACACGTCGCGGATTTCCAGCGTTCGCTGCAGGCTGCGCAGCTCGCCGTGGTCGTCGGCCGTGATGCGCTCTTCGGCGAACGGCCCGGCCGCAACCGCGTCCGCGCGTACGTAGTCAGGAGCCGATACTGAAAGACGCGCTTCGACCAAAGGCCAAAAGCGCAAACGCGAAAAGCGGTAGCCAGTCAGGCACGCAGTCTTTGTGTCGACGCGCTGCAGGGGCGGAGGCGGGGCGGGGTCACCCCTGCCTCTCAACGGCAACCATACGCGCAACGTGGCGGCCAACACCAACACCAGCGCCAGGCTCACCAAGGCGAGCAGACCGAGGCCTGCCACGTACCACACCTGATCAAGTGCGCCGTAGCCGAGCCACGAAAGGCCGCCTGCGGCACTGACGGACAGACCCACCCCTCGGGCCGTGAGCGGAAACTTGTCGCGCACGGCAGAGGCACTGGTTTTGAGTCCCAGGACGAGTCGCGATCGCAGTGGTTTGCGTGCGGCCGCTGGCTGGGACAGGTCGGACCGGGCATTCATGCTCCTGCCCAGCGTTACATCTCGCGACCGCGAGCGCCACACTCAGGATCTTGT
>JBBSJC010000339.1:0-8843 GCA_038257655.1 Polyangiales bacterium | reverse complement strand
GCGTTGTTGTTGATGCTCGTCGCTCAGGAGTGCGATTTGACGCCAGGCGTGTTCATTCACACCATGGGCGACGCGCATATCTACTTGAACCACCTCGAAGGCCTGAAGCTACAACTAGAGCGCACGCCCTTCCCTTTGCCTCAGGTCCAGATCGAAAAAAAGCCACTGTTCGAGGTCACCTATGAAGACATCAAGTTGGTTGACTATGTGCATCATCCCTTCATTCGCTTCGCAGTCTCGGTGTAAGCGATGAGAGATTTTGCCATCGTGGTCGCGGCCGACGCCAAGCTCGGCATCGGACTGGACGGTACGCTTCCCTGGAAACTCCCAGGCGACATCGCCTACTTCAAGCGCCTGACGGTCGAAGCGCCCGAGGGTATGCGCAATGCGGTGATCATGGGTCGCCGGACCTACGTGTCGATTCCGGTACGCTTTCGTCCGCTAGCGGACCGATTGAACGTGGTGCTCACGCGCACCGGTGCCGAGGCGCCTGCGCCCGACGTACTGATGGCGTCCTCCTTCGATTCAGCTCTTAGTCAGGTCCAACAGCAGCCACACGTGCATCACGTGTTCGTGATTGGTGGCGGCAAGGTCTACAGGCAAGCGCTCACGCATCCAAGGTGTACGGCGCTTTACGTAACGCGCGTGCATGGATCGTTCGCTTGCGACACATTTTTCCCCGAGTTCCACGAAACGTTTCGCCTAGTCACCGAGACTGGCGTACAGCACGACGACGGAATCGCGTATCGCTTCGAGGTTTACGAGCGCATTTGACGCCAAGCACCTGCGCAAAGCGCCAGCTGAATGGAGACGAACAAATGGGTTTGATGGAGACACTGCGCGGCAGCGGCACCGGCCTTGAAACGGGAACCAAGGCCCCCGGCTTCACACTCAACGATCAGCACGGAAAGTCGATCAGCCTGACTGACTTTCGCGGCAAGAAGAATCTGGTCGTCTACTTCTATCCGAAGGACGACACCCCCGGTTGCACCAAGGAATCCTGCGCCTTTCGCGATCACTACACAGCCTTTTCCGATGCGGGCGCGGAAGTGATCGGCATAAGCTCCGACTCCGAGGCTTCGCACAAGGCGTTTGCAGACAAACACAGGCTGCCCTTCACCTTACTTTCTGATCTCGGCGGTAAGGTGCGACAGGCCTTCAAAATACCGACCACCTTCGGACTGCTCCCCGGCCGCGTAAGCTACGTCATCGATAAGCAGGGCGTGATTCGTCACGCGTTCAACTCGCAGATGAATCCGACCAAACACGTCGACGAAGCCTTGGCGGTACTCAAGACCCTGGATTGAGCTCGGAAGCTTCGCGCCGAACAGCAACGGACGGCACCCTCAGCCAACGTCGCCCGCGGGGGATGCGACATCCCTAGACACCTGGTGAGCACGCGAGTACACATGTCCCACGCTCAGAGCGCCGCGCGCCCTCCGAGCACACACGCGGAGGCAGCGGTGGGACCACTTTCGGGAATCAAGGTCGTCGAGTTCGCGGGCATCGGACCAGGTCCGTTTGCTGCGATGATGTTGTCGGACCTGGGCGCAGACATCGTGCGCATCGACCGCCACAATCGCGTGTCCAGCGGCGACAAGACGCGACCGTCCAATGACCTGCTCAATCGCGGGCGGCGCAGCGTCGGCAT
Source organism: Polyangiales bacterium (assembly GCA_038257655.1). GTDB lineage: Bacteria > Myxococcota_A > Polyangia > Polyangiales > DASUME01 > DASUME01. Next base: position 7,192 of record JBBSJC010000339.1, on the reverse strand, counting down.
CAATCTCAAGAGCCCAGAAGGCGTTGAGACGGCCTTGCGCATGGTCGAAAAAGCCGACGTTTTGCTCGAAGGCTTTCGGCCGGGCGTGATGGAAAAGCTGGGCCTGGGCCCGGATGCATGCCTGAAGCGCAATCCTCGCATCGTGTACGGACGCATGACGGGCTGGGGCCAAGACGGGCCGATGGCGAACGCGGCCGGTCACGACATCAACTACATCGCCTTGGCGGGCGCGCTTGAACCGATCGGCCGCGCCGGGGAAAAGCCATTGCCTCCGCTCAACCTGATCGGCGACTTTGGCGGTGGGGGCATGCTGCTCGCTTACGGGGTGCTCGCAGCGCTGGTCGAGCGCGTCAGCAGCAACCGCGGACAAGTCGTCGATGCGGCTATGGTCGACGGCGCGGCGATCCTAGGCACCATGTTTTACGCCTTTCGCCACATGAACATGTGGAACGCGGCGCGCGGCACCAACTTGCTCGATACCGGCGCGCACTTCTACGAGGTGTACGAAACCTCCGACCGTAAGTTCGTGGCGCTCGGCGCGATCGAGCCGCAGTTTTACGCCGAGTTCTTGCAGCGCACGGGCCTCGACAAAGACGGGCGCTTCGCCGGGCAAATGGATAGCAGCCAATGGCCCGCGCTGAAGCTTGCCCTCGAAGAAGTCTTCAAGTCCAAGACGCGCGACGAGTGGACCAAGCTGCTCGAGGGCACCGACGCGTGTTTTGCGCCCGTGCTCACGCCGCTCGAAGCACCCGAGCACCCACACAATCTGCACCGCAAGACGTTCACCACGGTGGCCGGGGCACTTCAGCCCTCGCCTGCGCCGCGTTTTTCCCGCACCCCAGGTGAAATTCAGCGGCCGCCAGCGGTCGCTGGCGCGCACACCGACGAGGCTCTGCGCGACTGGGGCTTCAGCGAAGCAGAGCTTGCGGAGCTGCGCCGCAAACAAGCGATCGCCTAGGCCCAGTCTGCAGCCTTGCAGTTGCCAACTAAACGGTGTTAAGTGAAGGCAGAGGAGCCGACTTATGCCGTTGCCGAGAACCATCCTTGCGGACGTTGCGCCAAGCGATGCCAATCTGAAGATCGTCCAGGGCACTTGGCCCACGGACATCAGCGGAAGCTTCTTCCTCGCGTCGCCAGACCCGGCCTACAAGGGGAAGCATGCGTTTTTCGCAGACGGCGTCCTGTATCGGCTTTCCCTGAAGCAGGGCAAACACGGCGCGGGCGCAGAGGAGCTTGCCTTCCGACACAGTGTGGTTCAGACGCCATCCCATCGCTTGCACAAGCGTCACCCTGAGATCTGGAGCTCGACACCTTACGGTTTCTTTTCGCCCCTCGGTTACACGAACGCGGCGAACACGGCCCAAGTGCCGATGAATGACCGTTTGCTCGTCACTTGGGATGCCGGACGTCCGGTCGAAGTTTGTCCGGAAACCATGCGTTTTTTGGGCGAAGTCGGGACACGCGGGAGCTGGGGCGAGGGCAACCCATTCCCGATCTTACCCATGATAGCGACGCCTGCCCACCCGGTGGTCGATCCGGACCGCAACTGTCTATGGACCTGCACCTACAATCCTCAGAATGGTAAGGTATGGGTGGTGCGCGTCGACCTCGAGCGCCGGGAAGTGCGCAAGTGGCGTCTGAGCAACGGTAAGCTGCCCCAGACCTCGCACACGATCTCGCAGACGCGCGACTGGGTGATCATCGTCGACAACGCCTACAAGATCGACCTGCAGGAGCTCTCCACGGGCGAGCGAACCGCGCAGACGAATCAGACCGAGCCCGTGATGATGATTCGCAAGAGCCAGCTCGACTCGCTGCCCGATGGCTCCGACGTGGAAGCCAAGGTGTTCGAAATCGGCCCCGAAAGCATGCACTTTTACGCCGAGTACGAGGACAAACACGGCGTGCGTGTGTTCTTTGAGCACTCGACCGACAGCGACATCGCGTTTGCCCTGCGCAAAAACGACAAGAACCTTTACGGACAAGCGATCGATCCCGTGTACGCGGGCATGTACGGCCTCGCGCTGTCGCCACCCAAGGTCAGCATGCTGCACTTCGACCCCGACACGGGAAAAGTCAAGGAGCTTGCCCATTACGGAAACAAGGATCGCTACTGGAACGTTCAAACCTCGGGTCAAGACTGGTCCAAGGCAGGTATCACCAAACCCACCTTGCACCACGTCATGTACAACGGCTGGAAGCCCGACGGCATCAGTGAGCGTCAGTTCAACATCTATAAGCACCGCATCGACATGGAGCTTTTGCCCAAGGCGGAGCAGCCGGCCTGCCTTGTGTCCTTTGATTGGACAAACGATCTAAAGCCGAAGGGCGACTGGCAGTTTGCGCTCGATGACTGGGCCACATCGCCCTCTTTCGCACCGCGGAACGCGGGCGCACCACGCCACGCGGGTCAGCAAGGCGACGCCTACGAGGGTCCAAATCCGGGCGGCCACGACGGTTACGTCGTCGTTCCCGTGCTCAACGATGGCGGCTTTCGCATCGAGCTATTTGACGCGGCACAGGTGAGCAAGGGCCCCATCGCCGTCGCGAAGGCAGAGGGGAAGCACATCGTGCCGTTCGTGATTCACTCGAGCTGGATGCCGGACACAGGCCCCGCGAAACAAGCGGATCGACTGCGCTTCAGCGAAGACTTTACGCCCGATCAGCTGGCTTCGCTGCCAGCGCCTCTGCAAGCGAGCGTGCAAGAGGTGGCCCGGGAGATCGACGCGGAGTTGAACGCCCTGTAGTTTCGAGCAAGAAGCGTAAGGTGGCGCGGTAGGCACTAAGCGCCGCGGGTCGTCGCGCAGGATGGCCATCGTAGATGAAGCCGTGAGCGCCACCAGCATAGGTTCGTAGGCGCACGTCATGGCCGTGCTCGCGCAGCATGTCGTGCATGGCGTGACTCTGGCTGACCGGCACCACGACGTCGGACTCCCCGTGCAGCAACAACACGGGTACGTCGCTCCAGGGCAGCGGGCGCAGGGCCGAGTGATCGTGCGCCATCTCCGCGAAGCGACCGCGCGGGCCGCCGCCGGGGCCGCTGCGAGTGCCGCCGCGAGTGACGCCCTGGCTGGCGCTGCGAGTGCCGCTGTGGGTTAAAGCCGCGCGCAGGGGCTCGAAAAGGCGCCGCGACTCATGCTCCAAGTGCTGTACGTCGTACATACCGTACATGCCGACGAGGCCCCGCGGTTTCGGCCAACCCGGGTCCCAGGCCTGGACCGTGCGCATCATCAAGTGTGCTCCGGCAGACTCCCCGGCCATGACCATCCGTAAAAGATCCAAATCGAAACGGCGCGCGCCACTGGTCATCACCCAGGACAGGGCAGCGCGCACATCGCTCCGCTGCGCCTCGCGGTCGCAGTGGGGTAGCAGGCGGTAACCAGGGGTGACCACCGCGAAGCCCCGGGCGGCCAGCGTACGTGCGAAGGGTGCGCTCATCGTCCGATTGCAGGCGATCCAGCCGCCGCCATGCACGAACACGAGCGTGGGTAGTGATGCTGAAAGCCGAGGCTTCGCGGGCAGATACACATCAATGGCCTGGCGCGGATCGGAGCCGTAAGGAATGCCGCGAACGATCCGCACCTCAGCGTCGGACGGTGCCAGGCCTATGCGATGGGCGTGATGAAACAGCGCGGAGAACCCCTCCCCGAACGCGCGCACACCAATCAACGCGGCGCGCAGATGTAGCGGAAGCGCACGAGGCATTCGTAAAACTTAGCACGAGACAATATGCGTCCCGCGAACAACACGATTGTTTCACCGGGAAAGGCCATTGTATGAGCCGAAGGTGTCGGGTACACGAGATAGGGCATGCCGCGTAGCCAAGCCCCCACTCGAACGATACGGAGTCTCCGACTCGTCAGCCTCAGCTTCGCGCTGTCCGCTGTGTTGCTGGGCGGCTGCGGTTTCATTCGCGTCGGTCGTTCGCGCCCGATCCAACAGCCGATCCCAACCACGGTGCTGCCTCTCATGGAAGGCGGCCCGGTCGGTGCCAAGCCCCTCCAGAGTGCTGACCTCCCCGAAGAGCATCCGTACATGGCCGCGCACGGCACAAGCTGCATGCACGCGGACGCGGCGACGACCAACACGCATCCTGGGCCGGGGCCGCTGGGCCATGCGCCGGCGGTCGATTCGCGCTCGATGGGCTTCTTGGGCGGCGAGTGCCCGACGATCAACTTCGATGGCGAGGGACGCATCATCACGGTCTGTGTACGCGACCGCCGCCCCTCCTTACTCTTGCTGGATGAGACTACCTTGCAGGTGCTCGCTAGTTATGCGTTGCCCCGTCGGCGCACGCCGCTCCTGCGCCTGCGCAAGATGATGGAGGACACCTCGGGCGGTGCGTACTTCTATCTCGATGAGCAAAGTCGAGCCGTGGTCGGCACCGCCGATGGCACGATCGAGATCATCTCAGTCATCGATGATGAAGACGGTACGCCACACTTCATGGTCGATCACAGCGTCGATCTGAGCCGCGCTTTGCGCCTCCCAGATGGCGAGATGGACAAGCTGACAGCGGTATTGCCTGACTTCCAGGGCAACTACTGGTTCAGCGCACGCTCGGGCACCCTGGGTGTCGTGATGAACGGCGGACAAGTCCACGTGCATCGCTTGCGCGGCGAAGAGCTGCAAAACGCCTTTAGCCTGGCCGAGGACGGAGTCTACGTCGTCTCCGATCACGCGCTGTACCGATTCGGGCTCGACGCTGAGCGCGGTCCTTTTGTGGTCTGGCGCGAGCGTTATGATCGGGGCACGCGCCGTAAGGTCGGCCAGATCAATCGTGGCTCCGGCACCACGCCTACGTTGCTCGGCGACGACTATGTCGCGATTGCAGACAACGCAGAGCCCCGCATGCACGTGAAGGTCTATCGGCGCGGTGACAAGGTCAATGGTTCGCGTCTTGTATGCACGATGCCCGTGTTCGAGCCCGGCGCGAGCGCCACCGAGAACACCATGATCGGCCACGGACGTTCACTCATCATCGAGAACAACGCTGGGTACGACATCTTTCGCACCATGCGCGGCGGTAAGACCAGCTCGCCGGGCCTGGCGCGCATCGACATCCGAGAAGATGACACGGGTTGCGACATCGTCTGGGAATCCCGCGAAATCGCGCAGACGTCCGTACCCAAGCTGTCGGCCGCGACGGGTTTGGTCTACGTCTATACCAAGCGCCCTGACACTCAGGGTGTCGACGCCTATTACTTCACCGCCATCGACTTCGAGACGGGACTGACGCGCTATCGCGTGCTGACCGGCACAGGCGTGCGCTACGACAATAACTGGGCCTCGATTTCGCTCGGGCCTGACGGCAGCGCCTATGTCGGTGTACTGAACGGTCTAGTCCGCGTACGCGATTCAGTAACCGTCGCTACGGACTAAGCGCCGCGCACATACCCAAATGTGCGTACGGGTCGGGCTTACACAGCGCATGTCCGCACAGAATAAGTAGGCCCTAATACGCGATGACTCACTCGCACGATCAAACGCTTGCGACGGGCGTAGGATTGATTGCAGAGGGAGTCACCATGAGCCTGTTTCGAATTTTTGGCGCTTCGTCTGCAGCGGAGCGAGACGAAGAAAAAGCAGCTGAGAACGCGCGAGACAGCAAAGAAAAGCTTGTCTCCGCGGAGAACAAGCACCAGCCACCGCGCTTCGATGGCGTGGCCGTGCTCGAAGCCGCCGGCGTCGCAGCTGAGCCCCGCGAGAAAGTGGAGCGCACGCTCGAGCTCTTGAAGGCGCTTCCTGCAGAGACGCCCGCACCCGTGCGCAAGAATATCGTCGAGGCGTCATTCAAGGCCTTCGACATTTCGATCAAGGCGATCGTTGAAGCGGCCTCAGCACACGTGACAGCCTTCGACAACTACGTCGCCGCCGGTCACAAACAGCTCGACGCGCTGCGCAAGGAGAGCGAGCAACGCATCGCTGAGCTCGAGGCCGAGATCTACAAGATCCAAAAGCGTCTCGAGCTTGCCACCTCCGATCAGGCCTCGCTCGATGACGCGACGCTTGCGGCAACCGATCGGGTGCGCCCGGTGCTTGGCTTCTTCGCAGATGCCCACGGCAAGGTCGCCAACGACTCGAAGAACTCGCACCCACCGTCGATCATCATCGATGACAGCCTAACCAAGACCGGTTGAGCAGGGCTCTCCGCGGTCTCGACCCGCGGTGATCGGGCACGCTGTACATCTCGTGTACATCGCCTGTTCAAGCAGCGTATCCTCCCCGGGCGCCAGCCTCGAAACTGCACAGGGTTTCGGCTGGCACGGGCCTCGCTAAGCCCACGGCTTAGGAGGCCCCAGGCCTAGACCTCGGGGATCGAACGCATGTCCAATACGACGTCTCAGACCAGGCTGCTATTTCGGCGCGGGTTTGGCTCTTTTTTCCTCACGCAGCTGCTCAGCGCGTTCAACGATAACTTCTTCAAGAACGCGCTCGTGATCTGGATCAGCAGCACGCAGGCCCATGCCTTCGGCTTGTCGCCGGCGACGATGATAAGCCTGTGCTCGGGCGTGTTCATCCTGCCCTTCTTTCTGTTCTCGGCCACGGCTGGCCAGCTGTCTGATCGCTACGAGAAGACACCGATCGTGCGCGCGATCAAAGGCGCCGAGATCCTGATCATGGCCATGGGCGCCTTGGCGTTTTGGCAGGGTAACCTTACGGTGTTGCTTGGTGCGTTGTTCTTGATGGGCGCGCACTCCGCGTTTCTTGGTCCCGTGAAGTACAGCATCCTGCCCCAGTTGATAGCTCCCCCTGAGCTGGTGGCTGGTAACGCACTCGTCGAGATGGGGACGTTCCTCGCGATCCTCGGCGGCACGATCGGTGGTGGCGTGCTCATTCTTGACGAGCGTGGACCCGCCCTCGTTGCGGCGGCGATTGTTGCCACCTCAGTCTTGGGCTTCATTGCAAGCTTCTGGGTGCCGCGTTTACCCAAGGGCTCATCCGACGTACGCATCAGTCGCAATCCGTTCACGCCGACGCTCGAGATCTTGCGCATCACCAAGCGCACCCGCGCGGTGTTTCTCTCGGTGCTGGGCATCTCCTGGTTCTGGTTTTTCGGCGCGGTGTTCCTGTCGGTGTTCCCTGTCTACGTACGCGAGACGCTGCACGCCCGCGAGCACGTGGTCACGCTGTTTCTGTCCGTGTTCTGCGTGGGCATCGCACTCGGTTCGCTGCTGACCGAAAAACTATC
>JBBSJC010000338.1:0-8846 GCA_038257655.1 Polyangiales bacterium | reverse complement strand
GGCGGTCCTGCGCGCCACGCTGCAGCCGGAGGCCGCCAATAACAAGGTCATGTCCCAGGACACCCACCTGCTCGATAAGCGTCCGTGGTGGCTTGTGTCTGATCTGCTGAAGAACAATCGACGCCCGATGGTTGAGTCTGTGCGCGAAGAGCAAGATGCTGCACTCAATGCGGCCGCGCTTACCGACGATGCGCAAAGTGCCGAGTCGCGTGCTGAGTCCGCAGCGGACGAGGCGCTCGAAGCCGAGGCTCAAGCGCAGCTGCCAATGCCAGCCGTGGAGCAAGTTACAAGTGAAGCTGGCGTTTTGAAGCAGGATCCGGATTCGCAAGAAACATCAGAGCAGGCCAGCGAGAGCAAGGGCGAGGTCCAGGCTTAGGGATGAGCCTTCGCGATCTGAGTGTTGCGCCTGTTTGAGGGCGGCGGCGGCAGTGGCTGCACGGCTACGTTTGGCGACGCCTGCGGCGAGCGCCGCGCGAAGGTGCTTGCGGGCTTCATGCACGCGCACGGCGATCGCGCCCTCGGACGTGCGGAGAATGACCGCCGCCTCTTCGTAGCTCAGGCCCTGCAAGGCGGTCAGGACCACGGCGCTCTTCAGCGACGCCGACAGTGCATCGAGTGCAGACAGCAAGGTGGCGTAGGTCTCGCGCATCTCGAGAGCGAGCCTTGGATCGGACGGGGCGTCGACCCGAACTGCGATGTCGACGCGCGCATCGTCGAGGGAGACCACGCTGCGCTTGCGGCTGCGCTGGACGTTGAGCGCTCTGTTGACGGTGATGCGGTACAGCCAGGTGAAGAACTGACTGCGACCTTCGAAATGGCCGATGTGCTTATAGGCCTGCAGGAATGCTTCCTGGGTAATGTCATCTGCATCATGGGTGCTTCCACATAGGTGCAGAGCGAGCGCGTAGATGCGCGGCCGGAAGCGGCGCACCAGTGCATCAAAAGCCCGTAAGTCACCCTGCCGCGCCGCTGCGATCAGCGTGTCGGCTTCGTGGGCGCGAAGCTCTGCAGCGGTTTGAGGATGCGATGTACTGCGATGCATGGTGAACTGCTTTGAGGCGCGAGCGCCTACAGTATCATGGGCGTTCGGGGATAGACGCTTGCGTTCTACAAACGATCTGGCCGCGCGCTCGCAGCCTATGCTCGGAAACTCACAAATAGACACAGAAGTGGCCGCGATCATCAGGGAGAGTGCGTGTCGTATCGTGATCTAACAGCCCATATGCGTCGTATTAGTTCGCTGTATCACGTCTCCGCCATGTTGGGTTGGGACGAAGCGGTGATGATGCCAGCGGGGGGAGGGGAGGCGCGGGCGGGGGCGATGTCGGCCCTGGACGGTCAGATCCACGCCATGGCGACCGACCGACGGATCGCCGACTGGTTGCAGGCCGCTAAGAGCGCAGAGCTCGCGCCCGAACAGCAGGCCAATGTGCGCGAGATCGAACGCGGATATCGGCGTGCGACCGCGCTGCCACAGGACCTGGTCGAAGCACAAAGTGGCGCTCAGGCGCGCTGTCAGCAAGGCTGGCGTACGCAACGCGCCGCCAATGATTGGGCGGGGCACAAGCCACTGCTCGAAGAAGTGTTTCGCCTCAAGCGCGAGGAGGCGAGTGTGCTGAGTGAACGTTTTGGTACCGGGCGCTACGACGCCTTGATGGACTCGTTCGAGCCAGGCATGCAGAGCGCGCGTGTCGACGTGCTCTTTTCAGCGCTCGAGCAGACCTTACCGTCACTGATCGAGCAGGTCATCGCACGCCAGTCCACTGAGGTGTTGCATACCCCACAGGGACCGTTTGAGACCGAAGCGCAGCGAGCGTTGGGCATGCGTCTGATGGCGAGCGTCGGCTTTGACTTCGCTCACGGCCGTCTTGATACGAGTCATCATCCGTTTTGTGGCGGGGTTCCGGACGATGTGCGTGTCACCACCCGCTACAACCAGCGCGACTTCACCGAGAGCTTGATGGGCGTGCTGCACGAAACGGGGCACGCCAAGTACGAACAGCATCTGCCGCGCGGCCTGCGTGATCAGCCTGTCGGTCTGGCACGCAGCATGGGCGTGCACGAGAGCCAGAGTCTGTTCCAAGAAATGCAGATTTGTCGCGGTCGCCCGTTCATGGAGTTTGCGGCGCCGGTCGTGCGGGACGTGTTCGCTGCCCAAGCCTCCGCGCAGCCGCAGGCGTTCACGGCCGAGAATCTGACTCGACTATACACACGCGTAGAGCGCGGTTTCATACGTGTCGATGCCGACGAGGTGACCTACCCACTGCACGTCGTGCTGCGTTACCGGATCGAGAAGGCGGTGATCGAGGGCAAGGCGGAGGTCGCCGACATCCCTGAGCTGTGGAATGCACACATGCAGCGCGCCCTGTCGCTGTCTACCGTGGACGACTTCAGAGACGGCTGCATGCAAGATGTGCACTGGCCGTCTGGCGCGGTCGGTTACTTCCCTAGCTACACATTGGGTGCCTTGATCGCAGCCCAGCTGTTCGACGCTGTGAACACGGATCTACCGGAGCTCAATACTCAGATCGCGCGCGGTGACTTCGAACCGCTCAATGCTTGGCTTGACGCTCGCATCTGGTCCAAGGGGTGCCTGCTCACCACGGATGCGCTGATCGAGTCTGCCAGCGGCCATGCGCTCGCGATCGATGCCTTCTTACGCCATGTAAAACGCAGATACCTGGGCTAAGACACCGGATCTGGCGGGTCCGCTCAACCGAGGTCGAGCGCGTCTCGGGCGATCTTCTGCTTGTCCTTGGCGAGCTCATTGAGGCGCTTCTCGTAGTCTTCGCCCCTCTCCACGACGTAGTCCGGTTTGCGTGACTCCAGGCTCGGCATCCACGTCGAATGCAGCGTGAAGGGGAAGTCGAGATCGGGATGACTCAGTTTGCAGAGCGGGCCGCGTGCGAGATCCGTGCAATCAAAAATCCACAGCTCATCTCGGTCGTTCCCTGCGATCGTGACGAGCAAATAGCCATCATCGTCGCTGGTCTGCCCTTTGCGTGGCACGAACGTGGGCGAGGATGCGAGCGTGTACGGCTCAAAGGCAAAGGACTGAAGATCCTGCATGCCCTCATGATCGATGTGGACGAGCTTGGGGGCGAGAATCTCGTCAGGTAGCTTGTCGAGCGGAATCTCACGCTTGAACCCGGCTCCAAATGGGTACTTCTGATATTTGTCCGCATCCCGCTTGGGCAGATAGTCAGGGTTGAAGCCAAAGCTCTGGTAAAAGGCCGTGCCGAGCTTGGTCCATGAACGCGGGTCTTGGCCCCACAGGCCCATGCCCCAGGTCGTGTCATTGGAGAGGAGCTTGCTCGTCACGTTGCCACTGCGCACGTCTATCTCATGGCGACCCATCACGTTTCGATCGCTGTTGCTGCGGAAGAACTGACCCGCAATCGGCTCACCTGACCGGAACCCTACGTCGCCTTCTCTCAACGCCGCACCCGTGTTCGCACCGTTGTGATGCATCAACAAAAGGCGCAGCAGATCGTTGCTGTCGTTGTAGTCCGCAAGAAAGTGGGTGGACTCGCGATCGATCAGAATGCGCTTGGCCACCGCCTTCTCGCCCGACTTCAGGCTGCTCTTGGAGATCACGAAAATCGGCGATTGGGTGGGGGGGACGGTGCCGACCACGTCGAAGGCACCATCTAAGATCACCACGTGATTTTCCGTGACGTTCATCTGGTGACCGAGCATGGACAGGGCGACCTCCTTACCCTGCTCGTCGACCACGTCGAAGAACTCAGGTTCGGAGCTACCGTCCCAGCGCACGATGCGCAGGAACTTAACGAGTACGGACAGACCGTAGTTGATCGCGTAGACCCGCTGCTCTTTGGCATCGTAGGCTGGGTGCGCAGTGACAAAGCACATGGGAAACAGTCCCTTGTCGAGGGACGGCTTCCACGAGTCTTGCAGACCCAGCGCGGTGATCGGATGCAGGGTGCGCGGGTCGAGCTCAATCGGCCTACCCATGTCGTAGGTCGCGAGCAAGCGGCCATTCATGATTGGGAGTAGGGCGGTGTTGGCGAGATTGCGCGCGCCAAACGTGGCGGAGAACTGGGCGATGTCGAAGATCAGACCGAAGTCGTCTTCGGTCCCGCGCACCTTTTGGGCGATATACCAATCGTCGGTGCGAATGACGCGGGTCTTGATCCGTGCCTCTTTGTTAGAGAAGGACACCCGGTAGACCACACCTTCGCCGGTCAGCAATGGCATGTCTGCGCTCGCTGGGACCGACGCCACGATCAGTACGTGACCGTCTAGATCCGAAGGAAGCTTGCCCGAGAGCACGGTCAACGCTTCATCACCATCGCCTGCGCCACCTATTTCGGTGTGCGACCCGCTCAGCAGAGAGTCAGGAAAGGCAAGGCGCGCATGGGGCGACTTGGAGTCGCCACACGCGGGTATGAGCGAGGTTAAGCCAAGTGCGGAGAGTACTTCGAGGAACTCGCGTCGATGCAACACGCAGACTCCTAAACACGGGAAGGGAACGACCTTGTCTCATAGTTCGGCCTCCCGTGTAAAGCGCGGTTGTCAGGACGCGTGCGGTAGCTCAGCGCTTCTTCTTCGCGGCTTTCTTGGTGGCTTTCTTCGCGGCCTTCTTAGCCACCTTTTTTGCGGCCTTCTTGGGCGCCTTCTTGCCGGCGGCCTTGCCTGCCTTCTTCTTGCCGGACGCTCCGGCTTCGGCGCGGATTGTGTAGAGGTAGGCCTTGGAGAGCCCTAGGCCTGCCTTCTTGGCCTGCTTCAGTACCTCTGCGGCGGGGGCGTCGCCGTAGCTCAGCACGAAGTCGCGCTTGTTCTGGCTCGATGCCCCCTTGCCGCTGGCAGCCTTCTTGCTGGCCTTCTTGGCGGGTGCTGCTTTCTTGGCAGCGGTCTTGCCACCCTTTGCTGCCGTCTTGCCCCCGGCAGCCTTACTCTTGTTGGTGGAGCGGATCTTGTAGACGTGCGCTTCCGTAAGCGCGAGGCCCTTGGCCTTGGCTCGGGCGACGACATCCTTCGCGCTCACTTCGTGGGGCAAGCCCATCACGAACTGCGTCTTACTTCCGTACACTTTCCCAGTCTTCTTCTTTGCGGCCATTGGATCCCTCTTCCCTTTGGTTGAAGGCATGTACCCTACGTGACGGCATACGCAAGCTTTCGACAACAGTAAGACACACTGCGATGTCGATCTCTGATGCTCGTGTGGCGATCTGCGACGGATGATCGCGTAATGAACAGATGCTCTGAGTCATCCCTCGTCCCGATCTTACGGAGCGATCGGTGCGACCCTAACGCTGCCGCGCGTGCTGCAGCAGATCGTTGTGGCGTTCCTGTCAGGCAGTCAGCAGCTACATACGCTGACTCGCACGCGCCCCGCTTCCAGGTTGGGTACGACGCTGATCGTCCGATCGCTCGTCAACGCGGCTGCGGGGATCTGACATGACGATCTCGGTGTGATGGCCACGCATTCGTGAAGTGAGGTGGTATTCGGAGCACCTCGAGGGATCGATCGCCCGAATGACCTGGCGAGGGTCGCTGCGACCTTACCCTTGCTAGCATGTCGTCCGCCCACGGCGGAGTGTCGGCAATGGTAAGCAAGCCGGAGCGCTGCTTGCGGGGCATCAAACACCGCCCGCGGCCGTAGCTCTCGTACGTTCCGATACCGCAAACCATCAGGAGCAGGCTGGCTTGCGAGTGCTTTGGGGGGCACGACCCTATTGGGAATCTGCCCTGGTTCGGTTATGTAGGTACCCAGGGTGGAGGTTTACGATGCGATCAGATCTGTGGGTTCGAGCCGTCTTGCTTGCTTCGCTAGCTACATTGCTGGCGTGTGACTCCGGTGGAGGGTCTAAGAAGGAGAAGCCCTGCGAAGATGGGTCCACGCAGTCCTGTGAATGCAAAGACGGCGCGAGGGGCAAGCAGACCTGTAGCGCAGGCGAGTACGGCGCCTGTTCCTGCGTGACGATGGACAGTGGAACAGACGCGGACTCGGGCGCTGAGCTTGGTGGGCTGAAGGGACGTGTGTTTGACGCCGACACCGGACGCGCTGTCGACGATGCAGACCTGAAGGCGCTGTCGGGGGAGACCGCCAAGAGCGACGCCAAAGGTAACTTCGAGCTGAAGTCAGATAAAGACCCCCAGGACGTCGAAGTGTCGAAGCTCAGTTACGCTGCCACCGTTAAGCGCGCGCCTCCCAAGGGCGGCTACATGGAGGTGTTCATCAAGGATGTGGACAAGAGCGTGGACTTTGATGCCGACAAGGGCGTCAAGGTGGTGCTCGACTCCGGTGCTTCCATAGAGATCCCGCCAGGTGCAGTGAAAGACGCCGAGGGCAAGCGCGTGACGGGCATGGTGAAGCTCACCGTCTCTGACGTCGACGGCCACGATCGCAAACAGGCGGCTGCCTTGCCCGAGCTTAAAGGAGAGCGCGGCGCCGACAAGGGTCGCGTCTCGGTGCATCGCGCGCTGAATATCCAGATCGTCGATAAAGACGGTAAGAGCCTGACCGTGGGCAAAGATGAAAAGGTCGTGGCCGAATTCCCCGCCAAGGACGTGGGCGCAGCCCAGCGTAGCGGCTTGAGCTACGACGAGCAGAAGGGAGTCTGGGTAGAAGAGGGCAAGGCCAAGCGCACCGTCAACGACAAGGGCGAGCCCGTCTATCGTAAAGATGTGGATCATCTCTCTTGGCACGGCTACGGCGACTTGTTTGCAACCGTCACCTGTCTGCGCGTTTGCGTGCGGGACGGCGATGCGAAGCCAGTCGCTGGTGCACAGGTCTGGCTCGTGGGCGCAAGCTTTCCCGGCGTGTCTTCGCTGTTCAGCGGCGACGATGGTTGCGTGTCAGGTGATGCGCCAGCGGCTCAAGACGTGGTGCTGATCGGACAAACCGAAGCGGGCGTGTCCAAAGCGCTTACTTACAAGACTAGTGCGATCGCTCAGACTGTGGATGCGGACCCGACCGCGTGTGATGCGGGGGCCGCCGCGCTGGTGATTGGCGATGCCACACCGAGCAGCTGTCCTGCGGGCTTCAATGAATGTGACGGCGTGTGCAGCGATCCTGCGACCGACGAGGCAAACTGTGGTGCCTGCGGTACGGTGTGTGGGGGGGCAGCTGGACGTGCGCAGGTCTGCTCCTCAGGCACGTGCGGCTGCCCAGCAGGTACGACCGCCTGCGGAGAAGAGTGCGTCGATACGCTGAATGATCCGCTCCACTGCGGTGGCTGCGGAATGAACGTGAACGCGAACCTGGGGCCGGACGGATCGCCTCAGCAGTGCGTCGACGGTAAACCGGCAGCCTTGATCTGCGAAAGCCGCGAACGCTTTTGCGGTACGGACTGCGTCAATCTGTTCACCAACGATGCCAACTGCAACCAATGCGGGACCGTTTGTGCAGCGGGCGCGATCTGCGTGAGTGCAACGTGCATCGATCTCAGCGATCCCATGTTGTGCACGAACGCCGCCGCCTCGCCCTGCGACGACGGACTGTTCTGCAACGGACAGGAGAGCTGCAGTCCTGAAACGAATGGTGTCGATTACCGCGGCTGTTCGAGCAGCGGCTCTCCGTGCGCCGTGGGCACGACCTGTGATGAGACGACGGATACATGCGCTGTGGTTCCGGCGTGCGTGGCGACCGATTTTGTGATCGAGTCCAAGCGCTGTGGAGCCGGTTTGGCCGACGTCTGTCTTGCTTCCGCGATCAACTCGGATCCGGGGTACCAGTTGTTCAACACGCTTGCTTGCGGTGCAAACGACATGACTCCACCTGCGGACCCCAACGTCCGCGACGAGCTGGGGGAGCCGTACGATTGTGAAAGCTGCATTCGCAACGACCTGATGACCTGCGCGCGAAACACCAGCTGTGAACCGCAGATGACTGCTCTGGACTGCTGCAGACAGAGAAACCGCTGTGGCAACCAGACCTGCATTCAGGAGCTCTGTCTGACTGAGTTCAATGCGCTTGATACTTGTTTGGCAGCGCAGCCGAGCGACTCAGGCTGTTACAGTGCAATCCTGAGCTCAACCTGCCTTTGATCGGTGCTAGTACCCGGGGGTGAGCGAGCCCGTGCTGAGACCGCCTCCCGCCGACCTCGCTGAGCTCGAGCAGCGGGCGGCTGCGCTAGCGGATTGTTTACTGGGCGAGCTGCAGTCGAAGCTAGCGGCCAAGCCCCAGGGACCCATGGTTCAGCGCAAGGGTAAGGTAGGCCAGCTGATCGAGCGTGCGCTCGGCGCATCCGCGGGTTCACTTTCGATCCCAGATTTTCCCGCGTTGGGAGTCGAGCTCAAGACACTGCCGGTCGATACGCAGGGCAGGCCGATGGAGTCGACGTTTGTGTGTACGCTCTCACTTGCAGACGCAGACATGCTGGAGTGGAGGGACTCACCCGTGCGCGCCAAGCTCGCGCACGTGCTGTGGGTGCCGATCGTCGTGGCCGAGGCACCGCGGGTAGGCCGGCCCTTCTTTTGGAAACCCACAGCTGAGCAACAAGACGTGCTGCGCGCGGATTTCGAGGAAATCGTGGGTATGGTCGCGATCGGCAAAGTCGAAGATCTGACCGCACACATCGGGCGCTGGTTGCAGGCGCGGCCCAAGGCGGCGCACAGCGGCGTGCGTACGCGGGCTTACGGTGGCGACGACGAGCCGCTATCGATTTTGCCGCGCGGCTTTTATCTGCGAGCGCGGTTTACCCGCGAGCTGCTGCGCGATCGGGAAACGTTGGTCGGGGACTAAGCGACCGCCGCGAAACAATCAGGTCGGATCGGCGTCGAGGCGCCCCGCCTGCAAGGCGCGAAACCGCCGGAATACTGCCTGTATTTCAAGGTTTCGCAACGCCGCAGGCGGGGATGCGTCGGCGTCGAGGCGATCT
>JBBSJC010000337.1:0-8863 GCA_038257655.1 Polyangiales bacterium | reverse complement strand
CATGAAATGCGAAAGGGCAGTATGCGAACGCTTGGTAACCTTTCTCTTATCGGTCTGTATCTTACGAGCGCAGCCTGCGCGCCCAGCGCAACTGACGAGCCCTTAGTATGGGTAAAAGGTCAGGCTCCCGCTTTGTTGTCGTCGGTCGTGCCTGACGATCCTTACTATGCCGACCAGTGGCAGCTACACAACGAAGGGCCGTTCACCACGCTGGATGGCAAAGGTAAGATCAACGGCTCCGATCATGCGCACGTGGCTGACGCCTGGGCGTTGATTCTCGATCTTGAGCTCGCAAGCTCCCTCGCTGAAATCGGCAAAGACGTGAAGCTTGCGGTGATCGATGACGGCTTTGACCTCGCCCACGAGGAGATCAGCAGCAAGGTCTTAGCCTCGAAGAACTTCGGCAATGCTGCGCTCGAAAGCGGCAACCTGTTCAGTAACACGTCGCCCTCGAACTTTCACGGCATGCTCGTGACGGGTATCGCCGCCGCCGCTGCGGACAATAAGAAAGGGATAAGTGGCGTGTGTCCCGGCTGCAAGCTCGTCCTGGCGCGCATCGCCGACGACGGCGGTGCAAGCCAGGGCAAAAGCGTCGAGGATTACTACGACCAGGTGTTCGATTGGGTCAGCGCGCAAAATGCCGACGTGATCAACGCAAGCTGGGGTCCAGACCGCGGCGCCGACCCGGTGCGCATCCAAGCACTGCTTGACCGTTTGAACGACAAGGGCCGCGCTGGCCTTGGCACGAACGCCGTGTTTGCGGCGGGCAACAGCGCCGAGGACTTCGCCTGGAATCACTTTGCAGATAGCGACGACACGATCAGCGTGGGGGGTACAGACAGTAAGGGCGTCAGGCACGCCTTTAGCAACTTCGGCGCGGGCCTCGATCTGATGGCGCCCACCAGCGCGGCAGAAAAGCAGTCGGCTGGCCTTGGTTCGACCTACATCGATCGCATCTGGACCACGGACAATTACCTGGCGCCGGCTTGTCTTGCACCGGGCGCTGCGCCCTCGAGTGGCTGCAGCGACACCGCCGGCATGACGCCCACCAAACCGGCTGCGGGCGGAGACGGCTGGGTGGGTAAGTACTCTTACCGTTTCTCCCATACCTCTGCGGCCGCGCCCGTGGTCTCGGGCATCGTCGGGCTGATGCTGCACACCAATCCTAAGCTGACGAGCAAACAGGTGCGCGCGATCCTCGCGGCCAGCGCCGACAAAGTGTCAACGGCTGCGGCCAAGTACGACGCTCAGGGCTTCAGCGGCCAGTATGGCTACGGGCGCGTCAATGCTCTGCGCGCGGTCGCCTTCGCGCACTTGCTCGCAGGCGGTAAGATTTCAGACTCCCTGCGCGCAGACATCGACCAGCGTTCGCCCTGCACGCGTACGGATTGTTGGGACCTAGCAGGCGCGCCGGGCCTGGCCCCGGGAGGAGATAGCGACGGCGGCTCGGGTTCTACGGGCGGCGGGGGCGGCGGCACTGACGGTAGTGACAACGGCGGGAGCAGTGCCGGCAGCAGTTCCGGTACCAACTCGGGCGGCAACTCCGGAGCCAACGACGGCACGAACTCAAGCACTCCAGATGCCACCGAAGATGGAGGAGCGAGCGCGGGCGCGGAGACAGCCGGCGATGGCGATCCGGCCGAAAGTAAGGGCGGCGGTTGCAGTCTGAGCGCGCTCCCGGCCCAGCACAGCGGGCTTGTCTGGATGTGCGCAGCGTTCGCTCTGTTCCTGCGCCGTCGCCCCACGCGCGGCGGGCCATGCAGCGCGCTTGAGATATTCCGGAAGCTCACTACGTGCGCTGGAAGCCGGCGTACACGGCGGCGGCGAAAATCAACACGATAAGCAAACAGCCACAGCCCAAAGCAAACAGCTCGGACTTGGGTGGAGCATCATCATGGACGGGCGTGACGGGTGGGTCGTCAACTGGCTTGACGGAATCGTCGGGGGGCTCGGGCTCGGACATCGTGGCGTCGGTGTACCACGCGCAAGCTCTTACGCCCCTGCATTCGGCGCCTGCTCACGTGGGCCGGCTGAGTCCGCAATCCCAGGCGCGCCGACACACACCAGCACGACCTTGAGCGCGGAAACTGGGCGACAGCCGGCCCAGGCGGGCACTCAGCGCGTCATCGGCGGCAACGTATCCATGATCTCGGTGAGCGCTTGCTGATTTTCGCGTTCCTGCATGCTGTGCCCCGCGGCAGTCAGTCGATAGTCGACGTCCCCGGCCCCCACCGCTTGCAACGCTGACACGAGCTCCTCGGCCTGAAACATCGGGCACACCACATCGTAGCGACCGTGCACGATGTGAATGGGGATGTCTTTGATGCGCCCGACGTGCTCGAGCAGATAGTTCTGCGCACGATTGGCTTCTCCCGAGCCGGCCATGAACGCACCGTTCATAAAGTAGTGATTTTCGATGCGTGCAAAGGCTTTCGCGAACTGGGGCTCGGCAAACTTACTCAGGTCGCTTACGTCTTGGGCGAGATAACTTGTGATGCCTTCCCAGGTGGACCACGCCACGGCCGCCTTCGTCTGTGCCTGCCGGGTAGGCTCGGAATCGGGCGCCTGGGCAAAGATCGTCGCGTAGGCCTTGACCATATCGTGGCGAGCATCGGGTGCGATCGTTTCCACAAAGTGTCGCCACGCCTCGGGGAAGAACAGGTAAGTACCTGGCAAGCTCGTGTCCTGCGGGTCGCTTGCGTAGCGCGCCGCATTGCCCTGGTAGAAGTAGTCGATGTCTTTGCGGCGGCACAAGAAGACGCCGCGCAATATTAAGGTTTGCACCGTCTCTGGGTGCGCGATCGCGTACGCGAGGGAGAGCGTGCTGCCCCAACTGCCACCGAATACGTGCATCTTACCTTCGATACTCAGGTGCGCGCGCAGCTTGAGCATATCGCTTACCAAGTGACCGGTCGTGTTGTCTTCAAGCGCGGGGCGCGCATCGCTGTCGCTCGCACTCGGGGTGCTCTTGCCGCAGCCGCGCTGATCGAAGAGGATCACGCGATAACGCTCGGGATCAAAGAAACGCGACATCGCGGGGTAGGTGGCCCCGCCGGGCCCACCGTGCACGACGAGGACCGGCTCGCCCGTGGGATTGCCATACTCTTCCCAATACACCTCGTGTCGCGGCTGCTTCGATACATTCAAGAGGCCCGAGCGACGCGCTGCGGCCTTTCCGTAGCGCCAGTCATCGGGTGTCATCTTGCTGAGGTAGGTCATGCCGCAAGACTAGTGCGGAGTGCCCGCTCATGCGACAGCGACTCGCCGCTGCGCCGGGTGGCAAGGCAAAGGTTGCGACGACCGCGCAGCAGGTTCGCGCGCGTTTACGCAAAAAGGGCGCTTAACGCAGAAACACCCGCGGATCATCCGGCCTGATGTCGAGGTGAAAGTGATCGCGGTGGCCGGCGTTGTAGTTGGGCGTGAGCACGGAGGAGACGAGACCGCTGGCAGCGAGATCACAGGCGATCGCCAGTAGTACCTTACCTTGTTCGGTGCTGGGCTGAGCAGCGCAGGTAAGCTTGTCCGGCGTGGGCTCAAAGTGCTCCGCGACGACGAGCAGGCCGCGTCTGGTATGAAACGCGGCCAGGTCGAGGGCCAGGCCAAAGGTATGAAAGCTCGTACGCGGCGCCTCACGGTAAGAAGACAGCACGTCGACCGCGCGCACGCCATGACGCTTGAGGATGGCAGCGAGCGCCGGCAGCCGCACGGCAAGCTCGCAGGCCATCTCAACCTGGCGATCGGTATGCAGCGAGTAAAAGGTTACCCCCGCGACCGGCCCTTCGAGCGCGACCGGCGACGGCACGGGCGTCAAGAACTCACGCTCGACCACGTGGGCAGGCACGCGCGCCTCGCGCAATGCGCGCTTGCATCGTGCGTCTGCGCGGATGCGAAACAGCGCGGCCTCATCCAGCCGCCAGCTAGCTCCGGGAACCTCGGCGCGATAGGAGCGAAAACGGGCCACGCGGCCGGCGATCGTGCGTGCGGCCGCGCCCGCCAAATCGTGGGCCGGTGCCTCAAACCTTGTGGGACGCGCCGGTGTGGGCGGGGGCGTGGGAATGGGAAGCAACACGAGCGCTGGAGGCGTCACGTCAGTCGCGGACAGAAGTGCCGCAGCCGTGCTTGTTGCAGCCTCCCCGGGCAGGGTCGCGATCGACGCTGACGTCACCGCAGCTGAGGTCACCGGCGCAGCTGAGGTCACCGGCGCAGCTGAGGGCACGGGTGGCACCGGCACGACCGGGACGGCGCCAGGGAGCACAAGCTCCGCTTGGCCACTGAGCGGCGGGCTGGGGGCTTCGGCCTGTGCCAACAACGTCCACATCACAATCACCGCGGCCAAGCCCAACCGACGCACGTACATAGGTGAGCGATTATCTCAGGCCCGCAGGCACAATGCGAATCCTACGTTTTATGCACGCTAAGACCCGTGCACTAAACAGTGTTGAGCTATGGTGCTCGCATGCTTGAGCAGCTTGCGCGCTTTGTCCCATTCAGCACTGAACGAACCCTTCCTGGAGTCGCCTTACCTTCCCGAATTCGCAAGGTCGTAGCCACGCGCTTTTCCACGGATTTTCGCGCGGCAACGGAGCTGGTCGAGGTCGAGCGTCCGGCACTAGCGGCGGGACAAGCGCTGTTTCGCATGTGTTATGCGGCGGTTAACGCGAGCGACGTGCTCAAAACCAATGGTTACTACGGCGACACGCAACTGCCCTTCGATTTAGGGCTGGAAGGGGTGGGACAAGTGCTCGCTGTGGGCCCGTACGTGCCTTCTGCGCTGCTCGGCCGCTACATGGTGTTGTCCGATACGGGCGAGCGTGCGGGCTGCTTTGCCGATTACCGGGTGGTCGATCTACGCAAGACCTATGCAGTGCCGGTGCCCAAGGCCAAGCCCGAGTACGCCACGATGATGGTCACCGGCATCAGCATGGCCGTGGCGCTCAATGAATGCGCCAAGCTCGGAAGCGGTGAAACCGTGCTGATCACCGCTGCTGCCGGCAGCGGCGGAACCTACGCCGTGCAAATGGCAAAAAAGAAGAGAAACCACGTAATTGGTACCTGTGGAGGCGCTGATAAGGTCAAGCTGCTTTACGAGCTTGGCTGCGACCGCGTGATTAACTACCGCGAGGAGAGTGTCGACGAAGTGCTGCGTCGCGAGTACCCGAAGGGTGTCGATCTGGTACTCGACTCGGTGGGCGGGGAGCTGTTTGATACCTGCGTCGATCACTTGGCCGAGCGCGGGCGCTTGGTCGTGTTCGGTTATATCTCCGACTACAAAGCGGGCATCGAAGGTCGAACGGTAAGACCGGTCTACGATCGGCTGCTCAGCAAGTCCGCGCAGATTCGCGGTTTCGCCTTCAAGCACTACGCCAAAAGCGCGGGCTTGCATGCGATGAGTACGATCCGCGGCGTGATCAAAAAGCAGCTGCGCGGTGTCGTCGACCCGAGCGAGTTCATGGGCGTCGATTCGGTCGTGGCCGCCGTTGAGCACCATCAGGCCGGCAAAAACCTGGGCAAGGTCGTCGTCCGCTTCGAGTAGCAGCGCTTGCACCCTTGGTGCGGCTTGGTCTGCGGCAGTGTTTGAGTCAGCGCATCGCAACGCGCGTCCACAGGTAGACCGGGTCGACCACGTGATGGGTTTGGATCTCGCGAAAGCCCACGTCCTTGAGCTCGCGATCGGGAGACCACTGCTGCCACTGCCAAGCGTAAGGTTCGAAGAATCCGCGCGAGCTGATGCAGAGATCGTCAGGTGGCGGATCGGTCCAAATCAGTACACCCCCTGGCTTGAGCACCCGATAGGCGGCCTTGAGCAGCTCGCGCTTGATGTGGTCTGGGCACTCATGGGCGACGAAGGTCATGTTGACCACGTCTGCCGATTGCGGCGCGAAATTCTGATCTTCCACGAAGCCATGGATCCAGGCCAGGCGCGGATCACGAATCTGCCTTTTGCCTAACACGATGCCGGGCGCTGCCGGGTCGACGGCGTACACGACGGCATCACTGCCGACGCGATCGAGGATGGCTGCGCTTTGCCCGCCCGTGCTGGCGCCAAAGTCGTAGATCACCTTGGCATGCTTGGGCACAAAGCTCGCGATGTCCTCGCGTAATCCGTCGGCGCCGCGCTTGTGGGCGCTGCGGTACAAGGCACCAAACGCTGCTGCATTGCCGATGGCCGACAGCGGATTGAGCCACCCGCCCGGGATCGAATGAAACGGCTGCAGATAGTAAGGATGAAAATCGAGGGGCTCGAGCTTACTGATCTCGGACACCCAGTCGACGCTGCCATCATCGCGGAGCGAACCAAAGAACGGCATCGTCAGTAGCACCAGCGCGTACTTGTCTTTGGCGCAGTACGAGTGCAGCTCTGTTTGGATCTGTTGGTAGTGGCCCTCACGGGGTTGGTAGTGGGCAGGCACCTTAGGTTGGCCGCGCACAGCTACCTTCATCATCTCCGTGGTCAACCAGTTTTGAACACCGATTTTGAGATGGCGCCGCAGGTTCGGGGCGGAGGCGGTCTGCGCGAGATGCCCTTTCAGATCAAAGCTTTGCAGGCCCTGGCGACGGGCGCCGCGTGGCGCCGTGCTCTTGTTCGTCGCTTCGCTGGGGATGGGCTCGGACTCCATGCAGACTCCTCTGGCTCGTCGCGTTTCCTTAACGCTATCCGATTCCAGAGCAGGACCGCCAGGCCGCGCCGGCCGCGTGGATTGTCCTACCTGACCGCTGCAGCAGGTTCTAGGCCGCCGCTGGCGATCAGGAGGCCTCGGGCGCGCCGAGGAAGCGCTCGAGGGTGCGTGCCAACTCTTCGGCGCGAAATGGCTTGGCCAAGGTGCCCGCTGCCCCCTCTGCGAGCAACTCCTGACACTCTTCGCCGTCCGCGTAACCACTGGAGACGAGTAACTGCAAGTCAGGACGCATTTCGCGCATCGCGCGAAAAATCGCCGCGCCGCCCATGCCGGGTAACACGAGGTCCAGGATCACAAGCCCGATGTCGTCGCGCGCTTCGAGGCACGCGATTGCGGACGGCCCATCGGCGCGGCACTCGACCTCATAACCAAAGGCTTGAATCAACGCCAGCAGCGCCTGCCGCACCAAGGGTTCGTCGTCGACCACGAGCACGCGTTTGCCGCGTTTGGCAGGCGCAGGCGTGCTCGGTAGCTCGTGTGTCCCGTTGCCTTCCGGGGCTGAAGAGTAGGGTAGATAAACGTGAAATGTGGAGCCTTGTCCGATTTGAGAATGCACTTGGATTGCTCCTCCATGGCTGCGCACCGTCCCGTAGGCTGCGGCCAGGCTCATGCCCGTGCCTTCGCCGACGGGCTTGGTGGTGAAGAACGGCTCAAATAGGTGGCTAAGTACGTCTTGCGTAATGCCGGGCCCCGTGTCCGACACGGAAATAGCTAGGTAAGATCCGGGCTTGAAGGTGGGCGCCACCGCCGCGGCGTGATCTGCATCGATATAGAGTGAGCGAGTCTCGAAGGTAAGGTTACCACCCTGCGGCATGGCATCGCGTGCATTGAGCGCGAGATTCAAGATCGCGCTCGATAGCGAGGTGGCATTGCCGTGCACCACGCTTGGACTGGCTTGCAGGTAGGTCGAGATGGTCAAGGTTGGCTCCGCGCCCAAGAGTGCAATTATATCGACCAGTAACGTATGAACGTCAATTTCTGACTTTCTCTCGTGGTTCATGCGCGCAAACGCCACCAACTTACGGGTGAGCTCCGCCGTACGCGATGCAGCCTCCACGAGACTATCAATTAAATTGACTTCATGCGGCTCGCGTAGGTGGTTTCTTAGAACAGTCGCATTACCGAGCACTACCGTTAGTTGATTGTTGAAATCATGTGCGATGCCGCCCGCCAGCTGCCCGATAGCAGCGAGCTTTTCGGCCTGCTGCAAGCGCGCTTCCAGGGCTGCCTGTTCAGTCTGCACACGCTTGCGCTCGGTGATGTCCGTGTTCGTGCCGCTCATGCGCACAGGGCGCCCCTGCTCGTCCCGTCCGGACACACGGCCACGGCCCAAGATCCAGCGCAGGCTCCCGTCCGCGTGATGCATGCAGAACTCCGCTTCGTACCCTGTCCCTTCTTTGATCGCGTTGCTGATCACAGCCTTGGTGCGCTCCAGATCGCCCGCCAAAGTCATGCGCCGCCAGGTCTCGTAGGTCGGCTCGAACGCGCCTGGGGCGTAGCCCAACATCGAAAACCAGCGCGGGCTGTAGTACGTCTGATTGCTCTCGAGATCCCAGTCCCAAATCGCATCGCTCGTGGCTTCTAGGGCGAGCTGCAAGCGCTCTTCATCACGGTTCTTGCGCTGGGCGGGCGCTTTACGCGCGATCGCCCGCTCCAGATCCGCGGCGAGCACGAGCGCGAGCAGCTCTGCGGCGGCGGCCACTCGCTGCAGGCTTGCGCTCGATGACGAGTCAGCTTCCGAGGCCGAGAAAAAGGGACCGAATGTCACGCTCGCCGCGCGAGAGGACGCTACGATCACGGGTACTTGCAGCAGATGGAGGCCGTGCGCACAGGCTTCGACGTGCAGCGCTGGAGCGACGATGCTTTCAGTCGCAGCGTGGGCAGTACCTTCGCAAAGAGCGCAGCGCAATTCTTCGCCGCTTTGAGCCAGCCGCTCGCCGCTACTCGTCAGGAGCGTAGCGGAAGTGGCCGCTGCACGTGCGGCCAAGTCCAGGCGTTCCTGTGCCTCTGCACATGTCAGAAGCTCCGAAATATCGGGCAAACCAAGCCATGACGCGGCCGCGGACGATGTTCTAGATGCAGAATTCTTGGTCACGTGAAATCAACTCGAGTTTCGTTGATGTCGATCCCATCAAGCTAGAGACGCAGAGGTAAACGTTGTAGGCTCCTACCTCTTGCCCGGAGTG
>JBBSJC010000336.1:0-8877 GCA_038257655.1 Polyangiales bacterium | reverse complement strand
AGGCGCAGAGTGTGATCGAGCTGCCAGGGGTCGGAGCCTCGCTTGTCGCGGGTACGTGATGAAGCGCTCGCGGCCGAGCCGACGAAATCGGTTAAGCTTGGTGCTCAATCCCGACGCAGGCGTGCTCCGCTACGCCGCCGCAATCGCGAGCCGCACTGTCTTCCAATCTTCGGCCACCGATCGCGCAGTCTCATACGCGCAACCCACGCTTCGCGCGACATCCGCGGCACTTAGCCTCGGATTTCGATCCAGAGCCGCCCAAACATCAGCTCGGTAGTTAGCGCCGAGTTGCACCCGCCTTAGATACACGGAATGGCGCGCAGCGAGCTGCACTGCATCATCTACATCCGCAGTGCGAGACCGTAAGAGTCGCGCATGCACGAGCAGAGGGGTTCCTTCAAAGCGAGGATCGGATCCCACGCGCTTCATTTGCACCGCGGTGATCTCGGCATCATCGAGCGAAAGCCGAGCACCACGATACAAGCGCGCAAGAGGACGAAAGCGCGCATCGGTTCGTCCGAGCCACACACCGACTGCGGACCAGAAGCAGCGTGCGAGCGCCGACAAATCAGGTTGCGCAATCACTCGTCCGAGTCGCGGCACGTTCACACGGGAGTGATGCACGTCAAGCCAAGCGACAATCACGCCAAGCAGACGATAGTCGCGCGGTAGTGCGCTCATCACGGCGGACGCAAGGGTAACTTCCAGGTCCGCCGGTTCAGAGCTCGCCACAAGCGGCCCAACGCGAAGGCCGATGCTGCGCATAGCTTCGTGCAGAGTAGGGCCGGTGAGTAGCTTAGGAGTAGTCCTAGAGAACGACATCGTGTCCCAGTTCCTTGGCAAGGCGCGCAAGCTGCTTGCGCGCTAGAGGCAACCAGTAGCCATCACGGCTCTCCGGATTGCCTTCGTACTGCGCCACAAAGGGCCACGCGGCCCGTAGGTCCTCAGCTGTCGGCGCGAGTGCTACGCAATCATGGTAGTCCGTGCCGCGGTCTACGAGCGCGACTAGCTTCGTGCAGAGAAGGTCTAGATATCCAAGCGTCTGAAGACGCAGGGCCACCCCTTCATGTGCGATGCGAAGCCGTTCGCGCCAACCTTCGGGTAGACAACCTGGGACTTGTGCGAAGTCGTGTGCCTTACTGTTGAGCCAATCGGCTGCGATGCCCTGTTCTAGTGCGAAGGCCCGCGCGGCTTCCAAGACCGGCGCCGGGATCTGAGGGTCGAGCACGTCGCAATCGTCGGTCGTGCGCTGCACAACGCCGAGTAGCACGAGAGCAGCGCCGCCGATCACGATGGCTTGGAAGCGCAGCCCGCGCGCGGCGAGGTAGGCGTCAAAGGCAGGAATGATGAAAGCGGGCTGCATGGTGCCGGTAATAATAGTACCGCGCCCTGCACAACGCCTGACAAATCGCATCAGGGCAGCCCGCGACCCCTTGTTAACACGCACGGGAACCGTCCGCGCGCATGCCGATGTGAAATGGCGCACCGCGTGTTGTTGGGATGGCAGGCTTCGTGGTGGCAGCTTCGCGGCCTCGTAGGATGGACAGGAGCGCTTCCGCCGCCGACGCGCGATAGCTTGGCTTGTCTCCCGTCAGCGCGTCTCAGGCAAACGCCAGGGCGGGTTCAATCGATTCTCGCCAGCATGAAACAACATCAGCGCGTGCCCATCCGGATCCCTCATATGCGCTTCGCGCCACAGCCAGCTTTGATCCGTAGGGCCCGACTCGAACACGTAGCCGCGCGCCTTGAGCGCTGCGACCTCTGCGTCGAGATCGTCGCACTCGAAAGCGATTTCGCTGCCGCTCGGCACGCTCGGCACGCTCGGCACCACGGGCACGTTCCCAAGTAGGGAAAAAGTCGCCAACCATCAGACCGTACTATCAACCCATTCCACCCCATACACCATGCACGGCGTAGCGCTCGCTCGCGAGCTGTTCATTGCAAGCGGTCAGTTTCTCGCGCGACGTCTCATGCGGTACGCGGCTCCCATGCTGTGCCGCGTACCCCTGCCAGCGCATGGCTATCCCAACGCAGCGGTATGGATTGGCAGGGACGACGCGTACCTTGGTAGTGGCCTGTACGTGTTTCGCGATCTTACTTAGTACCGCGAGTGGTTTGAAGTCATGCACGGAGTCTGGATTTGGGAGCCTCATGATGATCGATCCGTGCTGGCTCTTACCTTCGAGCATTGGCGTTGGCTCGATGAGCGGACCGAATGTGGCGGCGGGGTCGTAGCGGGTGGGAGAAGACGGGGGCGGAATACGGCAACTCGTTTTCTCGCAACCGGGCCCACCGAGGTCATCAAGTGCTCGTACATCTCGGTGCACGTGGGGAAGACTACGATTGAACGCGCCCGGTCCTTTTAGGCCTTCGGGGACGCATTCGGGCAGGTTACGCTCCGCCTCAGCGTCGATGCAGGACGCAGGGGGAATGAGACGGACCCCGGCACCGGAGCGGACCTACTCTCTGCAGACGAGAACGGCGACACCACCGGTTCCTGTGGTTGGACGGGCAGCAACGCCAGTGGCGTGGCCACAGGCCTCGACTGCAACGGATGGACGTCCGCCGACAGTGCGCTGCAGGGGAGAGCCGGCGAGAATCAATCGTTTCTACCCGCGCCTGGCACGAACTGGTTCGATAGCTTCAACTCGGGCTGCTCCGACGCATTCTACGCATTGCGCTGCATCAGCGACGGGCCTGCACCGTAACAACACCGTAGACGTTGGATCCTGCCATCATTCAGGTCCCAGTAGTAGATGCTGCCGCGCACCGTGGCATCGGCAAAGCGCACGGCGCGCTCGACGCCCGCGACCACCTCGCCACTCGCGATCTCCAGGCGATCGACGCGAACCAGCACGTCGCTTTCGGGCAGCGCTTCCGAGAGTGCGCGCCAGGCGGCGGCGCTGAGCATCCAGTGACCCAGGCCATCGTGCGGCACGAACACCTGCACTTCGACGCCGGGTGCAGACCAGTGAACGCGAAAGACGTCGCCCGCGACGCCGCCTTCCCATTGCACATCGGCCGGTGCCACGTTGATCGGCATCACCACGCCATCGAGCGGGTAGAGCAGTTTTACCTGTCGCGTTGGATCGTGCGCCTTAGTCGCGCCGTTCCATTGATCGACCACCGTTTCGGGCAGGCCGCCAGCGAACACCACATGCTCAAGCGCGATCTCGACGGCGCGCGTGGCCATCACACCGGACGCTTCTGCCGTGACCTGCACGGACCCCGCGAGGTCGCCACGGGCCGTGAGCAACCCGCTGTCGCGATCGATGCCTGCGAGTCGCTCACTCTCGAGGGACCAGAATGCGCTCTTGACGGCACGCACGACGCCATCGCTATAGGTTCCCTCGAGTGACAGGGAAAGCGTCGAGGGCTGACCATTGCGTCCCACGACGCGCGCAGGCTCGGGCACGATCCGAAGCTGTTCGAGCGTCGCGCCCGCCGGATCGTCACCGTTCGCGGGCGTGCCGCCAGCATCGACCGTGGCCGTCGACTCGTCTGTGCTGCCTCCCGTGACAGGTCTATCGCTCGCCGCACAGCCGATGAGTAACAACGAGAGCCATGGGCAACCGCGGAGTCGAGAGGGGCGCATTCGTGCATGCTGCCAAAGTCGTTATTTGCCGCATCCTTACTTCGCCTTACTTGGCTCCTTACACGCGCGCTGGTGCCGCGTCGGCTACTGGTCACGCGGCACCAATTCAGATGACCTCGACGGTCGTGATCTGCTCGAGGTTGAGGCCGCCTGGGTCCGCGTAGCTGGTGAAGCTGCCGAGGCCGAACAGGATGATCCCGAAGGGATCGGCACCTTGCATGCTGTGCGAGCCGCCCTGCACGGGCACGATGGCTAGCTCGTGGTCGCCGATGGCACGAAAGCTCGCACTCACCGGAACACCGTCCAGGCTGACGGCGCTGCCGGGTTTGCGTGAGATCAGCACGTAGGACTGCCCGTTGGTCTCGGTGGAATAGGAGCTGGGCGCGATGAAGGTATAGTCCTTGCGGAACTGCTCGCGCGGCACGAGCGGGGTCATCGCGGGATCACCACGCCCTGAGTCGCCGCCATCGTAGTACTGACCGACCAGATACTGGGTGACCTGCACCGCCTTCGTCGCTTCGATGCTGAAGGGTTGATCTGCCGTGAACTCGAGCCAACCTCCTGCGGGAATGGTGGCGGCTGTGACGAGTGACTCGGGCTTGACGCGAACCACGGTGCCGTCGAATGCAGCCACGATGCGCACGATGTTTGGGCGCGGTTGCTCAGGGGAGCTCATCGGCATGCCTGCGAAGGCCTTGCCCCAGGTCTGAATCGGCGCGAGCTGAGCTTCTAGGTGATCGCAGGCCTGGGCGGTCGTCGGCACGTAGGCGCAGAGGTGTCCGCCAAACACCACCAGGGACTGGTCGGCCTGCACGCGCGAGCCGGTCAAGTCATAGTCCCGCTCTTCGCAGGTGTCCGTGGCGGATTCTCCGAACGGGGTTTGCGTGGCCTCGAGACGTGCGTAGCCGGGGCGCGTGGCATCGCAGGCTGGGGGCGTCGCAGCCATCACGTGGGCGACTTCGCCGCGCATGAGTGAGAACGCGATCGTGCCCCCCTTGGCCGTCGCGGGCCAGCGGCCACCGCGATCCGCTGCGATGTTGCCTGATAGTAAGATCTTGATGTTGGCGGGCGTTGGTGTCGTGCCGATGAGCGCGAGGTAGCCAGGGAAACTGGTCGCCTCATCGGCTGGCCCGATGCCAGTGCCCGGGATGAGGTCAGGGGATACCAGCACCCTGGAGAAGGGCACGTAGCTCACCCCCACGTAGTCCCCCGTGAGCACGTGCTGCGGTAGAAGCAGCGACGAGTCGTTCGTGAACGAGAGGGCGCTCGATACCGCGTACTCGAACGGATTGAACTGCGTGACGGTCACCGGCAAATCCGATAGCAAGCGATAGGCACCGTCAGGCATCACGATCCCCTTTGCGCCACTCGACTGAAACGACTGCCCATCGATCCACGGCAGCTTGATCTCCACCACACCGCCGGCCGCAACCGTCTGCATCGCCACCGCCGCTCCGCCGCGAAGCACGCGCACCGTGGCCGTTTCTTTCGCATCGGGATTGGCGACGACGACGCGAAAGTCGAAGGTGTCAGGCGACAGCTCGGTGGTGTTGGCAAGCGGCGTCGGCCAGTACTCGCAGCCCACGTTCGAGCGAGCGGCCTCGGCGCGGCCACAGGCGTCGTCGCAGAAGCCCTCTGCACCACAGACACTTTGCCACTCGGCGCAGTCGCGGCCGTGCTTGTAGCGGAGTCCATCGGCGCTGCATGCGAGAGACAGCGCGCCTTCGCACTTGCGCGAGCCGGGTACGCAAGCGACGCAACCGAGGGCCGGGACGCAGGCTTCGGCGCAGGTTTGCTGGGGCGTGATGGCGTTTCCGTCCGGCTGACACACGCCGAGTACCGCGCCATCGCACGCCGCGGCATTCGGCTCGCAGTGAAAGGGAGTCATGTGGCTGCCGCCTTCGCCTGCCTGGGAGCCGGCATCTCCCGATTGCGAAGGAGCGATGCCCAACATGGTCGACCGAGCGGACTCCGCGCATGCGCAGAGGCCCGCGTTCATCAAGATGAACAACGTTGACAGCGCGAAGCGCGTGCGCGTGCGATGGCAAGAGCGGACATTGGGTGGCAACGGGTGCTCCTTCGCTTGGGTCGCAACGTCCTGAATAGGCGCAGATCGCCAACCTACGAGCTAACAGACTTGCGCCCTCAATGCCGCTTACGGCGCCTTACAGCGACGTCGTCTGCCCATTCCCCCAGTCGGCTCACGTCGCGCGCGCGCAGCAAGTCCAGAGGGCCACTGAAACGGTCAGGATGTCTCGTTCATCCAACGGACCACGAGTTCGCGACGTGGTTCTTCGGTTGCAGGCGCATCGTCACTCGGTCGTCGCCCTTGAAGGTGAAGCTGGGCGCGCTCCACTTGATTTGCTCGCTGATTTCCGGCGAACATTTGAGAATCAGCCTCCGAAGATACTCCACTACGTCCTTTCGACTGTGCCGAACCACGAGCGCTCGTTGGGTGGTACGTCGGCGTGGTGGACCACGACACGGGCCGGGACGCGGCTGGCGCGGCCGAAGGGCGGCCCGTTGCTCGATCACGAGCTCGAGCGCATCCAGCAGGTTGTCGATGTGAAGGTGGTTGATCGCTCGCTCACCACGCTCCGCTAAGGTCTGCTCACCGCGGCTGAGCGCTGCGAGCTCCTTTTGCACGACGTCGGCGCCCGCGAGCACACGCTCGAGCGTGCGACCGTCGCAGAGATCGCCTTCGAGCACGATCGCAGACGTCCGTTCTGCGCGCCTTCTTTCGGCGGCTGACGCGGCAAGGCCCCGCACACTGAAATCGGAGCGCCGGGCGCGAAAGGCCATGCCTAAGCCCACTACCCCGCCGATGCCCGTGATCGCCAATCTCGTCACGTCGTGCTCCCCATAAGCGACGTGGCCGAGCCCGATCGAGCTTGTATGCTCTCGCGACAAGGGGCGCGATGTGCACACTTCGCTCGATGAACATCGGGCTTCTGGGCTCATCCTCGGCCAGAGGAGCTAGGGCGTCAATCGCCTGGCAGCGCAGGATATCAGTCTCTTTCGGGCAGCCTGAGGCTCGTGAGCGAGATCGCGTCCCTGAGTATTTTTTCGTTTCTTGCGCGCACGAAACACTCTTAGCGCAAGCTCACCTGCCTCTCAGCGACTGCTCCACGACCGCTAGTATTCCGCCTTGAAACCCACGATGGCGAGCAGCGGCAGACCCTGGACTTTGGCACTTTGGCGATAGTCGTAGCTGTACGTGAGATCGAGTGAGTTGTTCCGGTTGTAGACGTTCTGCACGTCCAGGTATCCCGTGAACGACCAACGATCGAAGACCCATTGTTTGTCGATGCGTACGTCGAGCTGGTGAAAGCTCGTCAGGCGGGCACTGTTGGTAGGGCCGAACGTGGCTGCGTACTCATCGTTGTGGGAAACGAAGGTCGCGCCCGTCACGGGTGTGGTCGGCCGGCCCGTCCGGTAGCGAAAGCGCGTGGAGAGCTGCATATGCCAGGGCAATTGGTAAGCCGCCACGAGCGCGAGGGAATGGGTCTGATCGAAATCGAACACACGGAAAGGGTCGTCCGCCGTGACCTTACGCTCCGTGCGCGCAAGCGTGTAGGCAATCCAGCCGCTGAGTCGATAGGCAAGCTGCTGACGCAACATGGCTTCAAGGCCGTACGCGCGACCTTCGCCGGTGTTCTCAAAACGCAGCGGCACGGCCTCACCGTCCACGACCTTCACCCGATCGGAGGGCGCGGCCAGATCGTCGAGCTGATGATAGAAGCCCGTCAGATCGAGCTGAAGAAACGGAAAGGGTAAGAGTTCGACGCCCGCACTGTGTTGCCATGCCCGCTCGACCTGAATGTTTGGGTTGCCGAAGTTGCGCACGAGTTCGTCGAAAGCAGGTTGGGCATGGTAGATGCCGCTGCCGGCCTTGACGGCAAGCTGCTCGCTTATCGCATAACGCGCATGAATGCGCGGGTCGACGGCCGCTTCGTCGAGGTCGCCGTACAGGTCGACGCGCACCCCCGGCACGATCGTAAGATCTGACCACGGCGTGAGCTCGAGCTCGAGCCAACCTCCGACAGCGGAAGAAGAGGCGTCCTCCTTGTAGACAGAACGACTGGATTCGATGTCTGAATACTGCTGGGGTGCGCCTTCTTTCGGCAACGGCACATCGAGCACGTCTGCGCTGAACAGGCCGACCTCCACATCGATACCCACTTCGGTGCTCAACCAGGTAGCTGCCGTGTAGCGCAGCGTATCGCGCGCCATGAACGTGTGGACCTCGCCCAAGGAGCGCAGGTCGCTCCCGGAGCTCGTATCGTAGAGGAGATGTTGATACCCCAGCTTGGCGCGATGTTGCAGACGTGTGGAAGGAGCGTAATCGTGCTCAAGCGCCACGTGTTGCATGTGTACTGCGGCTTTGATCTGGCCATAGGTGACCTGAGCATTAGCTTCTCGAAGCTCTTCTGTATCGAGCGCGACAGCATCGTCAGATGCGAGAAAGAACAGGCGCAGTTGATGTGCGGCTGCGGGGCGGGCCGTGACCATCAGTTGGTAGTCGTCGTAGCGTGGAATCGTTGCGTCCGCGGCCTTCATCACTTGATCGAGGTAACTCACGCGCGCTGCGGCAGCGACTGACACCTTGTCTGTCACGGGCAGCTCGATGAACGCACCGGCATCGAGCAAGCTGATGTCGAAGTAGCCGTGAACGCGCTCTGGTTGAAGTCGCTTGAGATTGGCCGACAACACACCGCCGAGCTGCCGACCATACCTCACGGGTGCACCGCCGGGGTAGACGTCGATGCTCTCGAGCATGCCTGGCGCAATCATCGAGCGGATACCGATGAAATGGAAAAAGAACGGGACACGAAACCCTTCCAAGTAGATCATGGATTCATCACTGGCCGCACCTCGCATGGAGATCGCGCCCCCCGCAAACGGTACAACCGCAACGCTCGGCAAATTCTCGACGGCCAACAGCGGGTCTCCAAACGTGCCGGGCTGAGTTTGCGCGCTGCGCACCGTGAGACGGTGGCGCGTAACCTCGCGCCGCGCCCCATCCGCTTCCACCAACACATCGTAAGGATTGTCTGCACTGCGCTCGAGATAGATCCTTACCTCGGTCGCCTCGCCATCGGCCACTTGTTCTGCGCCGTGAGAAGACAAATAGCCTTCGATTCCGGCGCTCACCTCCCATGCACCAGACCTTAGATCGTAGAAGGTAAAGCGGCCGTCTGCGTCGCTTTCCGCCTCATAGGCTTCCTTTTCCCTGCGAATCGTGACGAGCACGCCGGGCAGAGGCGTACGCGTACCTCGCT
>JBBSJC010000335.1:0-8887 GCA_038257655.1 Polyangiales bacterium | reverse complement strand
ACGTACTCCATGACGATGTACATGGAGCCGCCGTCCTTGAGGAAGTCGTGGACGTGCAGGATGTTCTCGTGTTGAAGCGAAGCCATAAAGTGGGCCTCGCGCTCGAACCTACGCGCAAACTGGCTGTCGACGGCGATCGATGCCTTGAGCGCCTTGATGGCCACCGTGCGCCCCAGGGGCTGCTGCACGGCCTTGTAGACGGTCGCCATGCCCCCGCTGCCGATTTCTTCGATGATTTCGCAATTTCCGATGCGGTCCAGCATGGGCTCCCCGATCGTAGAAATCGCGGTCTTGAGAGTCAAACTAGGGGTCCTTTGCGGGCGCTGCGGGTGCGAGCTGGGGTGCGAGCTCGGGTACGATGCAGAGACTGCGGGTCGTGAAGTCGACGCCGCCGCGCTGATCTCGGACCACGAAGTAGAAGCGTACCAGGCTACCTGCCTCCGTGACGGCCTTTGCTTCCTTGGAGCCTGCCTTGGGTGGCGTGAATGGGATTTCCGCTTCGGCCCGGTCATCGTCTGCGTCACGCGGCACGATGCTGAAGTAACCCCCCAACTGGCCAAAGTCCTTGGTGGCAGCATGGGAGATCAGCAGCTCTTCGCGTTGCTCCACGATGATTGTTTCGTTGTAGCGCGGCCTCTCGGCTTTGTAGGTTTCGCGTGAGCTTTCAGCGAAGCGAATGCGGATCAAGTGCTCCCCAGAATCGACTCGGACCTGCAAGGCCTCAAAGCGTGGGTCCTCGGCGCAGTCTGTGTAGTCGAGCGCTTTTTGCGGCTGCGCGAGCACTTCGGGCCACGCCACCACCGCGCGTTTGACGCTTTCCTTGGCGTCGTCTTCCTTCGGTCGTACCAGGACGAAGGCACCGCCGACGGTCTCTTCGCCCTTGTTCTTCGTGCCCGCGTTGCAGATGCTGCCCTCATCCGTGGAGTCGCAGGCGAACGAGGGATTGAGGTTCGCTGCGAACTCATCGTCCGGGTAATCGATGGTGACGGTGTTTGTAAATGCCAGCGGCTCCTGGAGCTCTGCTTGCTTGTTGTCGACGCAGCGAAACAGCTCATTGGCAGGGTCGACGCCTGCGACCTTACCTTTGACCCGCTCGACCGTGCCTTCGACGCAGACGGCGCCGAATAGTAAGACGTTGCTCGTGCCTGCCAGCTTGCGCGGATCGGCATCGCCGAAGGTCAACGGGATCGCGATCTCCTCGAAGCTCACCACCTTGGCCGGAGGCAGGTCGGGAAAGGCACTGAGGGGGATTTCGGCCGCACAGAAGAGCGAGCCATCCGGCAGCTTGCCGCCGATGCAGACAGAAATGGAAGCATCGAGCTGCTTGCCCAATGGCAACGAGGGCTTTTTGCTCGAGCGCGCGACCAGCACGCGCATCGTGAACGACTCGCCTACGCGCGGCCAGGCTCGTTCGGGAGCGCCCGTGACCTCGATGCGCGCACCCATCAGCTTAGGCTCGTCGACTTCGTAGGCCTCGGTGAAGTCTGTATTGCAGGCCGCGCAGAACAAGGCAGCGAGCGCCATTTGCTTCTTCATATTTCGCCCCTCAAACCGAGGATGGGTATGATCGGTATGCCGCGGATTGCACCGGTTTGCTTGTAGTTGTAGTTGTACTGGGTGCCTTCGCGGTTGGTCGCGTTGTAGCTGTTCTGGACGTCGAGGTAGGCGGCAAGACGCCATACGTCGAAGGCCCAGGTCTTCTCGACGCGCAGATCGAGGCGATGAAAGTCGGGATTGCGCGTGGAGTTGAGCCGTCCGGACTGCGGACTGTACAGACCCGTGGTCAAGTCGAAGGACGAGCCGACAACCTCCGTAGTGGGATTACCCGTCACGTAGCGGAAGGTGCCGCCGACCTCCCATCCCTTGCCGAGGCGCACCGTGCTCGAGAGCGTCAAAATGTGGGTCTGATCGAAATCAAACAAGCGCCAGCCTTCGCCTCGATCGTTGCGCTCGCTGCGCATCAGTGTGTACGAAAGGAAGCCGAAATAGCGCCCTTTGGGCTTGGCACGCCCGGCGACCTCGAGGCCGTAGATGCGGCCGATGCCATCGTTGATGAACAGGGGCTGGCCGGGCACGAAGTCCGGGTTGGTTGGGTTGGGCCCACTGACGACGCGGTCGTAGATCTGCTTGTAGAAGCTTTCGACGTTGAGTGAGAGCGCATCGGTAAAGTCGTGCTCGACGCCGACGTCGTAGTGCACGCTGCGAATCGGGCGCAGGTTCTTGTTGCCAAGCTTCGGGGAAGACTCTTGGGGCTCGGGCGCTTGGCTGAATACACCGACGCCGGCTTTTACGCGCCAACTATCGGTGATCGAGTAGATGCTCACGAGCCGCGGGTCAAAGGCGAAGCCGTCGTTGTCCTGGAAGTAGTCAAGGCGCAGCCCCGGGATGATGCGCAGCTTCTCGATGGGCCGCAGATCCAACTCGACGTAGACCGCGGGTAAGATCCGGCCGCGTCGATCGCGAATGCTCGTGATGGGAAGCTCTCCCAGCGAGCCGCTCATGTTGTCGCCGCCTTCTTGTTGAGTAGGCGGCGGCCCCGTGAATTTGACGTCGAAGAAGTCGAAAAAGGTGTCGGTGCCCGCGATTACCTGCACGGCATTACTCAGCCGATATCGCCATTCGCCGCGTGCGTAGGCGTTGTTCAGGGCAAGGTCGAAATTGAGGTCGGGCCCGAGCGAGAACTCTTGATTGATGCGGCCAAACCCCAAGGTGATCTTATGATCCAAGTCTTTGGAGTACTGATGCTCCCAGCCGATTTGTTGGCGATGGAAGTCGAGGCCGAATTCCAAGGAGCGAATCGACGGGTCTGAGTCGGGTACGTCCGCGAAAAGGATGTCGAGCCTGTCGCTCGAGCCATAGACGCCGAACTTGAGCTTGTCCTTGTCTGTGACGCGCCAGGTGAGGAAAGTCTGATAGTCGTAATAGACGGGGGCCGCGAACGCATCGAAGGTGCCATCAGGGATGACGGCCGTGGCGACCTCGCCGAAGTAGCTGCGGCGTCCGCCGACCAAGAAGCTTGCGTTCTTACCTAGCGGGCCCTCTAAGACCAGGGACGAGTCCAAGGGAACATTGACGTCGAGCACGCCGTGGTAACCGTCAGATCGCGGATCGCGCACGCCGACGTCGATGATGCCACCGATCTGACGTCCGTAGCGTGACGAGAAGTTGCCTGGATAAAAGTCGATCCGTTCAAGCGCGCGCGAGTTGATGAAGCTGGTGAGACCGCCGAAGTGGTAGAGCAGGGGCACGGGCATGCCCTCCAGAAATACCTGCGAGTCGCCCGGTGCCGCGCCGCGAATCAAGACCAGACCCGCACCAAGCGGGGGCCGCGATACGCCTGGTAGAAGCTCGATTGTGCGCAAGGCATCGCCGCGCGTACCAGCCACCCGCGTTAGCTCTTCGCGCTCGATGCTGCGACGTACGACTTCGCGCGGCGGAGCTTTGACGCGGGCGACGGCGCCAAACGACCATTCGTCGGCTTTTTCGGCGACGGTCATGCGATAGGTGACGGCGGTGACCTCGCCCGCGGTGACTTCTTCCTGCTGGGTTTGCGGACTAAACCCTTCGGCGCTGACGCGCAGTTCGTAGCTTCCCGCGGGCAAGGCCTTGGTCATGGCCTGACCTTTGGTATCGCTGACCAGGCGCTGGGCAAAGTTGGGATCGCTCGGCGTGCTCAGCAGGATCTCGGCGCCAGCGACCGGCTCACCTTTTGGATCGAGCACGCTGATTTCGAGATCGCCCGTGGTCAGTGGCTCCTGCGCGGCAGGGCTTTCGCCCGCTGCCGGAGGCTGAAAGCGAAACTCGTAGCGGTACGTGATGCGTGCGCGCATCGGCTCGCCACCTTTCATCGCAGGCACGAACAGAAAGCGGCGCGCAGCGGCGAGCGCAAGCTCATCGAAACCGTTGCCGACCGGAGCGTTGACGAGCTCTGCGCCCTCCACGTAGCCATCTGTGCCTACGACGATGCGCATCAAGACAGAGGCCTCAAGCTGCTGTGCGCGTGCCTCCTCTGGATAGCCTGCGTCGACGAAAACTTGCAGCTCCGGGGGCGTGATCTGGTTGGGATCGACCGGTGCGGCCGGCTGCGGGGCTTGCACGGGCTCACTACCCGCATCTTGCGCGTTTGCAGCGGGCACAAACGTGCCGAACAAGAGCGCGATACACATCAGACAGGCAGGGCGCGTCATGGGCTCGGCATGTCTATCAGCCGGGGGCGGCTCTCACAAGCCTGACGCCTTCGCACGGCTCGCGTTGTGAGCGTGTGGAGCTGCGACTAGGCTGCGCTCACTATGCAGCTGCGCCAGGTAAGTCTGATTGTGTTCCTCTCGGCCTGTGCCAGCGCATCGGCCCCAAAACCGGTTACGCCCAAGGCCCCAGCGCCTGAAACGGTGTCGCCGGGCTTCTCGTCGGATCACTTGGCGCCGGCCGCGCGCGACACGTCTGTAGAACGTATCTTTGCGCTCGGGCCATCGAGCACCTCCCCCAAGCGCGGCGGCGCAGACGCGAAGGTGACGGCACTCGTGTGCTCTGACTTTCAGTGCCCGTTTTGTGCACGACTGAAGCCCACCCTTGACGAGCTTGAACAAAACTACGGAGAGCTTCTGCGCATCGAGTGGCGCAACTGTCCGCTGCCGTTTCACGAGCACGCATTGCCCGCGGCCGAAGCGGCTGTAGAGGTCTACACGCAGGCGGGTGACGCGGGGTTTTGGGCGTTTCACGATCTGTTGTTCGCCCATCAAGACGAGCTCGGAGTCAGCCAGCTTGTGGAGTATGCGGGCAGCATCGAGGGCGTGGCTGCAACCAAGGTGGCCGCGGCGCTTGCGGACCATCGACATGCTGAGCGCGTGGCAGGCGAGCTGCGCACGATCGCGGAATCGGGGGCGGCGTCAGGTGGGTTTGGCACGCCCGCCACGTTCATCAACGGGCGCATGATTGCGGGCGCGCAACCCTACGAAGTGTTCGAAGATGCCGTCGAGCACGCACTGCAAGAGACGCCCGAAGCGCGTCAGCAAGCGGAAGCCGAAAGCGAAGCGGCCTATCCGGTCGCGCGCGTCAGGCACATTTTGATCCAGTGGCAGGGCGTCCGCGGCGCTGACGAAAAGGTTAAACGCACGAAAGAAGAAGCGCGCAGGCTCGCCCAGAAGCTGCATGATCAAATCGAAACGCGGGGCGGCGACATGGCGGCGCTGGCCAAACAATACAGCGATTGTCCGAGCGCCCCGGAGGGTGGCGAGCTCGGGCGCTTCACGCGGGGCGAGCTTGTGCCTCAGTTCGAACAAGCCCTGTTCGCGTTGCAGCCAGGCCAAATGTCACAGGTGGTCGAGACCCCTTTTGGCTACCACGTGATCCTGCGCGAAGAGTAAGCGGCTCTCTGTCAGTGCTCAGGCTTTGAGCGAAGCGCTCAGGCTTTGCATCAGCGCTCAGGTTTTAAGTGAGAACGGCGTGAAGTTCGTGTCGTGGTCGTAGAAGTCTTCGCCCTCGGCGCGCTTGAGGGCTCCCACGATTTGATAGGTGACGGGCGTGACCACCACTTCCCAGCTCACCTTGAGGATGTAGTTGGCGATCATGACGCTCACGAGCAGCTCATTGGGCCAGGTGCCGTAGAAGGCCAGGGGATAAAATACAAGCGTATCGCAGACTTCCCCGACGATGGTCGAGCCGATGGTGCGCGTCCACAACAGCTTGCCTCGAGTCAGCAGCTTGAGCTTGGCGAGTGTGAAAGAATTGGCGAATTCGCCGCAGAAATAGCCCACGAGCGAGGCCAGTGCGATGCGCCAGGTGCTGCCAAAGGCCGCCTCGATCACCGCCTGACCTTGCCAGCCTTGGGCCGCCGGCATGTGCACGACGACCCAGCTCATGATCGACGCGAACAGCAGGGCGCTGAAGCCAGCCCACACCACTTTGCGCGAACGCGCATAACCGTAGACCTCGGTCAGGATGTCACCGAACAGGTAGCTGAGTGGAAAGAACAAGTTGCCCGCACCAAACGCGAACGTCTTACCGAACAACGTGACTTCGGTGATCTTACTAACGCCGATCAAATTGGCGCACAGAAGCACGCACACGAAGGCGGCCATGATCAGATCGTAGTAGCGATAGGAGCGCTCTTGGGGGGCACGCTCCGCATCGGAGGCCGAGGCCGACTCGGGATAGCGGATGGAGCGGTCCTCGGCGGCGGAGTTCGACATGCGGCGCGACTATAAGGGTAAGTCGCGCGCTTGGCAGCGCGGCCTCAGACGTGGACGAGCGACCAAACGCCGGCTCTGGGCCGGGTTCCGCACGGGATGCGTGTCTTAGACTGGATACGCGTTCAGGCGGGTGGTAGGGTCGGCGCTGTGATCGGGCGGCTCAGCGGCATCGTGGTGGACCAAGGCCTGGATGGCGCGTGCATCCTCGAGGTTAATGGCGTGGGTTACGAGGTGTATGTGCCCTTGGGCGCCCTCGGGCGGCTGCCGCGTGCACCTGAGCGCGTGGTCTTGCACGTGCACACGCAGATGCGCGAAGACGCGCTGACTCTCTACGGCTTTCCGACGCTCGACGATCGCACGGCGTTTCGCACCTTGCTCGGCGTCAACGGCGTCGGGCCCAAGCTTGCGCTCAGTATCCTGAGCAGCATGAGTGCGCTTGAGCTTGCGGATGCGATCAACCGCGACGACAAGGCGCGCTTTCGTGGCGTGAGCGGCGTCGGCAAAAAGATGGTCGAGCGCTTGGTGCTCGAGCTCAAAGATAAGCTTTCGTTCTTGGGCTCGGGAGCAGGTGCTGTGGTGGCGAGCCCTACGCGCAACGCGTCGGCGCCTGCTTTTGCGGGCCCGCTTGGCGTGGTGCACGGCGCGCTTGTGCAGATGGGTTATCGAGGTAACGAAGCTGAGCTTGCCGTGCAAAAAATCAAACCCCATGCCGAGGGCAAGCAGACTGAAGAGCTGCTGCGCGAGGCACTGTCGGTGCTTGCCTGATGTCCGCTAGCGATTCGATCCTGGAAACCGGTCACGAGCTGGTCGAAGCCGAAGTGCAGGGCGACGACAAACGGTACGATGTGACGTTGCGTCCTTCGCGCTTTGACGACTTTGTCGGTCAAGACAAGATCAAAGACAACCTGAAGGTCTTCGTACAGGCGGCGCTACAGCGGCGGGAGCCCTTGGATCACGTGTTGTTTTGCGGGCCGCCTGGCCTCGGTAAGACCACGCTTGCCAACATTCTCGCGCAGGAGCTTGGCGTCGGTCTGCACCTCGCGTCGGGGCCGGCGATCGAGCACAAAGGTCAGCTTGCGTCGCTCGTCACCAAGCTCAACGCGCGCGACGTGTTGTTCATCGACGAAATCCATCGGCTGTCGCCGGTGATCGAAGAGAACCTGTACACGGCAGTCGAAGACTTTCGCATCGAAGTCGTCACAGGCGACGGACCTTACGCGCAGACACTGCAGCTGCCGCTCAAGCCCTTCACGCTCGTTGCTGCGACCACGCGCACCGGTCTGCTCACGGCGCCGCTGCTTTCACGCTTTGGCTATGTGGCGCGCCTCGATTACTACCCACCCGAGCTACTCGCCCAGGTTGTGTTGCGCAGCGCACGCTTGCTTGAGATTCCGATCGAAGATGAGGCGGCCTTCGAGATCGCGCGTCGCGCCCGCGGTACACCGCGCATCGCCAACCGCTTGTTGCGCCGCACCCGCGACTTTGCCGAGGTGTTGCGCGACGGAAGACTCACCCAAGAGGTGGCTACGCAGGCGCTTGACAGACTCGATGTCGACAGGGCCGGGCTCGATGACATGGATCGGCGTTTTCTCGGGGTAATCGTCGAATTCTACAAGGGTGGGCCAGTCGGTATCGAGACCTTGGCCGCAGCGCTCAGCGAGCCGCGCGACACGCTGGAAGACGTGTACGAGCCATTTCTGATCCAGCAGGGGTTCTTGGCGCGCACCGCTCGCGGTCGCGTTGCCACCGATCGCGCCTACGAGCATCTCGGCCTTGCGCGACCCACCCGCCAGCAGGGTTTGTTCTAAGCGCTCCGGGCTTTTCGCGTGGGTTCTGATAGCTTCGCGCCGATGGTGCCCTGGAAGAAGTTGGATACTGCGCGCGAACCGAGTGGCGGCGAGCTTGTGCTGTGGAACCGCGGCCATGAGTTTGCGATCCGCATCGACGGCCAAGACCTGATGGGCAGTGGCGCTTACCACTCCGAAGAAATCTTGGCCGTACGCGGCTGCGAGGGACTCGACAGCGTGCGTGGCGCCCGTGTGTTGGTCGGTGGTCTCGGTATGGGCTTCACGCTCAAGGCTGCGCTCGACGTGCTCGCTAGCGACGCCGAAGTCGACGTGGCCGAGCTCGTGCCTGCAGTCGTCGAATGGAACCGTGGACCTATCGCCCACCTTGCGGGTCGCCCGCTCGAAGATCCGCGCGTGCGCGTGCTCGAAGGTGATGTTGGTAAGATCCTGGCTGATACGCGCGGCTTCTACGATGCGATCTTGCTCGACGTCGATAACGGCCCCGAAGCGCTGAC
Organism: Polyangiales bacterium; assembly: GCA_038257655.1. Classification (GTDB taxonomy): domain Bacteria; phylum Myxococcota_A; class Polyangia; order Polyangiales; family DASUME01; genus DASUME01. The sequence goes on along the minus strand of JBBSJC010000335.1, from coordinate 397 downwards.
TTCCGCATCGAACAAGGGGCTGTACGGCCCAGGCGGCATCGCCCGCTCCGCGCGCGCCCTGCGCCGCGATGGCGTGCTTGCCGTGTGGTCGGTCAACGATGACCCCCGTTTTACCGAGCGCTTGGAACGCGGTGGCTTCCGTACGCGCACCGAACGCGTGTCCGCGCGGCCGGGCGGCGGCAAGCGCCACACGCTGTGGCTCGCTCAAATCGACCATACCGTTTCCTGAGCCGAAGCGATCTCTTAGTACAGGTCGCCAGAAGTAGGTGATCACTAGGGCTGCCAGGACGTTTTCTCCACGTGGGCGTGAGCGTTGTCCTGGTCGTGAGCCTTGACGGCGACGGCGACGGGAGCAACTTCGGTCGGCCTTGGCCGATACCTTGGTATGCTCAGTTTT
>JBBSJC010000334.1:0-8893 GCA_038257655.1 Polyangiales bacterium | reverse complement strand
TGCACTGCTGCTTCCTCCATTGCTGCCAGTGCCATCTCGGCAGCTGCGACCAACTGTGCTGCTGCTTCCATCCGAACTGCTGATGACCCCTGTGCCTCTTCTGCCTGTACTGCTCCTGTATGTGCTGCTACCACCTGTGCTGCTCCTGTCTCTGCCACCTGTGCTGCAAGTGGCTGCAGACGGCTCACTCGAGCTTGTCTTGGTCGACCGCGAGCGCACGCTCTCCCTGCTGAGTATCGCCAACGGTAAGGCATCTGCGCCGCGTGCGTTGGCCAAAGGCATCGATGCGCGCTTTACGCCATCGATCGCCCGCTTTAATGGCGGGTTGCTCGTCGCTTTTACCAAAACCGTCGATACCGCCATGCACAGCTTCGTGGCGCGCGTCACCGCCGCGGAAATCGATGTACGCGACGTGACGCCGATAAGTCACGGTGCCGGCGCGCCAAGCTGTGTGTTGGGCGCGTCTACGCCGACGTTGGTGATGATCGACGCGCGCGCCGGCGTATCACCGCTGCTCGAAGTGGGCTTCGACGCCAAAGGCGCAGCCAAGCCCGCGCTCGTGCGCACGCCGGTCAGTCAACCCTATACGCCGCCGCTACTGTCCGCGTTGCAGCTGCCAAACGCAGATACTCAGGTTGCGTACACCGCGGTAGGTCGTGCAGCGGCCACCGCCGTCGGTATCGTGCCTTTGCGGCGGGCAGAGGCGCCGCGCGCGCTGTTGCCCTCGCTCGGTTATGGGCCGCTGTCGTTTGCGACCGCCGTGGGCAGCCGCGCGGGGTTGTTTGCGCTCGAATCCCCGCAATCTGCAGCCGCTTCCGCGCCACGGGACATCCTCGTCAAAGTGCTTGACCAAATCGGCGACGGACCGGCGCTCACGCTGCACGCAACTTCCGCCAAGAGCGTGAGCCTGAGTAAGCCGGCACTTGCCGCCGGCATGCCCCGCGAGTTCTTCTTACTCTACCTCGATGGTGCGACCTGGACTTTGGCCGTGCTCGACTGCGACGCATAGCGTTTGTCGCTGCCTTTCGCGTCTGCGGAAGGCAAGCTGGCAAGGTCGGCAAGGTCGGTAAGGTCGGTAAGGTCAGCTTTTCTTGGCGGCCTTACCGGTCCACGAGTCCTTGAGCGAAATCGTGCGATTGAAGACCGGGCTACCCGGCCGCGAATCGACCTCGTCCACACAGAAGTAGCCGACGCGTTCGAACTGGTAGCGCGTGCCGGGTGCGACGTTGCGCAGGCTCGGCTCGAGCTTGGCCTTCACTACTTCGAGCGAGGCCGGGTTGAGAAACTCCGTGAACGGTTTGTCATGCTTCTCGTCCAAGGGATTTTCGGCGGTAAACAAGCGATCGTACAGGCGCACCTCGGCATCGACTGCGTGCGGGGCGCTCACCCAATGGACCGTACCTTTCACCTTGCGACCGTCCTTGGCGTCGCCGCCCTTGGACTCCGGATCCCAGGTCGCGCGCAGCTCGCACACTTCACCGGCGGCATTTTTGAGCACGTCCGTGCAGCGGATGATGCAGCCGTAGCGCAGTCGCACCTCGGCACCGGGCGAGAGCCGAAACCAGCCCTTGATCGGCTGCTCCATGAAGTCATCGCGCTCGATGTACACCTCGCGCGTGAGGGGTAGCTTGCGGCTGCCCCAGCTTGCCTCTTCGGAGCTGTAGGCGGCATCGAGCTCGATCGTGTCGTGCTCGGAGAAGTTTTCGATCACCACCTTGAGTGGACGCAGCACGCCGAGCACACGCGGGCTCGTGGCGTTTAAAAACTCGCGCACCGCATGCTCGAGCAGCGCTACATCGACCACGCTGTCGCGACGCGAGACACCGATGCGCTCGCAAAAGCGCCGGATCGCAAGCGGCGTATAGCCACGGCGGCGTAGGCCGGCGATGGTCGGCATGCGTGGATCGTCCCAGCCCGTCACGTGTTTGTCGTAGACGAGCGTCTGCAGCCTACGCTTGCTTAGCACCGTGTAGGTAAGGGCGAGCCGTGCGAACTCGGTCTGCTCGGGTTTCGGATCGAACGAAAATTGCGCCACAAGCCAGTCATACAGCGGGCGGTGGTGCGCAAACTCCAAGGTGCAGACCGAGTGGGTGACGCCCTCAAAGGCATCGGACAGCGGATGCGCGTAGTCGTACATGGGATAGATGCACCAGGCGTCGCCCGTGCGGTGATGGTGCGCGTGCTTGATCCGGTACATCAGCGGATCGCGCAGATTCACGTCGGGCGAGGCCATGTCGATCTTGGCGCGCAGCACCTTCTCGCCATCTTTGAACTCACCGGCCCGCATGCGCGCGAACAAGTCGAGGTTCTCCGCCACGCCGCGCTCGCGATGGGGGCTGTTCGTGCCGGGCTTGTAAAAATCGCCGCGATTGGCGCGAATCTCTTCTAGCGTTTGATCATCGACATAGGCCAAGCCGCGCTTGATCAGGTCGACCGCACATTCGTACAAACGCTCGAAGTAGTCCGAGGCGAAAAAGCGCCGGTCTTCCCAGTCAAAGCCCAGCCAGCGAATGTCCGCTTGGATCGAATCGACAAACTCGGTGTCTTCGGTGGTCGGATTGGTGTCGTCAAAACGCAGGTTGCACTTGCCGAATGGCGCCAGCGCCGCAGTCGTGAAGTTGAGCGTGATCGACTTGGCGTGGCCAATGTGCAGATAGCCATTGGGCTCGGGCGGAAAGCGCGTGACGAGCCTGCCCTGGTGCTTGTTTGCGGCGAGGTCGGCTTCGACCATGTCGCGGATGAAGTTGGGGGCGTTTTCATCGGCCGCATTTGCAGCCTTGGCAGGCGCTGCAGGGGCTTGATTTTTCGCGTCTGACATCGGGCGCTTTTATAGCAGGGCTCAGGGCCAAGCGTGAGCTTCAGCGCTAGATGGCTAATGCGCTAGCGCAGGGACTTCTAGAGGTTGCCCGTTGCCGGCCGATCGCAGGGCGCGTGCTGCGACCCAGGCTCAGCCCAGCCGGTCGCGAATGGCGGCCGATGGCGGGCACGACAGGCAGGAAGTCAGGAGGCCAGAGCCTGTTGTCAGAAAAAACAGGCGCCTATGGGATCGCAAAGTGATGGCTGCGCAGCAGCTGGCTCAGTGCGAGCAGCGGCAGACCTGTGATCGCGGTGAAGTCTTCGCCCTCGATGCGCGCAAACAGGGCGATGCCCGCGCTCTCGATCTTGTAACTGCCGGCGCAATCAAGCGGCTGCTCGCGTGCAACGTAGCGCTCGATCTCATGATCACTCAGATCGCGCATGGTCAACGTGTGCACGTCGAGGTGCGTCTCGACCTTACTCTCAGGATCGACCAGGGCGAACGCAGTCAGCAGCCGATGGGCGCGCCCGCGCAGGCGCTTGAGCTGGCTGACCGCGCCCTCTACCGTGTGCGGCTTGCCGAGGATTTGCCCGTCCAGGTCGACCAGTTGATCCGAGCCGAGGATGAACGCGCCTGCCTGCGCAGCCTCGCGGCGCAGGCTCAGGGCTTTGGCCCGGGCAAGCTGTAGCGCGAGGTCGCTTGCGGGTGTACCGGGCTCTTTCAACGCTTCTTCATCACAGCGCGGCGCTTCTACTGCGAAGGCGATCCCCAAGCGCTCGAGCAACACCCGTCGATAGGGTGACGTGGAGGCGAGCACGAGCCGGGGCGCGCTTGCGCTCATTCGGCGGCGAGCTCCGGAGGCGCTTTGCGGGCGGGGAAGGTGACGTGGCCGCTCGTGATTTCGCCAAAGAAATGCGTGGCTTTGATGCCGAGCGCGAGCGGCGAGGCCGTCACCTCGCTCGAGGAAAACATCTGAAAGAACGCCGGATGGTCGCCGACCCGGTCGACTAGCGCGCGTTCGAGCATCATCGAGGTGTACTGGGTGCTGCCGCTTTCCGGCGTGTTCGAGTTCAAGATCACGTCGAGATCCTGCAAGCGCGCCACTTCACGCAGACCGGGGATTTTGGATTCGAGCGGCGCCCAGTTGTCTGCACAGGTGCCGTTTTCGCTGCAGCCGAACACGCCCTTATCGCCGTGCGCGAACAAGGTCTGATTGCCGCTCGTGTGACCCGGGGTGCGCAGCAAGACGCAGCCATCGCCCAGCGACAGGTCGCCATCGGTAAACACCACGCGATCTTCTGGGACGCCGCGTTTGCCATCGTGTACAAACCAGGCGCGCTGAAACGGATGTAGGTCATCCCAATCTTCCCATTCGCAGCGCGGGGCGAGCAACACGGCGCGCGGGTATAGGCCCTCTTGATCGGGCTGGCCGGGCACGTCGCGCACGCCGAGCAAGGGCCGCAGATCCTGCACGTGGAAGTGATCAAAAGCGATGACGTCGATGTCTTCGGGTGTGAGCCCGAGCTTGGCCAGCTGCTCTTCGACGCTGCCAAAGCGTTTGGTCAACACGCTCTTGGCCAGCCATTCCCCATACTGATCGGCAAGCTTGCGAAAGAACGGCGCTTCGATCGAAGTCTCGAAGTTGGTGGGGTTGAACAGCACGTTTTTGATTTCGCCCTCGGCGCGCACCTGCACGAGCAACGAGCGATGGCTCATCACGACAAACGGCATGGGCACACGACAGGCAGCAGAGAATGCGTACTTGGTCGGGTAGACCAGGGTCGTCAGAGGCAGGGTGCGCACGGAGACGACGGTCGGGGCGCTGCGCAAATCGTCGTGCAGCGTCTCGCCTGCGCGCTGCACGGCCTTGAGGCGCGGCCCGTGGACCGTGTGCGCCCAGGCTTGATCGAGCGAGTGCACCCTGCGCAGCCATGGAATTCGAGCATCTATGGGTTCGCCAAGTCGCATCAGTCCCCCGTCGCGCGTCAATCGGTAGAACACAGCTTTGCCACTGCTGGGCGGGCTATTCAACCGCTGGTGCTTTCGGCTGCGCTGTCTCTGCGCGGTTACCGGCGCTGGGCGGGTCTGCGCCTCAAAAGCGCAGGCGCGCGCGGGGGCCGAACAGCTGCGGGCTGGCAGAGGCGTCGAGCGCCAAGGTCTTTCCGCGCGGTAAATTCAGCACGAGGTAACCATCCTCTTCAGCCTGACGTTTGCTGTTTTTGTACTTGATGATGCCGCCGATCATCAGCCCGGCGCCGACGGCCTGAATCAGACCCCAAGCGACGAACACACCGCTGGCGTCGTCGACCGTGCCGGCCGCGAGAAACGGACCGAGCACAGGCACGAGCAGCTCGCCACCGACCGTGCGGCAGTTGCCAGCGCTGCTGCCGCAATCATCCAGCAAAATCAGCCCGATCATGGCCGCCATGCCGTAGGAGCCGCCCAGGATCGAGATGCCGGTGATCATCATGCCTCGGCTCAAACGCGGGCGCGAGCGCAAGGCTGGTGGTGGCGGATAGTAACCGTAAGGCGGCGGCGCTGCCGGTGCTGGTGCGACGGCGGGTGCTGGTGGAACATAGCCCGCAGGCGGAAGCACGAGCACCGTCGGGGCGGCAGGGGCTGGCGCGACTGGCGCGACTGGCGCGGCTGGCGCGGCTGGTGCGGCTGGTGCGGCTGGCGCGGCTGGCGCGACTGGTGCGAGCGGAGCGGCCTCCGGCACAGGCTGCGGCGCCGCGCGCTCCGCGGCCGGCTTGGGCTGCGGCGCTGGTTCGGCTGCCGGCCGGTGCACGGGTGCCGGCGCCGGCGGCGGCGGTGCAGTCCCCTGCGCTGCGGCCGTGCTGCACGCAAGCGAGCAGGCGAGCATGAATGCGAACAACGACGCTGCGCGATCAAACATGGGCTGGCGAACCCGGAGACACAAAGTTCATGGGCGAGCCCTGCCATGCACTCCATGCGGGGGCAATCGTCGTTCACCCCGGTGCGCACGCCTGCGCAGCGGCTCGGCAGCCCGCGCGGACGCACTGACTACACGCATCGACTACACGGCATTGACTCTGCTCGCGCCAAGCCCTGAAATGCCAGCCATGGAATACCGACGACTGGGAAATACGGGAACCAAAGTCAGCGCGCTGTGCCTCGGCGCCATGACCTTTGGCGAAGCAGACGATAAATCGATGATGCATCAGGTCGGCTGCGACGAAGCGACCGCCTTTGCGATCATGGATCGGGCGCTTGCCGCTGGTATCAACTTCATCGACACCGCCAACGTGTATGGCCAAGACGGCTTGAGCGAGCGCGTGGTCGGCAAGTGGATGAAAGAGCGCAACACGCGCGAGCAGACCGTGCTCGCAACCAAGTTTCGCTTCACGATGGGGAAGGCGCAAAACAGCTCGGGCGGCTCACGCCTGCACATCTTGCGCGCCGTCGAAGACAGCTTGCGCAGGCTGCAGACCGATCGCATCGACCTGTATCAGATTCACATGCAGGACCTCGACACACCGGAAGAGGAGACCCTACGCGCGCTCGATGATCTGGTCACACAAGGAAAGATCGTCTACTTGGGCGCGAGCAACTATGCAGCCTACCGGCTCGTGGACAGCTTGTGGACGAGCCGCGATCAAAAGCGCGCCAAGTTCGTCACCTTGCAGGCGCTCTACAATTTGATCTCGCGCGAGCTCGAGCTCGAGCTTTTGCCGGCTTGTGCGCAACACGGTCTTGGCATCTTGCCGTGGTCGCCGCTATCGGGCGGCTTCTTGAGCGGCAAGTTCCGCAAGGGTCAGGCTGCGCCCGAAGGCAGTCGCTTGAGCAAGTGGAACAGCGCTTTAGAACGTTTTGGCACCGACAAAAACTACGCGATCGTCGAGACCTTGATCGACGCAGCCAAGCGGCTCGATGCCACCCCCGCGCAGCTTGCGCTCGCCTGGCTTGTGCAGCGGCCGCACGTGACGGCGCCTATCATTGGTGCCCGCAGTGTGACGCAGCTCGAAGACAACCTGCGCGCGCTCGAGCTCGAGCTCGATGACAAGACAGTCAAGCAGCTTGACGAAGTGAGCGCGATCGAGCTGCGTTACCCGCAGGACTTCATCGCGCGCTTGACCGGCCGTTGGTGAAGCTCGTCTTCACAGCGGATTGGTGAGCCGCGCCCACAATAGATCGTCGATTTCGGCCAGGTTCTGATTCTTACAGCCCCTGGGCGCCGAGATCGGATTACAGCGCGCTGGCGCGTCCTCGCCCAGATCGATCCAGCCGCCCGCCATATCGGGAAAGTCCGTGGTGACGAAATGAGCGCCGCTGGCGAGCGCCACGTCGCGCCTTTCTCGGTTACGGACGAGGCCGGCATCGGCACGGGTGCGCACGAGTAAGCCGCGTCGCACCCCGCGCGCGATCGCCCGGGCATCGCGCACCGGGTCATCGCAGTTCATGATCGCCGATTCCGGTCGAAACGCATCCGAGGCCACGAACATACTGCGCCCGCGCAGATCAGGGCGTCCCTTGGCGTAGCGAATACGATGCCTGGGAGGTCCAAACAAGACAAAGGCAATGCGCCCGCGGCTCTCTTCGAGGCTTGGCCAGCCCATGCGCGCCACTGCTTCTTGCATCGAGGGCGCGCCGCGCGCGACGTCTTCAGGCAACAGCAACATGTCGCGGGGCATCGAGTTTGTGATTGTGGACTCGAGCACATCGATCCGGCCGTCTAAGCCCGAGGGGACCAGATCCTCTTTCGGCTCGATGAACACGAACACCGGCACGTGCGCGGGGTGGGCCCGTGACCAACGCCTGAGCTCGCCCAGGCAGTCACGCAACTTGCGGCAGCTAGTGCGTCCGTCGATCAACGGTAAGTGGCCGACGACGATTTCTCCGCGATCGTAGCGAACGTCCAGCTCTATCTGACGCACGCCCTGGGCTCCGAGCTGAACCTCGAGGGGTTTGTGCGTGTAGCGCCAGCTACGCGAGAGCGCGAAGCGTGGCGCGCGGTGATAACTGTTGTGTGAGCCTTTGGTCTGCAAGTGTTGCAGTTGTAGTCGCGAATCCGACAGCGGCGAAAACCGCGACTTGGAAGCAGAACCTCGGCGAGCGCGCGAGGACAACAGACCAAGGTCAGGCAAATGGCCACACCCTGCGATCGGGAGCCATATCAACAGCCAGAGCCACGCCATCCAGCGAGCGCGCGCCCCGTACAACACGGCGCACCTCATCCCTTGTTTGTGCGCCATTTTCGGGGGTTTGACTAGAGTGCGCATGCACCCACGTGCGAGCAACGAGTCTGTTCGGCGCGCGTGTAGACGACTCCTTCTGCCGGACCATACACTCGGTGTACAGTGCGGCTTATGTGGGACAGCGCGGCAGAACGTAACAAATGCATGTGGGTACTCTTCTTGATCGTGCTCGGGATCGGCGCTTTCGGGTGTGGCAGTCCGAAGAGCCAATCGGATGTGGATGTAAAGCCAGACGGATCCGCATCCGGCGCTGATGGCGGCGCAAGCTCGGATGGAAAAGTGGTGCTTCCTGGCGGGTTTACGCCGGATATTCGCTGCGGCGATCTCGGTAAGAGTTGCAGCGTGCAAGCGAAGTGCGGCGGGACGCTAGCCTGTGCTGGCAGCAACTGCATGCCTAAGGTAGACGGCGAAAACGGTTTCAGCTGTGCGGAGTCAAGCTGCCCGGCCGATGCACCCATTTGTACGTTAGGGATCTGCCTTACGACCGATCAGCTCGCCTGCGTGTGCTTCCAACCGGCCGCTCAACCGGTGTTTGCAAACTGCAAATCGCTGTTAGAAAAAGATGCGCCCAAGTGCATCGTCGAAGACGGATTGTGTGATGGCTCGCCGGACGATTGCTGCGACGGGCTGAGCTGCGTGCAGGGCAAAGACGACAGCGGCAAACAACAGCTCGGGCTGTGCAAGAAGCCGTGTGCCGCCAAAGAGGAGTGCGAGGCCACGGAGTGCTGCGCGTCGGGCGACGGCATCGCGGACACGTTCTGTGCGCCAGTCGATATGTGCATCAAAGCCTGCCGTCCGCTCAACGGCGAATGCGATGGCGAGTACAAGCCGTGCTGCGACGGCTTGGTTTGCTCAAGCTCCCCCAACGACCTACCGCTGC
>JBBSJC010000333.1:0-8913 GCA_038257655.1 Polyangiales bacterium | reverse complement strand
CGTCGATCGATACGATTACGACCAAATCCGCCGAGCCGTTTCGCTCGACTGGCCGAGAAGCAAGCGGCGGCGCTTCGGAAAAGAGCGCCGGCGCGTGAGAAAAAAGCGGCGGTGCATGGGAGAAAAGCGCCGGTGCAGGGGAGAGCGACGCCAGCGGAGTCGGGCGCGGGTCACCCGCTTTAACGGAGCCGCCGCCCACGGGCACCACGGCCAACCCGAACGCCAGGATCATTGCGCCCAATAGCGCGCGTTTTGCGATGCGCGTAGCCACTCGTGAACCTACTGCCCATACAATGGGGCAAGAGCCGGCGCGTCGTCAACGAAGCGCGAAGCCACCCATGTGCGCAAGGCAGCGTCCTCAGGCGTTCACGTAAACAAACACAGTAAGCCAGGCAACACTGCAGCCGGGCAGCGCTGCCTCCTTGCAACACCGGAGGCGGGCAACGCTGCGGCCAGGCAACACCGCAGCCGGGCAACACAGCAGCGAGGCAACACTGCAACAGCCGGCCAGACGCTAGTGAAGCGTGTACTGCTGGCCGTCGTGCTCAATGGTCGGCACCTCGGTCTCGCGGCTCAACTCTGCCAGCCGTGCGGCCTCTTCGCGCTCTAGGGTGCGACGTTGGAGCTCCAGGGCGGCCAGGGCGCGTTCGTGGCGAGCTTCTTCTTCGGCCCAGCGCGCCAGCTTCTCGTGGTGTTGCTTGCGCCTGCGTACGAACGCAAACGCGGCGAGGACGGCGATACCGACCCACAACACGCTGCCCGTCAGCACCAGGGGCGTCAGATGAAAACGCTCGCGCATGCTCTGGCGCCACTCGCGCTCGAGGTAGGGCAAATCCAGCTTGTATGCCGCGAGCACCGCGCGATCGAAGGCCACGCCGGCGGCCACACGGTGGATGACCTTCCTCAGTGCTTCGCGGTCGTCCGGCTCGCGCAGCATGTGTCGCACCAGGTCGGCGCTTTGCGCATACGCGAGGTTCACCGCGTGCGGCGTGGTCGGGAAGTTCCGTGCGAGCGCCTCCAACGGCATCAGCTCGCCGGCGACCGACGCTTCCCAGAGCGTCTGAATGCGCGCCAGGTTCTGCTCGCGCGCTTGGTGCACTGCCATCCCTTCCATGAACCACAAAGGCAGCGGTTGGCCCTTGGTCGCTCGGTGCAAAGCCACGTGGGACAGCTCGTGCACCATCACACTGTTGAGGTCCGGGGGTAACCAGCGGTTTGGTTCCACCACACTAAGAATGATCAGACCCAAGGCTGGGTAGGCGACACCCACCGCATAACTTGGAGGCGGGGCGCCGACTGGTGCGAGCGCCGACATATCTTTCGGACCGCGGGCGATGCGAATCGTCAGATTGGGAGAGATTTTCTCGGCACCGAGCTCACCTGTCACCTTGCGCCAGGCCTCGGGCAACGCGGTCGACAGCTCCCGCGCCAGCGAAGTCGCCGACGGATCGTAGGCCCACGTCACAGCCCCGATCTTCTTCTCGACGAAGCCCTTCGGTACCTTGGGGATCGCGATCGCGCGCTCAGGCGCCCTGACGACATCGGCCGGCGCGGCATGGGGGGCCGGCGCATCTGCGAGCGCTCCGGGTGGCATCAGGCAGGCGGCTAGCAGCGTCGCTAGCAGCCCAAGCAGCGTGAGCACACCCCTCGCGCGCTGCCGTACGCGTTCCTGTACATGGGCCCCACCGGGCCTACTCCGCCTCGCTACAGGCTCGGTCAGTCGCGTCACGCTCCAGCCTACCATTGAAAATCCGCCCCGCGCTCGCGCCACCAGCTCTCGACGCGTCGCATTCAGCGTTGTACGTTCGTGCAGCACATGCCCTCCATCCGCTCTGTAGCCAACGCCGGGCATGCGCTCAGCTGGACCATGCTCATGTGTACGCTGGGCGTCGGCGTCTACGGCCTCACCGGAAATCGCCCCGTATTTCGCCGCATGACGCGCTTCTGGGCCGAGGGCCTCGCCCGCGGGTGGGGGATGAACGTCTCCTCCCACGGCACTGAGCACGTCACGACCCAGGGGCCGTACATCTTCATGGCCAACCACTTGTCCCACGTGGACATCGTGGCGCTCTTCCTCGGCTTGCCCGTCGACGTGGGTTTCCTCGCCAAGCACGAGCTGCGCAGGGTGCCGTTCCTCGGCCAAGCGATGGTCGCGGGCGGCCACGTGTTCGTCGATCGCGCCAAACATACAAGCGCGCTCAAAGCGATCAGCGCTGCGGCGGCAGACGTGAAGAAGGGCGCCTCGCTCGTGATCTTCCCGGAAGGCACCCGTGGCAGCAGCGAGGCCATCCAACCCTTTAAGAAGGGCGGCTTCCATCTCGCCAAACAAGCAGGCGTCCCCGTGGTGCCCGTGGGCCTACGCGGCACCCGCAGCATCATGGCACGCGAAGATTTCATGATGCGCCCAGGCGACGTAGAAGTGCACATGGGTAAGGCACTCAACCCCGCCGACTTCGCCGACTCGCACGCACTCAGCCAGGAAGTTCGTCTGCAAGTGGCGGAGCTTTCAGCGATGCCTCTAGCGACCTCCGACCGAGCTTCACTTCCACCAACGTAAGACCGTGAGCGGGTGCCGTCAGCCCCGTATCGTTGCGGCTTGCGCCGGCTTCGAAGAACTTCGGGATCGCTTCAACCGGAATCTTACCCCGTCCGATCTGTACTAAGGTTCCCGCTAAGATGCGCACCATGTTCTTCATGAACGCGGTGCCGCGCACTTCGATTGCGAGCAAGGCCGGGTCGCCCAGGTAGTTTTCGCGCAGGTCGATCGCGCTCAGGGTGCGGATGGTGTTGGTGTGGGGATCATCGGAGGCGCGAAAGGCGTGGTAGTTGCGCGTGCCCTCGAGCATGCGCGCCGCGCGGCGCATCAGACTGATGTCAACGTTGTTGAGCTTGGTCAGATGCCAGACGCGATGGCGCAGTAAGGGGTTGGGCGTGTCGGCAAGCGACAAGACGTAGCGGTACACCTTACCCAGGGCGTCGTAGCGTGGGTTGTAACCCTCGGGCACCTGCCAGGCGCGCTGCACGCGGATGTCGTCGGGCAAGTGGCGGTTGAGACCGAGGCGCCAGCCTTTGTCGGCGATCGGGCGCGCGCTGTTGAACGCGATGATTTGCGCGAGTGCATGCACGCCCGCATCCGTGCGGCCTGCGCCACGCATGATCACGGGATGGCCGGCCAACTGCGCGGCGGCGCGCTCCAGCTCGCTTTGAATCGTGCGCTGGCCGGGCTGTACTTGGTATCCCGCGAAGTCGGTGCCGTCGTAAGCCACCGACAGACACACGCCATGCAGGGTGGTCATCTAGAAGACGGCGCCAAAGCCCAGGGCAAACGAGCGGTCGCCGGTGCCCTTGGTCTTGGACTCGAAGAACTCGAAGAACAAAGAGGTATGGTTGATCCCGTACTCTTGATCGAGGGTACGCGCGGCATCGGGCTCGAAGAAGTCGAGCTCGAGCCCGACTTGGCCGCCATAGCGCAGGCCCTTGTTCAGGCCGTTTGCGTCTGACCTACCGCCGGTCTCGGCGCTCCAGGGCACAAAGTCGTAGCCGATCTTAGCCGCGAACAGGATGGGCACGCCGAAGTTGCGCGCTAGAGCGTCGATCCGCAGCACGGCCAGCGCGCTCAACGGGTAGATCGTGAACTCCGTATTTTCTCCCGCGCGGGTACTGCCGGCCCCCGCAACGAAAGCTTTGGCGTCGTAGTTGGCCCAGGCGAAGCCGGCGCCCGCGTTGATCGTGCCGACGTACGGAATGTGCCAAATCGTGAGGTCGAATTCGACCCCCACCAGCCAGCCGCGATCGTTGCCAAAGGTGTCCTTAAACGCGCGGTTTTCGCCCCCGGGCGAGTATGGCCCGAGCTTGAACTCGAAGGCATACCACTGGGGGGAGTCGATCACCGTCGGTACCGCGTGCATCTCCTCGAAGGTATCGGGAGCCCGCGCCTGAACGCTCTGGTTAGCAATCGAAAAGGTGGACAGTAAGGTAAAGCAAAACAACGCAAGCTGCCTAGAGACGAGACGCATCACGCGGTCCTCCGACGACGCGCCACGAGCGCCAACGCCAAGAAAGTAAGAGATCCCAAGCCGCTAAAGGACGCCCGACCGGGAGCTTGCATGCTGCACTTCTCGAGGCCGTTGCCTTCGGCCTCGTCGTAGCGATCGATGAAGCCATCCGTATCGATGCGTCGAAGGCAGATCACTTCGGACAGCAAACTTCTGTTGCCTGCCTTGTCCCTGGAAACGACCGCCACCGGGATTTGCTCCCCGGTTTTAAGGCCAAGCGAGTCTGGCGATATGCTTGATTCGGTGGTTCCCGCCGCCTCACGGGACGCTTCCAATCCTTCAGTGCTTTCTAAGGCTTTCTTAGCCATGAGCAATTCGGACGTGCAATCCGCGTCAGCTTTCGAGATACCAGATGGGTCGTAGTAGACTGTGGCGCCATCGGCCGTGTCGCTGTTGTCGGTACCCTTCCACTTCACGGAGATCCGGTTCTCTCCATCCTCTCCCGACAGGTTGCTTGGCGCGCTTGGGGGAATGACGTCGACCGTGAACGTGACCCAAGAGGGGTCACCAAGGCCTTCGGAAACGCCGGACGCGGCGCCTTCCGGCGTCGCATTCTCCAAGGGCACGAAGTAGACCTTTTGTGTCCCGCCCTGATCACAAGGCTTGTTTTGGGTGGCCAGATCAGCTGCCTTCAGAAGCACCGTTGGCGAGGAACCCGGGCTCTGAAGGGGCTCACCGATGCGGGTGCAAGCGGGATCTTTGCCCCCGGCTTGGACGGTCCGGCCGGCCGCAGCATGGCAGTTCTCCTCGGAACTGCTGCGCCACACTTCAAGAAAACCCGGGGAGCCCAGGTTTTGTAGACGGACTTGCACGTCGGCGTTCTTGTCGCAGAGCGCAGCGTTGATGTAGAACAGACCTTCTGGCGCATCGCCATCAATCCGCACCGACAAGACTTTATCGCCTTTTATCTGTGCCGTGGCCGCGGCGCACGGGACGGTGAACAACGTGAGTACGAGTAGGGCATACCGGTTCATGGAAGAGGTCTCATAGCAAGGAGCGGTCCAGGGTGACAGGTGCGAAACTCTGAAGCTTTTGGCCGGAGAACGCGACAAATTGGCACGAGGTCCGGCTGCCCATTCTCGGTCGGTGACAAAGCGTCATCCGGCTGGAACGAGGTTGATGGCTTGGCCGGCGCCGGTCGCCTTGGCGCGTTCGTAGACGGCGGCGGCGAGCGCGACGTCTTGGATCGCCAGGCCCGTCGAGTCGAAGACGGTAATGTCGCTGGCTTGGGTGCGGCCCTGCGCTTTGCCCGCGATCACGTCGCCTAGGGTTGCGGCGATCTGCGCGATAGTCAACTTACCTTGACTGATCGGGACGTTCAGCTCGCCGCCGTGGCTGGACTGCTCGAGCTCGTCGATGATGATGCGTGCGGCGAGCAGGATCTCCAGGTCGAGCTCCTGTTTGCCTGGGCCGTCGGCACCCATCGCGTTGATGTGCGTGCCCGCTTTGACCCAGGCTCGCTGGATTACGGGCGAGGTGGAGGGGGTGGCGATGCACACGACTGGGCAGGCTGAGGCTTCTTCGAGGCTGACGACGCGACCACCCGACTCGCGGGCAAAACCTTCGGCAGCATCGCGATTTGTATCGGCAGCCAAGACCTCGAAATCGCCGAGCACACGATGGGCGTCGCGGAACATGCGCGCTTGCACGCCGCAGCCGATGAAACCCACGCGATCGAAACCGGGGTTCGCGAGGTGCTTGGTTGCGACGCCCGCCGCGGCACCGGTGCGCAGCGCGGTCAACAGCGTTGCATCCATGATCGCGAGCGGAAAGGCGGTCTTGGGATCGCTCAACACATAGGTGCCCATCACCGTGGGCAGACCGTGTCGTTCGCGATTCTTGGGATGGGCGTTGACCCACTTCACGCCGGCGTAGTCGCCCATGCGCGAGGGCATGGCGCGAAAGTCACCGTCGAACTCGGGCAGCTCCAGGTACACCTTGGATGGCATCTGCGCGCGGCCTTCGGCAAAGGCGCGAAACGCAGCCTCCACGGCGTTCACCACCAGGGGCATGTCGACGAGCGCGCGTACGTCTTCGTGCGTCAGGATCAAGGTCTGCATGCGCGCCGTTGTGACATGCGCGAACGGGCTGTTCGACCCTCAAGCGCGGCCCAAACGTACGGCTCGATCACGGCGCGACATGACGGCGCGCTTTTACCTGCGCAAGCCCGCGGCTCAGACCTCGATCAGCTTCAGGTCGGGCGCGGCGAGCAGGGGCGCCTCGGTCTTTTGTTGCACGTCTTTGGCGCTGACACCGGGAGCGACTTCGCGCAGCACCAGGCCATCGCTCGTGACGTCGATGACGGCCAAGTCCGTGATGATGCGATGCACGACGCCGACGCCTGTGAGCGGCAGACGGCACGCGTTCAGGATCTTGTGCTCCCCGTCCTTGTTGTTGTGCTCCATGATGACGATGACTCTTTTCGCGCCGTGCACGAGGTCCATGGCGCCGCCCATGCCCTTGATCATCTTGCCCGGGATCATCCAGTTGGCGAGGTCGCCGGTCTTGGACACTTCCATGCCGCCGAGCACCGCGACATCGATGTGACCGCCGCGAATCATCGCAAACGACAGGGCGCTGTCGAAGATTGAGGAGCCGGGCAGCATCGTAATCGTCTGCTTGCCTGCGTTGATCAGTGCCGGATCCTGTTCACCTTCGTAAGGGAAGGGGCCGATGCCGAGCAGACCGTTTTCGCTGTGCAACATCACTTCGATGCCGGCAGGAATGTAGTTGGCGCAGAGCGTGGGCATGCCGATACCGAGGTTGACGTAGTTGCCGTCTTTGAATTCCTTGGCGGCGCGCATCGCGATTTGTTCGCGTGTCAGCATGTCAGCTTCCCTTTTTGCGCGTGGTGACACGCTCGATGCGGTTTTGATGCTGGGCCCCTGAACGACCGCCGACCACGACGCGCTGCACGAAGATGCCAGGCAAATGCACGTGGTCGGGATCGATGCTGCCGACCTCGACCAGCTCTTCGACCTCGGCGATGGTGATACGGCCCGCCATGGCGCACAACGGATTGAAGTTGCGCGCGGTCTTCTCGAACACAAGGTTACCGTAACGGTCGCCCTTGAGCGCTTTGACGATCGCGAAGTCCCCAGTGACCGCGGGCTCGAGCACGTAGTGTTTACCATCAAATTCGCGGGTTTCCTTGCCTTCGGCTACCTTCGTGCCGTAGCCCGCAGGCGTAAAGAAGGCGGGGATACCGGCGCCACCTGCGCGCAGCTTTTCGGCGAGTGAGCCCTGGGGCGTGAGCTCCACCTCGAGCTCGCCGCTCAATACTTGACGCTCAAACTCCTTGTTCTCGCCGACGTAGCTCGAGATCATCTTTTTGATCTGTCTGTTCTTCAACAACAGACCGAGTCCGAAATCATCGATGCCGCAGTTGTTCGAGACAAAGGTAAGGTTCTTCAACCCCTTGTCGACCAACGCTGCGATGCACAGCTCGGGGATGCCGCACAGGCCAAACCCACCTGCGAGGATGGTCGCGCCATCCTGCATGTCCGCGACGGCTTTTGCCGCACTCTCGACCACCTTATCCATGGCGAGCGTGGTAACACCCACGCCCCCACGGCTCAAGCTGAATGGCCATTCACTTGATCTGTACGCTTACTTGATCAGAATGGGGCCGGTCGAGCCACCGCGCGGCGGGCGCTCGCTCGTCACCAGGCTGTGCTCAAAGCCGTAGCCTTTTTCTGTGATCAGTTGCTCGCTTATCTCCCACAGCCTGCGACAGGCGGCAGGATCACGGGAAAGACGCGGACCGCGATGGGGCTTGCAGTCTGCAAGGTACTGTCCGCCCTCGCGCGCGTAGTCCGGTGAGGTGGCGGCGATGATCGTGGTCGCTGCGCCCTGCGCGACGCTCTTCATTTTATGCACGTGCATCAAGCCCAAAAACAACGTGCTCAACGAGCGGTCGCGGGCGAGGTTGGTGGGGATCACGCCCGGATGCAACGCTAGCGCCACGATGCCTGTGCCTCGTACTCGGCGATCGAGCTCGCGCGCGAACATCAGGTTCATCAGCTTGGAGTCACCGTAAGATGTCCACATCTTGTACTTGCGCTGCGTCCACTGCAGATCGTGGAAGTTGGCATCGAGCGAAGACAGCTTCATCGCATCGGACGCCACCTGAATGACCCGGGACGGGGCTGACGCTTCGAGCGTGTCGAGCAACATCGTGGTCAAGAGAAAGTGCCCAAGGTGATTGATGCCGAAGTGCGCTTCAAAGCCGTCCTCGGTTTCGGTGCGGTTTTTATGAAGCACGCCTGCGTTGTTGATCAGCAGATGCAGCGGACGTCGTTGCGCCACGATTTCGCGGGCAAAGGTGCGCACGGACTTGAGGCTCCCAAGATCGAGGCGCATCAGCTCTAGATGCGTTTCAGGGACGCGGCCCTTGCTCTGCTGCAAGAGCTTTTGGCGTGCCCGATCGGCGCGGGCGAGATCGCGACAGGCCATGATCACGTGGGCGCCACGCAGGGCGAGCACACGGGCAGTCTCCGCTCCGATGCCCGAGCTTGCGCCGGTCACGATCGCCACTTTGCCCGTGAGGTCGACGCCAATCGTGGCGTCCTCCGCGGTCGTTCTCGCTCCAAGTCCTGCCATTCGCAGGTCTTAGCGCGACCTGACGCTATGCGTTATCGCCAAAGTGCGCGCAGAGACGCGCTAATCCGGCGCGCGTCAAGTTGCGACAGGCTAGGCGTCAGTTCGTGACAGCCGCGCGTCAAGTTGCGACAGCGCGCACGTCAAGTTGCGACAGCGCGCACGCCGACAGGCGCGCGCCAATCAGCGCGTGCGATCCATACGCTCGACGAAGCGCGCGAACAGATAACGCGCGTCGTGGGGGCCCGCGCCCGCTTCG
>JBBSJC010000332.1:0-8918 GCA_038257655.1 Polyangiales bacterium | reverse complement strand
TCGAGCGCCGAGAGCGTCGGCGTCGCGAGCTCGCAAGCTGGTTGCGATGAGCGCGGATCGAGCGTGACCAATCTACGACCGCGCCTCACCTCGACGACCGCCTTCAGAAAGAGCGCGAGTGCCTCATCGATAAGCTGGCTGCGGCTAAGCCCAAGCTCGTCCGCCAACTGCACTGCGGCGTTGCCTCGGTTATCAGGGATAGTTGCTTCGAGCCGCATGGGGAACGCAAAAAAGAGCGCAGGGGGTGAGCCGTGGCCCGCGCCTGCACTCTGTTTGGCTGCTCTCATGTCACGTCGGACGCGCGGGTCTCAATCGCCGATGACGATTGTGCAGGTCTTGGCGTAGATGCCAAGAATGCCGAAGTTGTCGTGATCGACGTGCGACACGCTCGTTATGCCGCCTGCCGCCTTTGCGGCCGCGACGGACGCATCACCCAGCGCGATCGCGCCGAGGATGGACGTGGCGCAAGCCTCACCGGTCTTGGCGCCGCCCGTACCCGATCCGATGTTACCGCCCATTTTGTAGCCCGAGTAGAGCGCCCCCATGGCGGCGCCATTGCCGCCCGATGCCATCGCGCAGCCCGTCAACGCAACTGCCAAGCCGACGCCCACGACCATACTCTTGATTGGTTTCATGCAATTCCTCGATGTAAATATGGGAGGCTCGAAGTGATTCGAGCCTCCGACGCGCGCATGCTACGGCCGTCTCGAGATAACGCTTACTTTTTCTGCACCTTCTCACCTTCATCGATCACCAGCCGATGATTGCCGCGCCTCATCGTCCGCTTCTGCTCGATCAAGAGTGTGATCGATAGGCCTTGTGTAATGGCGTGACCGCGCCCAAAGAGCCTCGGCAGGTATCCGGTATGCGCGGAGAGCAGAACGCGTGCGGCACCCAGCTTGATGCTCGCGGACGCGATCGCGCGCGGACTGCCAAGGGCCAAGCTGAAGTCGCCTCGTGCGTAGTCCACCGAGATCGGCAAGAGACCGGCACCCGCTCCGATACGTACCGAACCCGCCTCTAAACTGCCGAGCAGTTGATACTCGGCAAGCCCGAGCGCGAGTGTTGGCCCCTCGAGCAGACTTAGCGATACGGCCTCGGACGCCAGAGTGACAGCCCAGGGTCGCCTGACGGTCGAGACCTGATCGGCGATCGCAATGGTGGCGCCGACGCTCCGCACGTTGCTCGTCACTTCGCGCCATTCTTTCCACTCGACGATGACGCCTCGCTCGCGAGAGTCGACGAACGGGTCGAAGAGCGGCCAGCGCTTCCAGAGCAAGGGTAGCTCGCTCGGAGGCGTCGCGCGCGAAGCGACCCCATTGCCTGACACTGCCGTTTGCGCATGACTCGCGGGCGCGAGGGTCGCGTTCATCCCCAGCATGAGCGCGATGGGCCACAGCCGCTTTGACCAAGATACGATGGGCCACAGCCGCTTTGAGCAAAGCACGAAGCGTATGTACGCTGTTCCCGTCGCGGATGCGATCGTGCGGCGCAACTCAGCGCTCGCAAGGACCGCCCTTCGGCCGTTCCTGCTCCGGTAGGCCCAAAGTGCAAAACACCGTTTTTAGGGGTTTGGCGAGAGGGCCGCTCAGGCGGTACACCACAGCAAGTGCCCATACCCGACCACCATGAACCAGCTTCGCTTGAGCACGTCGCCTCGCGCACGCTTGGGCACTACGAATCCCACGCCGATGCATTCTGGGAGGGCACGCGTGAACACGACGTGACGCAGAACTACGCGGCGTTGCTCGAGGCTTTGGACCGCGGCGCTGCAGGCGATGGCGGCGCTGGCAGCAGCGGGAGCGTCAAAGGAGCGCTGCGCATCCTGGACTTTGGCTGTGGCCCGGGGCGGGATTTGATCGCCTTGCGCGCGATGGGACATCAACCCGTGGGTCTCGACGGTTGCGCGGCGTTTGTGGCGATGGCGAAGAAGCACTCGGGTTGCGAGGTGCTGCATCAGAGCTTTTTCGCGCTTGAGCTCGAGGCTGAGCGCTTTGATGGTGTGTTCGCGAACGCGTCGCTGTTTCACGTGCCGCGCGGGCTGTTGCCGCGTGTCTTACGGTCTCTGCATGAGACGCTTGCGCCCGGTGGCGTGCTCTTCTGTTCCAATCCGCGCGCCTATGAGCTGGACGAAGAGGGCTTTCAGGGGGAGCGCTATGGCGCTTACCTTACTGCGGAGAGTTGGACGCGCGTGATCGGCGAGGCGGGCTTCACGTTGGAGCGACAGTTCCTTAGACCGAGCGGAAAGCCGCCTGCGCAGCAGCCGTGGCTGGCTATGGTGTGGCGCAAATCGTGAAGGCCAACGCCCCGGGCTTGGCGGAGCATGATGACGAGCTGCGCGTGGTGGTGAGCTTCTAAAGCCTCAGGCACGTGAGCCACGCGCAGTCTCTCCAACCGTGCGCGTCAAGCCTGTTGGCGGACACCCACGTTTTGCGTGAGGCCACGCGTCAGAGCTGCAAAAGGACCGCAAAAAGCCCGCAGGCTTTCGCGAATGCGTGCGCGGCACGACGGTTGCTTATGTCGGCGCATGCTCGCCTGCATATGTTGGCCCGCGGTGCGCGCGTTGGTTTTCGGTGCTGTGTTCGTGACTGTCCTGGCTACAGCGCAGCAGGCTGAGGCTTCCGAAGAGCTGCGGCCGGGCGCGCACCAGCCTATCGATCACCTCGTAGTCGGCGTCAAAGGCGTGAGCACGGTCGAGCAAGCCCGTGTCGATGGGCATACGCTGCAGCTGACAGGTTACGGCGTTGCGGGCGTCGCTGAGCGCACGCTGTTTCACGATCGGATGAGTCTCGAGCTCGACTTCGTCTTTACGACGCCTGGCGATGAGACCTCACTGGCGATTGAGCCGATGACCAAACTGCCCTGGCACATCAATAGGCATCTCGAACCTTACGCTGCGACCGGACCGGTGATTTTGAACATCGCCGACGGGCAGGGTGCGCACTACTGGCTCGGCGGCGGCCAGTTCGTATTCGGAGCCTTGATCTGGTTCGTCGAGCAGGTGGGGATCGATGTTGATCTGGCATTTGCCGCAGCGCGCGGAACCGGCATGACCATGTATGAAGCGACGTTTGCGGTAGGCCCGATGCTTAGGGACTAATCTCTCATTGGCTGCCTAACTTACCATGAGCACATCGTTGGGGAACACCAGCTCGCGCTCGGGTGCACGCAGCTCGCTGCCGGTCGAGAGCCGCTCCTGCAACAACGCAGGAAGCTCTCGCAGCTGCCTGAGGGTTGCGCTGCCCACCAGGCGCAGCTTATGGCCCATGGAGACGACCGCGCGACCCTGCGTGGGATCGTAGCTTCGGGAGGCGACCACGCCGCCTATCGCCTGGTATAAGGCGCCTGCCGCGCGCACGGCTAGCCCTGCGCGAAAGGGTAATGCTCCGATGCCGAGCTCGGCCGATGCGTAGTAGCGGTCCGCTTCGCTCAGTAAGGTGCGCATGACTTCCTGCATAGCGCGCAAGGTGACGGGGTCAGAGGGGAAGGGGCCGCTTATCACGTCAGGGAGAACTTTTGCACCGGCCCGCGTAAGCATTTGTCGAGGCAGATACAGGCGGCCTAGACGCCAGTCCTCTTCCACATCACGGCAGATGTTGGTGAGCTGCATGGCGATGCCCAGGTGTGCTGCGTGCAGCAATGCGTCATCACGGCTGAGGCCGAACACGTGGCACATCATCAGGCCGACTACACCCGCCACGCGATGGCAGTACAAGAGCAGGTCCTCGAACCTATCATAACGCGTGTCGAGCACGTCCATCGCCATGCCTTCGATAAGCTCGCTGGGGTAGCGCCGTGGCAGGTTGCATTGGCGGACCACGGCCTGAAAGGCGCGCAGGGCGGGCTCGCTGAAGTTGCCACCCGAGTACACGAGATTGAGCTCCTGCTGCAGCCTGACGAGTGCAACCGGCTGTACGGCGGGAGGTGCGTCATCGATCGCGTCATCGACGCGGCGACAAAAAGCGTAGACGGCGGCTGCGCGATCGCGCGCTTGGGGCGAGAGGAGGCGGGCTGCGAGGGCAAAACTCTTGGAGTTGTGCTCCAGAATCTGCCGGCACGTGCGCAACACTTCCTGCTCGGTTTGCAGCTCGGTTTGCAGCTCGGTTTGCAGCTCGGTTTGCAGCTCGGTTTGCAGCTCGGTTTGCAGCTCGGTTTGCAGCTCGGTTTTGATCTCAGCTTCGTTTACTACGCCGCTCATGCGAAGTCCTCCAGTATGACTTTGGCAGTGGCTTTGGCTGAGTTAATGACGCCCGGTAGACCTGCGCCCGGGTGGGTGCCCGCGCCGACAATGTATAAGCCCTCGATGTCGGGATCGCGATTGTGGGGGCGAAACCAGGCACTTTGCGTCAGCTTGGGTGCGCACGAGAATGCCGAGCCGTGATACGAGCGCAGGTCGGTCTCAAACCCCTTGGGGGTCAGCCACTGTTTGGTCACCACGTGCTTACGCAGATCAGGAAGCCAGCGTTCGAGGTATTCCAGGATGCGCTCGGCGTAAACCGGGCCCACCTTCTCCCAATCGATGTTGGCGTTGCCAAGGTGCGGCACGGGCGACAGGACGTAGAAGGCTTCGCAGCCTTCTGGAGCAAGACTCGGATCGGTGACCGTGGGCGCGTGCAGATACAGACTGAAGTCATCGGGCAGACTGTGACCCTTGAAGATGTCCTGGAGCAGCTCCTTGTAGCGTGGCCCGAAGATCACCGTGTGATGCACCACCTCCTCTCGGTAGGTGCGGTCGGTGCCGAAGTACAAGACGAACAGACTCATCGACCAATCCATGCGCTCAAGCTTCTTGGCGGTGCGTTGGGCGGGGCGGGAGCCCTTGAACAGATCGGCGTAGGTATGGTGCAGATCCGCGTTCGAGACGACCAAATCGAAGCTTTCGCGCGGGCCATGGCTGGGCGTAAGCAAATGCTTATTTGGCTTGCTGCGTGGGTCGACCTCGATCGACGCGACCGGGTTTGACAGACGGATTTCGCCGCCAAGCTCTTCGAAGAGCTTGACCAACGCGCGCACGAGAGCGCCGGTGCCGCCGATTGGGAAGAACACTCCCCACTTCTTTTCGAGGTAGTGGATGAGTGTGTAGATGCTGCTTGTGTCAAAGGGATTGCCGCCTACCAACAGCGAATGAAAGCTCAGGGCTTGCCGGACGTGCTCGTCTTTGATGAAGCGCGCGACCGTGGCGTACACGGACCTGTCGGCGCGCAGGCGCATCAGCTCGGGG
Organism: Polyangiales bacterium; assembly: GCA_038257655.1. GTDB lineage: Bacteria > Myxococcota_A > Polyangia > Polyangiales > DASUME01 > DASUME01. The sequence goes on along the minus strand of JBBSJC010000332.1, from coordinate 3,697 downwards.
GCAACCTTGACCATGTCCGAAAAGCGTAAGAACGGTTGGGCGACTAAGTCGACGTAGCCGATGTCGAAGACCCGCTTGGAGTACTCGACAAAGCGACGGTAACCTTCGGCATCGGCCGGGTTGCGGGCGCTGATTTGAGCGACCATTTGTTCGGTGTCGGCCACGTAATCGAAGGTGTCTCCGTCCGACCAGGCGAGCCGGTAGAAGGGCGCCACGGGCACGAGCTCCACATAGTCTTGCATGTTGCGACCTGCCAACTCGAACAGCTCTTCGATGCAGTGCGGCGCGGTGATCACGGTGGGGCCACCATCGAAGGTAAACCCCTTGTCTTCGTAGACGTAGGCGCGGCCGCCGGGCTTGTCGCGCGCTTCGAAGATGACTGTCTGAAAGCCGGCATGTTGCAGGCGGATCGCCGCGGCAAGGCCGCCAAATCCGCTGCCGACCACGGCGGCCCTACGGGGCTTACTACCCTTATCCATAGCTCTTCTCCAGTCGCGTTATTTCGGCTGCCAACGCCAGCAAGGCTGGGCTTTGATCGAAGTGAGTTTCGAGCTCGCGTAAGGCCTGTGACAGGGCTTCGCGCACGCGCTCGCGACCGAGGGATTGGACCGCGTCGGCCAAGCGTAGACGCGCTTGATCGAGCTCATCCCCGCGTGAGACCTGACGGGCGAGCTGCTTGAAGCTGACCTCATCGATAACCTCGCTTGCCCAGGCCCAGACCCAACCGACGCGCTGGCCGGCCAGATCCTCTAGGGCTTTGTGCTCGCGCTGGGGCGAGACGAAGGACCCGAGGTCATCGAGCATCTGCAGCCCGACACCGATGCGCTCGCCAAAACTTGCGAGCGACTCGATCTGTGCCGGCGCTGCCTGCGCCACGCTTGCGCCAAGTCGCGCCGCAAATCCCATCAATGCTCCGGTCTTGAGCAAGCTTGTGGTGCGGGCAACCGCTGCGACCTCACTGCGCTTCACGTCGCCGATGCGAAGAGTAAGGTCAAGGGCCTGGCCTTCGTGACAGCGCATCAGGCACAGGTGGGCGGAACGAGTCAGCTGGTTCATCGTGCGTGGTTCGAGCTCGAGCTCGTCCAGACGCGAAAGAGCCACAAAATATAGCCAATTTCCGATGTTGAGCGCGCGCGGCATCCCGACGAGCTTGTGCAGGGCGGGTGCACCACGGCGCGTCTCCGCTTCGTCCTCGATGTCGTCGACGATGAGCGAGCCGCCGTGCAAGAGCTCGATCGCCTCAAGACAGGCCTGCGGTACCGCAGCCGGCTGACCTCCTGCCACTGCGAAACAGGCTTCGATCATGCGCGCACGGAAGGCTTTGCCCGGTCGCGCCAAAAACTCCCGTGCATCGGTCAACAGTGCCCGTTCGAAATGGCCCCGCTCCAGGCCATGTCCTGCGCAGTCCTCCGCTTGCTTTTCGAGGGAGGGAACTGAGGTTGCTTGATTTGTGGCAAGGGCCGCGGGTTTCATAGGGTCGCCTCCTGTCCAAAGCCGAGCGCGCGTCGCAGGGAAATGCCGCGAGGGGGAGCGCCCCAAAATAGGCGGGCGCGATCGAAGCTGCTCAGCTCGGCTGCGTAAAAGCGTTCGATCAAAGGCTCGGGTAAACGGTAGAAGTGCTCGAGCACCGAAAAGCGCTGTTCAGGCGCAAAACACGTGAACATCAGCCGGGTGAGCAGGAACAAAAAGCGCAGTTGCTCGCTGTGGCTTTGGGCCAGCGATTCGAGCGGCGCGCGATTGGACGTGGGCCTTGCGGCTTGGGCGAGTGCCTCTGCAAAACGGACCGCGAGCGGAAAGGAGTAGCCGGTGACCGGGTGAAAGAACGCGCCGCGGTAACCTGCTTGAATGACGCCTGTCCCAATCGATGGTAGGGGCGCTTGCCAGGGCATGGGCAGCAGCCCGTGCTCACGACGCAGAACCTTACTTACCTTGAAGCCCTGTGCCCGTGCGTAGGCGAGGATCGCCTGCTCGGTGGTGGCGCTATCGAACTCCCGTGTCTCCGAGAAGAAGGTGTCTTCAAACAGCACCCGGTCCTCGGCCAAGGGCAGGAGGTACATGAAGCGGAAGCCATCGTGTTGGCGCACGCAGGCGTCCATCAGCACGGGTTCGTGCAAGCCGTGGCCAGGCTCAACTTGCAGCTCGAGCCCCAGGAACTTCTGGTAGCCCGTGCCATGCGCATCGCTCGTCAGCACAGGTCCGCGCGCATCGACCACCAGCTGACCTTCGAGCTCTCGTCCGTCGGCAAGCTGCACGCGCTGGGGGAGAACCTTTTGGGCGCTGGTGCCAAGAAACAGGGTACTGGCTGCTGAGCGACTGATGCGCTCGCTGACGATGGCGTGCAGTCGTTCGCTGGTCACGCATGCGTAGGGAGACGCAAGCCGGCGCATGCGCGCGGGAAAGCGCACGGAGTAGCCAGGCCAGCGGTGTGTGATCAGGGGCTCGACCAGACTTCTTGCAGAACGCTTCACGTCCGCTGCGTGGAAACACCAAGTATGGTTTCCTCCGAGTAAGGCTTCCCGCTCCACGATCGCGATCGCGGCGTTAGGCCGGCTTGCGAGCAGCGCCAGCGCTCCCAGGCCCGCGGACAACCCACCGCCAACAAAGATCACGTCGTAGCTCATACGGTCCAATCGTAGGGGCCGTTCAGTCGACCTTGAACATAGATTGTACAACGTCGCCCAGGTTATCAAACGATTTTTACGGGTGATGAACCTCCGAAGCGGGCACTCCCGCGTAACTATAGACAAACCATAGACGAAATATTTGCTGTGTCGATCGACTGAACGCTGCTTACCGCGATGTAAGCGCGCAACGAACGTCGATCACCGAGGCAAGCCTGCGCTCGAGCGCATGACGCCAGGGAGCAAACGGTAAGGTTTGTTGAACGTGGGGGTCTACCGGCGCGACGTACTTGACCTGCTCGCCCGCCGGCAGCGTGGCGTTTGGCGCGACCTGATTGACTAGCGCCAGTTCCTCGAGCGATACGGTCGGGGGTGTTTGCGGCGACCAGTGTGTCGAAGCTTAGAACCCGTCCCGTAGGCGCTTTTTGAGCGCTTTTTTCTCAGCGGCCTGAGCAGGTAGGGGATGCAACGGATGGGCCGCATGGCTGGATCGCACGACATCCCAGCGCGCCGAGCGATGCGCGCCATGTATTGAACGGCCGCTTCGGTTAAAGCACGCATCCTCACGATCGTCGCGCTGGGGCGAAGAGGTACGCCACATGACAAAAGGACACGTCGTCAAGCCGGTACTACTTCGCGTCAACCGGGGGATACTTAGTATTACTGCCCAAGATGGCCATTCTTGACTCGTTGGTGTTGTCGTGGGCGTGGTCTTGGACGGCGACGGCGACGGCGACGACGAGGGCAGTTGTTCCCGATGCGGAACACTTACTGTCCACGGTGCGAGCCAGCCGCCCCGCAGCGACCCATCAGCCGCAGCTGCCGTCAATCGTGATCTTCAGCGGCAGAGGGTTCACGCGTGGCAGCGGGCTCGAGCGTTTCGTGGGACGTTTCAAGGCTCGTCTCGAGCGCTTGAATACGCCTCTGCAGCGCACGCGAACGCGGCTGGCGGCTGAGCGCTGCGCGAAACTGTTCGAGCGCAGCTTCAGGTTGGCCCGCAGCAGCCAGCGCGTCGCCGTAGAGCAGGCGATAGGTAGTGCGGCGGGGACGCAGCGCGAGCGCCCGTTCGGCAAGCG
>JBBSJC010000331.1:0-8958 GCA_038257655.1 Polyangiales bacterium | reverse complement strand
TCGGTGATGAAAATTCGCAAGGATACTCCCCGTATCTGGAGAATTTTCAGCGCTGACGACGGGGATGCACCGGCGTTGAAACGGGTCAGTTATTGGCGCGCGATGCCTAAAGCCGCTTTCGCGATAGATAGAGATCGCTTCGGCAAAGCGCGTGTGGGCGCCTATCATCTCTTCCTCGGTGACTTCGAGGATGCACTGGGAGTTGTGCAGACCGCTGCGCGCGACCGCCTCGATGGTTTCGCTGGGCGCCCGTACCATCAGGCTCATCGGCAAACTATTCAGGTTGAGCTTGCGTGAGAGTCCGCAACGCGCAGCGAGCTCGATCGCCACAAGCTGCGCGGCGGCGTCGAACTGGTGCAGCTCGTCACGCGGGACAGCATTAAGCACCTGAAATGCAGACTGTTGCTCGCGCCCGCGAATCAGCGCCTCGTACGAATAGGGCGAGCGCGTGATCGTGTCGACAACTGGCTGACACGCGAATGAGAATTCAGGCCAGGCCGGCCAGGAAGGATGGGCACCTGTCGAGCTAGCTCGCCGGAGCGCAATCGAGCGTGTGCGCTCGGATATTCTCACCTACCTCGCGAGGCCCGGGCACCTTTCGCTGGCGCCGGTTCAGGGCTGCATCGGCGTCGCTCCAGCGCGTCGAGGATGAGCTCGAGGCCGAACTCGAATTCGTTGCCGTAGGCGTAGCCAGGCTTGAGCACGTGCTCCTTCGTTAGCTCCACGAGGTGTGGGAACACGTCGGGGGGAATTTGCTCGAAGATGGCGCCCGCCACCTCGTGCGCTTCTTCGCCGCTCTGGAAGGGCAGCGTGAGCTCCGTGTGCACGAAACCGAAGATGTAGCTATCGAGCAGTGCGTAGGCGTGCGCCGTGAGTACCACCGAGAAGCCGCCCGCCCGCAGGCACCCGAGCACGGCATCGTGGTGCGCGAGCGTGGCGAGGCCCGGACTCTTGCGCGACTCCATGATTCGGATGGCCCAGCGATGGCGCAGCAGCACCGCGCGCATAGTGAACGCGCGCTTTCGCATGGCCGCCTGCCACGGGTCGGCCGGCGAAGGAGAGCCTATCTCGGCGAACACTCGGTCGACCATGCCGTCGAGGACGGCGTCCTTGTTGGGCACGTGGTGGTAGAGCGACATCGCCTCGACGCCTAGCTTCTCGGCGAGCTTACGCATGCTCAGCGTCTCGAGCCCGCCTTCGTCGGCCAACTGGAGGGCCATAGCCAGCGCGCGCTCGCGGCTCAGGGGCTCACGCGTTTTGGCTTTCTTCTTCGCGGTCTTCCTGGTCGTACCCATGACGGCACTTGACACCTTACAGCGTAAGGCACATGTTGTCCATCAACCTTACGGCGTAAGGCCAGGAGCCAGCCATGACCACGATTTCGAACACCACCTTGAACCCACACACTGCTGCACCCATGCGAGCCATCCTCCAGGCGGGCTACGGAGGCACGGAGGTCCTTCAGCTCGGCAGTGCCGCGCGTCCCAGCGCGGGCGAGGGCGAGCTCGTGGTGGAGGTGCGCGCCGCCGGGCTCGACCGCGGTACCTGGCACTTGATGACGGGACGACCCTACTTGATGCGCATCATGGGCTTCGGCTTCTCGCGCCCGAACAACCCGGTGCCGGGGCTCGACCTCGCGGGCGTGGTGGTCGTGGTCGGCCCAGGCGTCACGCGCTTTCGCGTCGGTGACGAGGTGTTCGGCATCGGGCAAGGCTCGTTCGCCGAATACGCCCGAGTGCGTGAGGACAAGCTTGCGCTGAAGCCCAAGGGCCTCTCGTTCGAGCAGGCAGCAGTGCTCGGCGTGTCGGGAGGCACAGCGCTCCAGGCCTGCGATCGCGCGGGCATCACCGCTGGGGAGAGCGTGCTCATCATCGGTGCTTCCGGCGGAGTCGGTACCTATGCCGTACAGATCGCGCGGGCGCTTGGCGCGGAGGTGACCGCCGTGTGCAGCACGCCAAAAATCGACATGGTGCGATCTCTCGGCGCCGCGCACGTCATCGACTACACGCGCGACGACTTCACGACGGGCACGAAGCGCTACGACGTCATCCTCGACCTCGGGGGCAACACGCCGCTCGCGCGGTTGCGTCGCATCCTGACCGACAAGGGACGGCTCGTGTTCGTCGGCGGCGAGCACGGCGGCGACTACACGGCTGGCTTCGGGCGGCAGCTCCACGCGCTCGCGATGGGGCCGTTCGTCGCCCAGCGCTTCGTCGGGCTGATGGCGCGCGAGCACCATGCCGAGCTCGAGCGGCTCGCCGCGCTCGTCGCCGAAGACAAGCTGCGCCCGGTGCTCGACCGCGTCTGCCCGCTGAGCAGCGTCGCGGACGCGATGCGCGACCTCGAGGCTGGCCGCATCGCCGGCAAGGTAGCCATCACGCCTGCATGATCACCGGCAGCAAAGGGTCAGTTTCGCGTAATCCTGCGGTGCTCGTCGCGTCCGCCTCACGAGGGCCCCCTTGGCCCAACGAGGAGGATACAAATGAAGAAGAAGCGTCTGCTGTACGGCATCGCCGCGGCCAGTGTGCTGCTGGGCGGCGCAGCGTTGATGTCGCGGACCGATCCCGCGAAGGCCGCTCACGCGAGCCAGCCACCTGCGCCGGAGGTGCCGGTCGCGAATGTGATCGTAAGGAAGCTTGCCCCGAGCATCGAGTCTACAGCGCACATCGCCGCCGTACAAAACGTCGAAGTCCGCGCCCGCGTATCCGGCTTCGTGCAATCCGTGGGCTTTGAAGAAGGCGGACTCGTGCGCGCGGGGCAGCTGCTGTTTCAGCTTGATGCGCGGCCGTTTCGCGCGAGCCTCGCTCGTGCACGCGCAGAGCTCGCAAAGGCAGCGCAGCAACACGAGCTCGCAAAGCTGAAGCTCGCACGCGGCGACAAGCTCGTGCCTGGCGGTGTGATCTCGGCAAGTGCGCACGACGTCTTGATGGCGGAGGCGGGGCAAGCCGGTGCAGCCGTGGCGGCCGCGCGCGCGTGTGTCCAGAGCGCCGAGCTCGAGCTGAGTTACACGCGGGTCGTGTCACCCATCGACGGCCGCATCGGGGAAGCGCTCGTGAAAGCAGGCAACCTGGTGAGTGGCGGCACGGACCACGGCAGTCTGCTCACGACCGTGGTCTCAGTCGATCCGGTGCACGTACAGTTCGATGTCGACGAGCCCACTTATCGGCTGTTGTCGCAACAGCAGCGTTTGCCAGAGGGTAAGCGTGCAGCGACGACGGTGTCGCTTGCGCTGGCGGATGAGCAAGGCTTCCCCCACGAAGCCGAGCTCGACTATCTAGCGAATACGCTCGACATCTCCACGGGTACCGCGCGCGCGCGAGCGCTGCTCGACAACGACGCGGGGCTTTTTGCACCGGGCCTCTTCGGCCGTGTGCGAGTGCCCACGGGCGCACCGGCCGACACCACGCTCGTGAGTGACAAGGCGATCCATACCGATCAACAGGGCCGCTACGTGCTCATCGTCTCAGCACAGGGCGTGATCGGGCAACGTCACGTCGAGACGGGCCACACAGTCGATGGCCTGCGCGTGGTCAAGTCCGGGATCGCAGAAAACGAACAGGTCGTGCTGAGCAGCATGGTGCGCCCCGGCATGCGCGTGAAGCCGCGGCTGGTCGCGATGATGTCAGGCGCCAGCCTGGCCGAGCGGAGGATGCCATGAAGTTCACGGACTTCTTCGTGGAGCGTCCCATCTTCGCGGTGGTGCTCTCGGTCATGTTGCTGATCGTCGGTGGCATTGCGCTTCGTGTGCTGCCGTTGAGCGAGTATCCCGCGGTCAGCCCACCCACCGTCGTCGTGCGGGCGGCCTATCCGGGCGCAAATCCCAAGGTCATCGCCGAAAACGTGGCCGCGCCGCTCGAGCAGGAGATCAATGGCGTCGAAGGCATGATGTACATGTCCTCACAGGCGACCACCGACGGCCGCATGAACCTTACTATTACTTTCGAACAGGGCGTCAACGTCGACATGGCGCAGGTGCAGGTGCAAAACCGCGTGTCGCGCGTGTTGCCTCGTCTGCCGCCTGAGGTGCAGCGGATCGGCGTGGTCACCGAGAAAACCTCGCCTGACATGCTCATGGTCGCACACGTCACGTCGCCCAAGGGCTCGCGCAGCCCGCTCTTCCTCTCGAACTTCGCGCTGCTGCATGTGCGCGACGAGTTGTCTCGCCTCGACGGAGTCGGCGCGGTCAACGTGTTCGGGGCGGGTGAATACAGCATGCGCGTCTGGCTCGACCCGCAGAAGCTCGAAGCCCGCGATCTCACTGCGAGCGACGTGGTACGAGCGATTCGTGAGCAGAACGTGCAAGTCGCGGCGGGTACACTCGGCCAACAGCCCCATCCTTCCGCCGCCTTCGAGCTCACGATCACGGCGCCGGGTCGACTCAGCGACGAAGAGCAGTTTCGTCAGATCATCGTGAAGGCGGGCGACCACGGCCAGTTGATCCGGCTCGGCGACCTCGCGCGTGTGGAGCTCGGCGCGAGCAGCTACGCCTTACGCAGTCTGCTCGATGGTAAGGCTGCCGCGGCCGTGCAGATCATCCAAGCACCCGGCGCCAACGCGCTCGACGTGGCCGCGTCGGTGCGCGCCAAGCTCAAGGAGCTCGCCCCAGGTTTTCCACAAGATGTGAGCTATCGCGTCGCCTACGACCCCACGCTGTTCGTGCGCGCTTCGATCGACAACGTCTTGAAGACGCTGTTCGAAGCGGTGTTGCTGGTAGTGCTCGTCGTGGTCGTGTTCCTGCAGTCGTGGCGCGCGTCGCTTATCCCAGTCGTCGCCGTTCCAATTTCGCTCGTGGGCACGATGGCCGTGATGCACTTACTCGGCTTCTCGCTCAATACGCTCTCGCTCTTCGGGCTCGTGTTGTCGATCGGCATCGTGGTCGACGACGCTATCGTCGTGGTGGAGAACGTAGAACGCCATCTGGCTGCCGGTCTAAACCGTAAGGAAGCCGCGCGACGCGCGATGCGTGAGGTAACGGGACCCATCATCGCCATCACGTCGGTGCTCGCGGCAGTGTTCATCCCGACTGCCTTCCTTGGAGGTTTGACGGGACAGTTCTACCGTCAGTTCGCGATCACCATCGCCATCTCGACGATACTGTCGGCGTTCGTGTCGCTCACGCTGAGCCCCGCGCTCGCAGGTGTGCTGCTGCGCGGCCATGACGACAAACCTGACCTGCTCACACGCATCATCGATCGCGCGTTCGGTCGCATCCTGTTCAAGCCCTTCAACCGCTTCTTCGAGGCGAGCGCGACACGCTACGTGCAGCTCGTGAAGCGTACGTTCCGCGTAAGCTCCGTAGCGCTCGCCGTGTATGGCGGTCTGCTTGGTCTTACTTGGCTCGGCTTCGAGGAAGTTCCGCGAGGCTTCGTGCCCATGCAGGACAAGTACTACGTGGTCGGCATCGCCCAGCTTCCACCCGCGTCCTCCTTGGACCGCACCGAAGACGTGTTGCGTCGCGCCTCCGAAATCGCGCTCGCGGAGCCAGGCATCGAGAGCGTTGTCGCGTTCCCAGGTCTGTCCATCAACGGCTTCATGACCGCACCGAACGCAGGGGTCTTCTTCGCGATGCTCGAGCCATTCGAAGCGCGCAAGGGCGAGCACCTCTCCTCGCAGGCGATCATCGCCAACCTGCAAGGGAAGCTCAGTGCCTTCACCGAGGGCTTCGTCGGCGTGTTCCCGCCACCACCCGTGCCGGGACTCGGTGCCCTGGGCGGCTTCAAGATGCAGGTCGAAGATCGCGCAGGTCACGGCTCCGAAGCGCTCTACTCCGCGATCCAGGCCCTGATGGGTAGAGCCTCGCAAGAGCCTGCGCTCGCCGGTATGTTGTCGAGCTTCGACATCAACGCGCCGCAACTCACGCTCGACGTGGACCGTGAGCGCGCAAAGGCTCTCGGCATTCCACTGCACGAGGTGTTCGACGCGCTGCAGATCCACATGGGCTCCTTGTACGTAAACGACTTCAACCGTTTTGGGCGTACGTACCGCGTGAACCTGCAGGCCGACGCAGCCTTCCGTTCTGCCCCCGAAGACATCGGGCGCCTCAAGGTAAGAAACGACCACGGGCAGCTAGCGTCACTCGGCTCCCTCGTGCGTGCCGAGACCAGCTATGGCCCGGATCGCGCCATGCGTTACAACGGCTATCCCTCGGCCGACATCAGCGGAGGTCCCGCGCCTGCTTTCAGCACGGGGCAGGCGGTCGCGAGCATGGAACGCCTCGCAAACGAAGTGCTCCCAGCGGGCATGACGTTCGAGTGGACCGAGCTTACGCTGCAGGAGAAGCAAGCGGGTAGCGCAGGCGCGTGGGTGTTCCCGCTTGCGGTCCTGCTCGCCTACCTGATCCTCGCGGCGCAGTACAACAGTTGGACCTTACCCCTCGCGGTGCTGCTGATCGTTCCGCTCGCTCTTTTGAGCGCCGTCGCAGGCGTATGGCTTACCGGTGGAGCCAACGACATCTTCACGCAGATCGGCTTCGTCGTGCTCGTGGGTCTCGCCGCCAAGAATGCGATTCTGATCGTCGAATTTGCTCGCGAGCAGGAGGCCGAAGGTAAGGACCCCGTTAGCGCCGCGCTCGAAGCATGCCGCTTGCGTTTGCGCCCCATTCTCATGACCTCGCTTGCGTTCATCATGGGTGTGATCCCCCTCGCCTTGGCCACCGGTGCTGGCGCAGAGATGCGTCAGGCTATGGGCATCGCCGTGCTGTTCGGGATGCTCGGTGTGACGCTGTTCGGCCTCGTGCTCACGCCGGTGTTCTACGTGGTGATTCGCAGGCTCACCGAGCGTCTCTCCGCTTCACATCCTCGTGCGCAGCTCGCCGGTGTCGCTACGTTGCTGCTCGGCTTGTCACTCGTCGCCGCGGGTCCCGTGTCGGCGCAAGACGCTCGTGCGGTCGAGATGTCGCTCCAGGATGCCCTTACGCTCTCGCTCAGGAACAACCTTACTCTCAGGCAGGCGACCCTGGAGAGTGACATTGCGGCCACCCAAGTCGGCAGCGCACGCTCGGCCTTCGATCCCGTCCTGAGCGGCCGCGTCGAGTACGTCAGCGATAGAAATCCGCCGCGCGTCTTCGTCGGTCCCACCGGCGTCGACAGCGCAACCGTAGAAGCGGGCCTTAGCCAGCAGACACCATGGGGCACGCAGTACGAGGTCGGCTACGCGGTCGACCACATCGAAGCCTTCGGCCCCTTCGTGCAGCCGGATGCGACCTACGGTGCGCGGGTTCGCGTCGGAGCGCGACAGTCGCTGTTGCGCGGCGCCTGGGGCATTGCCGAGCGCACCGCGGTCAACTCCGCCGAACGCTCAAAGCGTATCGCCGAGGCAGCGCTCGAGAGCGAGACCAACAACATCCTGCTTCAGACCGCGCAAGCGTATTACCGTCTTGTGCGAGCGCGCGAAGCGCTGAGCGTGGCGCAGGATTCTCGCAAACTCGCCACCGAACTCGTGGCCCAAACGAACGCTCAGGTAGAAGCGGGAACACTCGAACGCGTCGAGCTGACCCAAGCGGAGGCGGGCCTCGCACTGCGAGAGGAGGCGGTGATCCTCGCGCAAACCGAGGCTGAAAATGCGCAGGATGCGCTTGCCCGAGCAACTCGCATCCATGGGCAGGACTCCTTCAGGGGCGACATTACCCCAACCGACGGCGTGTCCACGGACGTCACGCAGATCAGCCTCGAACCGCATCTCGCCTTGGCACGCGAGCATCGGCCTGAGCTTTCTGCGCTGCAGCTCGTCGTGCGTAACCAGCAGGCCGCAGTGCGCGTGGCGAAGAACAACCAACTGCCCGATCTCGCGCTCGCTGGCTCGCTCGCGGTCGCTACTGCTGACACGTCGCTTTCAGACGCGCAGGGACAGCTCGGCACTCGCTTCGACGATCAACTTCGTTGGTCAGCAGGGCTGATGTTCTCCCATCCCCTCGGCAATCGCGCCGCCAAGAATGACCGTAAGGCCAAAGAGCTCGCGCTTCAGCGCGCCGAGACGGCCCTCGCGGACGCTCGCTTGCAGATTGAGCAGGATGTGCGCGCTGCGGTGCGCACCGTAAACGCAAGCGTGCAGCGCATCGAAGCGACGCGTCGCGCCCAAAGACTTGCTACGGAGCAGCTCGCAGCGGAGCGGCTACGGCTCGAAGCAGGCACCAGCACCTCCTTCGAAGTGCTTCGGCTCGAGACGGACCTCGCATCCGCACGCAACGCACTGATTCGCGCCAGCACCGACTACACGGTGCTCAAGCTCGACCTGGAGCGTGCAGTGGGGCGCCTGAGCAAGCGTGTCGCGAAGGCGCAGGGTTGAGCGCCGTGACACTGGCACGCGCGGAGCGAGTTTCGGCTATGCTCCTGTGCGTGCCGAGCCCTGAGTACACGTTCCTGTTCGCCGATCTCGCGGGTTACACCGCGCTCACCGAGGCCCACGGTGATGAGGGCGGAGCGACGGTGGCGATGCGTTTTCACGAGCTCACCCGCGCGGCGCTGGGCGATGCGCAGCTCGTGAAGACGCTGGGGGACGGCGTGATGGTCGTCGCTTCCAGCGTCCCCGTCGCGGTACGCGCGGCGGAGCAGCTCGCCCAGCGAGTGAGGGATCAAAGCGATTTCCCTGCCGTGCGTTTCGGGCTCCATCGCGGGCCCGCCGTGGTGCACAACGGCGACTACTTTGGTAACTGCGTGAACCTTACCGCCCGGGTCATGGAGGCCGCGAAGCCCGGTCAGGTGTTGTGCACGGAATGCGTGGCAGACACCGTCACAAGTACGCAGCTTGCGGACTCCGAGCCCATCGGAATCGTGCACCTCAAGCATGTGCTCGAGCCGGTGGCCTTGTACCAGCTTACCTTCCACGGTCCCATCGGAGCATTCAAGCATCTTGATCCGGTGTGCCGGATGCTGGTGGATGCGAGCACGACGCGGGCGAAGATCGATTACGAAGGCACACAGCTCTACCTCTGTTCGCAAACTTGCGCCGAGCGCTTTGCTC
>JBBSJC010000330.1:0-8976 GCA_038257655.1 Polyangiales bacterium | reverse complement strand
GAGGAGCCCGAGAACAGCTTCGAGCCCGAGCCGCAGGTCGCTGCTGGGGTCGCCCCGCAGGACGACGAAGTTCGTCGGCAGTTGGCAGCAGCGCTCGAGGGCTGTCGCACAGCCCTAGCGGGCGAGCAGTATGCGGACGCAGTGCGTGCGGCTCAGAACGGCCTGGCGCTGGATGAGGACGACGCGACGCTGAACGAGTGCAAACAAAGCGCCGAGGGCGCCATGAGCGCAGCGGGCACCTTCGAAGGAGCGAAGCAAGCCTTTGCGCAGGGGAAGCTCGAGGAGTCTTACGCTTTGTTTGCCGGTTTGCCGGAGAACTACCGCGAGCGTCCGGAGACCAAACAGGCGACGTTGCGGGTCGCGATTGCGCGCTTGAGTGATGCGCGGACGCAGCTGCGCTCAAATCCCCGCGAAGCGCGCAGGCTGGCCGGGCTGGTGCTCGAGATGCCAGGACTTACCGCGACCATGGTGCAGGACGCGCAGCGCCTCGAGGCAAGCGCGGCCCGTGCCGTGGCCAAGACACCCGAGCCGGCACCCGCACCCAAGCAGGCGACTGAAGCCTCGGGCGGTGCACCGCGAGAGGCTTCGCGTACGCGCGCCCCGCGAGAGAGCGCGGCTGCCGGCGCCAGAGATGAAGACAACAGCCCCGCCCGGGTGGCGCGCGGTTGTTTGGCCCGTGGGGACCAGCGCTGCGCTGTGCGGGCGCTGGAGGGGCATGCAGAGTCTGCGCAGGAGCTTGCGCTACTCATCGAGACGTATCGGGCGCTTGGAGAAACGAAGAAGGCCGTGAAACACATGGAATCCTTCGTCACACGCTACCCCACTGCCCGACAAGCACCGCAGTACCGTCAGTTTGTGGCCAAGCACGAGCAGTGAGCCGCGATCAGTGAGCTTGTTAGTAATTCGTTGACAGCGGAACAGTAAGGTTGGTACTCAACCCTACAATCCGTGGGCCTTTGGGTCAGGGAGTGACCGATGCGCGACATGCTGCGTCGACTGAGCCGGTTTGTTTGTTTGGTCGTTTTGTGCGCTGGTCCATTCTTGCTGGCGGGCGTCGGCCTTTTTCTGGCGCCTAGTCGCGCAGCGGCCCAAAAGTTGGAAAGCGGGGGCTTTGACCTGCGGCTGTTCCGGCACGCGGTCGATTCAAAAGGCATCGCGTCGGTCAACGGCACCGACATCGTCGGGCACCTGGACTACAGCTTCGGGTTGGTCCTCGATGGCGCCTTCAATCTCGCGCCCTACAGCGGCTTCATCAACGACTCGCGCGACCGGCCCGACAAGGCAGAGCGCACGGACTTCCTCGTCAATCAGTACTTCTCGGGTGTGCTGAACTTCAATCTCGGCTTGTTCAACAAGCTCGTGATCGGTGTGCAGCTACCGATCATCGTGATCCGCGGGCAGAACGTAAGCGTTCCGGGCCAGTGGAACGACGTGGGTACCGCCGGTGAGGGCGGGCTCGACTACCAGGGCATCGGCAATCTCGCTTTTCACGCGAAATATCGAATTTTGCGTATGGAGCAGAAGCCGATAGGTCTTGCGGCAGTGTTGCAAGTCGGTTTACCCACGGGCACGCCAGAGCAGTTTGCGGGCGAGCCGGGTGCCATGATTTGGCCCTTGCTCGTGGCCGGCTATCAGCCGCACCGGGTGGTCCGCTTCAATGCGGAGGCCGGCTATCGCATCGTGACGGGCGAAGGCGCGACGCTCAACTACGCGGGACGCACGACACCGAGCAATCCGAACGCGGCGCTTAGCGCGATTCGCACCGGACCCGGCACGCGCCCTGGCGATCCCGTCACCTACGGCAGTCACGCCACGTTCGGCGCAGGTGTCGCGTTGCGCGTTGCGCCGTCCGTGGACGTGATCGCTGAGGGGTACGGCAACAATATCCTCGGCAGCGGGGGCTCGCTTGCCACTGAGGTGCTCGGCGGCCTCAAAATTTTCGTCGACGCCAACAGCTATCTCTTGATCGCGGGCACCTGCGGCAACATTTGCATGCCGCTCGACGGCTTCTCGCAGCCGGATTATCGCGGGATTTTGGGCTTCATCTTCGAGCCCTCGATCGGCGACCGCGACGGTGATGGCTACAAGGATGACGTCGATTCCTGTCCGGATGAGCCGGAAGACTTCGACGATTTCTCGGATGCCGACGGCTGCCCCGATCCCGACAATGATCGCGACGGAATCCTCGACGTCGACGACGAATGTCCGCTCGTGCCTGAGGATCACGATGGCGATGCGGACGAGGACGGCTGCCCTGAGGGCGACGACGGCGATCGCGATGGCGATGGCATCCTCGACAGCGTGGACCAGTGCCCTGACGATCCGGAAGACATCGAGGGCTTCCAGGATGACGACGGCTGCCCCGATCCTGACACCGACAAGGACGGCATCCTCGACGTGGATGACTTGTGCCCGAACGATGCCGAGGACAAGGACGGCTTCAAGGACAAGGACGGCTGCCCGGATCTAGACAACGATCAGGATCGCATCCTAGACGTGGACGATTCGTGCCCGAACAAGCCCGAGACCTACAACGGCTTTGAGGACAAGGACGGCTGCCCGGATCGCGGCTCGGTGATCATCGAAGAGAATCAGATCGTGATCCTCGAGAAGATCTACTTCGAGACCGACAGCGCTGAAATCCAGCAGCGCAGCTATCCAATCATCGACGCGGTCGCTGCGACGTTGATCGGTAACCCGCAAATCACGAAAATCGAGATCCAAGGTCACGCCGATGAACGCGGGAACGACGATTACAACCTGCGACTGACGCGCGATCGTGCAGCGGCCGTGCTCGAAGCTATCGTGCAACGCGGCGTCGATCGCAGGCGCATGCGCAGCGGTGGTTACGGCGAGCGCTGTCCAATCGAGGATGCGCACACGGCGTCGGCTTGGGAGAAGAATCGACGCGTTGAGTTCAAGATCATCGAGACCGAAGAAGGCCCAACCGGTGTCGACGTCGCGTGCCCGGCGGGTCAGTCGCTGATCCCAAAGTGAGGCGGGTCTGACGCAGCTCAGCGGGAACGGGGCCGATTTTTAGGCCCTGTGCGAGGTGGCTGATACGGTCAAAAGCCCGATGCTTCGCCCGTGTCTCGCTGCTGCGTTCGTAATCGCGTTTAGTCTGCCTGGGACGGCCCTGGCCTGGACGAGCGCCAAGGTGCGCGACGTGCGCGCCGAAGTCGTGATCGACCGGGACGGCGCAGCGCAGGTCACGCTCGATATCGGCGTCGAAGTGTTGGGCGGTTGGCTTGAGCGCTTCGACCTCGACGGTCTCGATGAGGAGCTGGCGCTGCCCGAGGCGCAGGCCGCGTGGCTTACTACGGACGAAGGCGTGGTCGTTCCGGCCGTCGCTGAATCGGACGGCGGCGCGATTACGCTGCGTTTTGACAAGCAGCAGGCGGCCCGACGCGGTCTGCACCATATCGGCGTGCGTTATGCTGCTCCCGTTGCCCTGCGTGCGAAAACTACTGACTCCTCTGCGCTGCAGCTGAGCTGGGCGCTGCCGGGTTGGGAGCACGGTCTGTCGCGCGCAGAAATCGTGCTGCGCGGCCCCAAGGGCCTGGTCGCGGTGCGCGATCCGCAACAAGCAGTGGAGCTCACCCACAGCCATACCAACGGCGAGAGCGTGATCACCTTCGTCCGCGTGCTCGTGCCCCGCAGCACGGCCTGGTCGGTGACAGCCGAGGCGCCTAGCAGCGCGTTTGCGATCGAAAGCGGCGTTTCAGATTCGGAGTTGCCGCGAACCTCAGGGCCGCTGCTGTTGCCGAGCGAGGGCGCGGGTCTAGCGGCCTTTGTCTGGTTTGTGGGCTTGCTGTCGCGCGCTGCGTTTCGCCGCCAAGCGAGCCCTCGCAACGCGAGCACCCGGCCCCTTATCGAGTCTGATCTTGCGCGCCGCAGTCTGAGTGTCGTGGCGACGCTGTGCGCGGTTTGGGGGGCGTCTCGCTCGTTGCCCATGATGTTGCTGGCCCTGCTCGCGCTCGCGGCGTGTTTCTTCGACCAGGTGCAGCTTGCGTCCCGGAGTTGGCCGTTTGGGCGGTTTGCGCCGCTCGGCAAAGCGCAACGTCGACATGCACGCAGGCAACTGCTGCGTGAACGAATCGGTCTGATGCCCGTGTCAGATCTGGCTACGTTGACGGGCTTTACATCGGCGGTCGCGCTGTTGACCTTTGCAACCTACCGCGCGCAGCAGGACCTGCCGCTTTCGCTCGGGCTGATGTGCGCATTACCCTTGTGGGCCGCGAGCTCGCGTTTACGTTTGCCACGTTCGACTGCGGAGCAAGTGTCCGCGCTCGTGAACGCGGCCGAGCACGCGCTGGCCTTGTCGTGTGGCATGCGGCTTGTTGCGTTCGCGGTCGGCGACGAGCAGATCGAAGCACCGCGCATACGCATCGTGCCCAGCACGCGTTTTAGCGGCCTCTTGCGCATCGACGCGGCAGTCGACACCCGTCGGCATGTGCCTGCGCTCGTGTTGATCGCGGTCACGCAGACGGATTCAGTCGCGGACCGTGCACTCGTGGCTGCGTTCGGCGCGACAGGCCGCGAGCTTAGTCCACGCGGCCATCGTGCCGCTTACGTGCAGCCCGTTGACGAGCTCGGTGCTGCCCTCGAGCACCTGCTGTCGACGTTGGCAGCCTACGGACAGCGCACGGTGGAGCTGTCCGATACGCAACGCGCGGCGTAATCAGGTCTCGCGTATCCAAGTGGGCATGAACAGCAGCACGAAGAGTGCAAGCGTGCCCCAGGCGACAATGCGCCGAATGGAAGTCAGCTCGCTCGGCGCGGTCGGCGGATGACCGGCGTTAGCACGCATCATCAAGCTCAAAATTAGCCACCAAATGCCCCAGTTCAGGCCCGCGAATGCCGCTGAGCTTATCGACTGGCTGTGGTGCCATGCGCTTAGCATCGCTCCACCGCTGATCAGCAGCGCGAGAACGAGTAAGCCGTGCAACACCCGCCGACTGTATTGATCCTGGCGCGGACCAAACAGGGCGTAAGCGACGTGACCTCCATCGAGCTGCCCGACAGGTACAAGATTTATCATCGTGACTAGTAGACCTGCCCAACCGGCTAGTGCAGTCGGAGAGAGTAAGATATCGAATCCATCTGCTATCGGTCCCTTGAGCGCATAGATCAACCCTGAATACAGCAACGAGCGGCCCTCGACCAAGTAGTGCACGTTCGGATCGAGGCGCTCCACGGGTGAGATCGCCAGACCGTAGATCAGCACAGGCAGGGTCACGACGAAACCAGCGAGGGGACCCGCCGCACCAATGTCGAGCAGTGCGTCCCGGCTCTCTATTGGGCTGCGCATGCGAATGACGGCGCCGAACGTTCCGATCAGGGTGAAAGGCATCGGGATGAAGTAGGGAGGCGATACATCGACGTGATGCCTGCGTGCTGCGAAGTAATGGCCGAGCTCGTGCGACAAGAGGATCGCCATCAGCGGTACAGCGAATGGCCAGCCGCGCCAGATAGAGAGCAGACCATCTGCGAGAGGATCCACGTTTGCCCAGATGCAGCCCACGTACAGCATCGACGCAAAGGTAAGGGCGAACAAACCAACCGCGGTGAGCATGCCGCTGTCTTCGCGCTCAGCGCTAGCTTGCTCAGCGACATCTTGGCGTTCGTTCATCGGGACATCTGCTGCGTTAGGAGCTGCTGCAGCTGCTCGAGCTTCGTGCTGAGGCGGGCGTCGATGTCGCCTAGCTCGCTCGTGATCACGCAGTCGCCGGGCGCGAGCGAAGGGTTGTCCACAATTTCGATCGCGCCTTGTGCTTCTGCATGCGTTGCAAGCTCGTGCGCGCTCGGTAGCAGGGCGCGATCGCTGGGATGGACTTGCACGGTGATCTGGCGTGCCGCTCGCACCTCTTGCACCAGCTGATGCACCACCGACCGAATGTGCTCAGGGGAGAGCGTAAGCTCGGCCTGTAGCAGGGCGCCGACCGCCCGTTGGGTGATGTCGACGATGTCACGCTCTGCCTGCGTCAGCGCGTGCGCATGCGCTGCGTGCAACGCGAGCTTTTGCGTGACTGCCGTAAGCTCTCGGCCCTGCGCAAGAGGTACGGGCTCGGCGGTGAGCTCACTGCGCGGGATGCGGCGCATCATCCAGGTCGTGCCTCGGCAAGACGCGCTGCGAGTCGCTTGAGCATGGCGAGCAGATCCGGATCGACCCCGGGCGTTTGTTCTCGCTTGCTTGCGCTGCGCTTGAGACGAGCCGGTTCCAGCAGCGTGCGCACGCTGTGCGGCAGCCCATCGAGCGTACGTGGCTGCGGGCGAAGCTTACCGATCAGTGCGGCCACAGCTTCGCGCTTGTCCTCCGCACGACTCACATCAGTTAGGCGAGATCTAACTTCGGCGTGGAAGGCGTCCGCGACTTGGCCCGTGACGCCTGCGGCATCGCGGTCGCCATCGAGTAGTGCGCCCAACGCAAAACCCGCCACCTTATCTGCGGACCCCTCCACGAGCGAGCGATAGCACGAATCGAGGTGGCTCTGCGCCCGCCCGCGCAGAGAACGCGCTAGAATCCACCGATATGCGGCGCTTGCATGCAAGCGTTCATGCAAGGGAAGACGTGAAGGAACAGGCTATTCGCATCACACTCGTTCGTCATGGCGAATCGGTCGCCAATCGCGTGCAACGCTGGCAAGGGCAGGGCGACTCGCCGCTTTCGGACCTCGGTCGCGAGCAGGCACGGTATGCCGGACACAGGCTGAGCCGCACCCGTTTTGATCGTGTAATCTCCTCGGATTTGCTGCGCGCGCGCGATACCGCGCAAGCGAGTGGGCATGTGTTTGAAACCGATAGCGAGTGGCGAGAGTTCGACGTCGGCGCTTGGGAAGGGCTGACGCGCGAGGAAGTCAACGAACGCTACCCGGATGAGATGGAGCGCTTGAAAGCAGGCGAAGACATCCCGATGGGTGGCGGTGAATCGTACAGTCGCTTTTCGGCGCGCATCGACCGCGCGCTGCTCAAGCTGCGCTCTGAAATGCGTCCGGGAGATCACGCTCTGGTCGTGTGTCACGGCGGGGTGATAGGTACGCTTATCGCCGGCTTGTTGGGGCTGCGCGGCAAGAGCCGGTGGCCGCTCGGGCGGGCATCGAACACCTCTGTGAGCGAGCTTCGGCTCGATGGCGATCACAGCGAGCTGTGCGTGTACAACGACGCATCGCATCTGTGGCCGGCCATGCCGTGGCCCCATCGCGAAGAAGACGCGGCCTGCGTAGCGCTCGTAGCGGATGAGGACCCGGCCGCAGTACAGGGAGAGTTTGCCGCCCGCTATGATGGCCGCAGCCCGCCCAGCACCGGGCATCCCGCGCTGCTTCGCTTGGCCGAGGCGAGCAGGACCACGACTGATGCCGCGAAGTTGGCGGAGCTGATGTCGACCGCGCTAGCGGAGCTTCACGCGGAGCATGCGGGACAGCGCGTCGCGGTCGCATTGCAAAGCGAGTTGATACGCAGCTTCGTCGAAAATGCGCTCTGGTTTGATGGCACGCAGCAGGGCACGTTGCGCATGCCCGCGCCGGGTTCTCTGTCCCATCTCGTGGTGACGGCCGGCAGACCTGCGCTGCTCGATTACGCGGCGCTTCCGACGCTGGTGGCGGAACCGCACCCGCTCAATACGGCTCCCCCGGAGGGCTAGCTGTTCTACGATCGGGACGGCGTGGGGAAGGGATGCACGTTATGGGCTCGTGAGCGCTCGCATCAGACCCTCAGGATCATCGACGTGCACCCAATGGCCTGCCTCCGGCAAGATGTGCAGTCGCACGCGCGCGGGTGCTTGGGCCGACAGCGCACGTGCTCGTGCGAGGTCTGCTTCGCGGAAGACCTCGGAACGGCCGCCTATCACTAGGTCCACTCGCGCGCTGGTCGTCTCCAGCACCGGCCAGAGATCCTGCGCGAGATAGTCGTCGATCAAGGCGCGAACCGCGTTCAGATCCAGACGAAAGCGGAAGCCCGCGTCGGTGCGATCGAGATTCATCGCGAGCCAGTCTGCGATAGCGCGCGGGAAGCCCTGGCGATGCACGTGCTCCACGAAGGCGGCGCGCGTCTCAAAGAACGCAGGTAAGCGCTCGAGCATCTCGATCACCGCCATCGTCTGCTCGGAGCCGTTGCGGTCAGCCCGCGGAAATGGATTCGAGTCGAGTAGCGCGATGCGCTGTAGCTCTGACTGCTCTCGCGCGTAGGCGAGGGCGACCTTACCTCCAAAGCTGTGGCCGATGATCTCCGTCGGTGGGCGCGAGAGCGAGCGGGCCAGTGCTTGCAGATCACCGGCGCAGGCCTCGATCGTATGCGGGGGAGAACAGCCCTGGGAGCGGCCGTGCATGCGCAAGTCGACGAGCACGCATTGGGCGCTCGGGTCCTCGGCGAGCAGTGCCTGGGCTACCCCGCGCAGGTTGTTGCCACTGCCCAAGATGCCGTGGAGTACCAGGATGGTTCGGCCGCCAGCCGGTCCATCCGGGAGGCCCGCAGCGGTGAGGACAGTGTGGTGTAACAACGGCATGGAGGAACCCTACCGCGCAATGTGTCAGCCGTGGGTCAAATGCCCCACATAGGGGTGAAACAAGTACGTGTCTGCGACTGGATGGGCATCTATTGCGCCTCCTAGACGCGCGAATAGCCCATATGGTGCGTTTCGAGGTGGGAAATATCTTGACATGTCTGCGCAGACTGGGAAGGTAGGCAAGCCCGTGGACAAAGCTTCAACTGCACACGCCGCATCTCCGGATATGTCGTGTTCGGCTTCGGGGGATCGAAGGGAAGCCTGTCTTGGGGGGAACCAGCCAACCGGCGTAAAGCCGCTAGCGGAGTGACGGACGTATGGCAGTCGGAACAGTCAAGTGGTTCAACGATGCAAAGGGATTCGGTTTCATTCGGCCTGAGACCGGAGGACCCGATATTTTTGTGCACTACCAGCAAATCGTCGGAGACGGCTTCAAGACCCTCGAAGAGGGCCAGGCCGTTCAGTTCGAGGCGAAG
>JBBSJC010000329.1:0-9019 GCA_038257655.1 Polyangiales bacterium | reverse complement strand
ATCGGCCAGGGCCGACCGAAGTTGCTCCCGTCGCCGTCGCCGTCGCCGTCAAGGCTCACGACCAGGACAACGCTCACGCCCACGTGGAGAAAACGTCCTGGCAGCCCTAGTGATCACCTACTTCTGGGGACCTGTACTTAGGCAAGTACTTCGCTTGTCTCGGGCTCGGGCGCTGCGTGCTTCGATGACATGGTCCGCAGCCTTCGCCAAACGTCCACGAGTGTGCGCGGCCAGGTGTCTGATCGATAACGCACGCCGTGTGCCTCGCACACCGCTCGCACGCGTGGTGCTATTTCGCGCAAGCGGTTGGGGGGCAGACGCGGAAATAAGTGATGCTCGATTTGTCGGTCGAGCGCCCCGCATAAGATCGAGACGGTCAGCGGAACGTCTATGTCGCGGGCACCTTCGGCCTGCATAACATACCAGCGTGCACGTCCTCTTGCGTGCGTGCCGCGCGGGTAATCGCTTGCGCCCACGTGGCCGCAGTAAATGGTCGCGGCCGAGTAGACATCGCGCCCCACGTCCGAGAGTACGTTGCCAAGTAGGGTCTTCCAAAAGAAGGGACCGGCAAGCAACGGGTAGAACACGTACTCTTTTCCGTAGTAACGCGTCATTTTTGAGAAGAATGCGCGACGCGCGGTGGCCACGCTTTCAGCGCTTCGATCACGTAACATTTCG
Source organism: Polyangiales bacterium (assembly GCA_038257655.1). Classification (GTDB taxonomy): domain Bacteria; phylum Myxococcota_A; class Polyangia; order Polyangiales; family DASUME01; genus DASUME01. The sequence goes on along the minus strand of JBBSJC010000329.1, from coordinate 8,341 downwards.
GGCTCGCCCTTATTGATGTACGCGTCGATCATCCCTGTGACGTGCAAGTTGATAGCGCTCGTGAAGGCGAGCCAGGAAAGCAGATTGCTCACGGGCTGCAGCGCATGCGCAGGCAGGTAAGGCACACGCGCGCTGAGTCGCAGGACCCCGAAGTTGATGTCGGGATCGCGCCCCTCGATGTTCGTGTACTGATGGTGGCGTACGTTGTGGCCAGTGTGCCAGGAGGTCTCGTCAATCGGGGCCTTCCAGTGGAACCCCTTGGACTCATAGCGCTGACCAGCGTCTAGACGGTCGTAGGCGCCGTGCAACGCCATGTGCCCTATCTCCATCAGCTCGAGCGACTTATGCGCCCACAGGGCGCCTACACCGAGCCCAAAGCCGACGGGCTCGAAGCTAAAGTGGATGAGGCCGCGGCCGACGACTTCCATTGTCGTGGAAATGGCGCCAATGCGCTTGATGTGAGCCGCATCGCGTGGGCCAAGGTCGGCTTCAATTTCTTTGCGAAGGTCGTCAAGGGCATGCCCAAAGGACTCGATCCTGAGCGCGTCTGACTCGAAAGCAGACGGAGTCTGCGCCGCCGGCGCGGCTGTGTGTTCGATTTTATGGGAACAGGTTGCTGCCCGCAGGGTTTCCATGAGTATCGACTCCTTGAGGCGCCGTGCTGGAGAGGCGGCCAGTGAGTCATAACGTTGACAGTATTCACTGTCAACGTCGTCCCCACAGAAAGTCTTATGACGCCGTGCACCGTATGGTGTGGCGCATGTGCGGGGGCACGGTCTAGTCACGAAACGGTCATGTGTGGCGCCACGACAATACGGGCGTGTCATTGCCGTGTTGACGACGTTTACCTTGCTCGCGGCACGGACCGCGCCCGCGCTGTTATCGGCAGGCGGCCCAGCCGGGCTCGCTGCTGCCCTTACCCTTGGGCTAGCGCGCAAGCAAACTCAAACCTTACCGTTCTGTCGAAGCGCGTGAGGTGCGAGTGGCATTACACGCTTGTAATGTTCAAGCAAGGGAACAGCAGGGTAGGCGATCCAGATTCAAGCATGTCCCTCGCAGGCCAAAGGAGCCATGACATGCAAACGACTTCCAGCGCGACCACCACGGTCAACGCGCGTACCCACGCATCGCAACCGATGGCCACCGAACAGGAGTTTCAGCGCACTGGACCCTGGGTCAATAACTTGAGGCAAGAGATCGCACGTGTATTGGTCGGACAGACCGAGCTCGTGGATGGCTTGCTCGTGGCGCTGCTCAGCAATGGTCACGTACTGCTGGAAGGTGTGCCGGGTCTGGCCAAGACGCTCGCAATCAAGACGCTCGCCCAAGCGGTCGATGCGCAGTTTGGACGCATCCAGTTCACCCCCGACATGTTACCCGCCGACGTCGTCGGAACGCTTATCTACAACCCGCGCGAGGGTACGTTCGAGACCAAACACGGTCCGGTGTTCGCTAACTTCGTGCTGGCGGACGAGATCAACCGCGCACCAGCCAAGGTGCAAAGCGCGCTGCTCGAAGCGATGCAGGAGCATCAGGTAACGCTCGGGGATCGCAGCCATCGGTTGCCTGAGCCGTTTCTGGTGATGGCTACGCAGAATCCGGTCGAGCACGAGGGAACCTACCCCTTGCCGGAGGCTCAGCTCGACAGATTCATGCTCAAGCTCGTGGTCGACTATCCAACGCTTGCTGAGGAAGCGCGCATCCTCGAGACGATGGCCCACACGGCACCCAAGCTCGAAGTGCGCCCGGTGGTCGGGTTGAACGAGATTGAGGCCTCGCGCGCAGCGGTCGACCAGATCTATCTCGACGATCGAATCAAGCGCTACATCCTCACGTTGGTCGATGCCAGTCGTCATCCTGAACGTCACGGAATGAAGCTGTCGCACCTGATTCGTTACGGCGCTTCGCCTCGCGCCACGATCGCACTGGCGATTGCTTCCAAGGCCCGTGCGTACTTGGAAGGTCGTGCTTATGTGACGCCCCAGGATGTCAAGTCACTGGCGCCCAGTGTGTTTCGCCATCGCATCGCCGTCACCTACGAAGCGGACGCGCAGCGCATCGGCACCGAGCAAGTGATCGCAACGATCCTCGATCAGATCGCGATCCCTTAGTTAGCTGACGCACGTTTACGCAGCTCACGCAGCTCACACAGGCCAAGTATTGGAGGATTCCCATGGAACCTAACGTTCCCTTATCCGCTGTATTCGAAAAGGCGCGGCAGCTCGAGCTACGGACGCGTAAGGTGGTCGCGGAGCAATTATCTGGCGGCTATCGCTCGGTCTTCCGCGGGCGCGGAATGGACTTTGACGAGGTGCGCGAGTACGCGCCAGGCGACGACGTGCGCGCCATCGACTGGAACGTCACCGCACGTGCGGGAAGCTATCCTACTGCTCACCACCACCCATGCTTTGGCAAAGACATCAAAAGACTCAACCTGCAAAGGGGGCGATCGGATTTGGCAGCGTGCCTGAGAAGCGCAGGTTTGATTCCCACGAGCTTGCATTGGCGTCCGCGTAGCCATGGTAAACAAGGCGATACTTGTTCAGGCAGAAGCGAGGAAACTCAGCGCAAAACAGGTCAAAGCGACGGTATTGCGCTAGCAGCTCAGGAAAGCGAGACTGGTAGTCTCGAACGACGCTCGCAACGAGCTGCCAAAACCGCTCCTCCGGCCACGCAGCATGGGTAACGAGCAGGTCTGCTAAGTAGCGGAAGAAGCCGTCGAACACGTCCGTGAGCACGAACAGCGGAATCAGTTCCTCCTCGAAGTCGCCGAGCACCGCGCGGAACTCCGATGTGAGCTCGCGGCGTACGGTCTGGGAGACTTGTACTTCTTCGACGAAGTCCTTGAGCACGATCCGCTTCGGCATGTTGTCTGACAGCACGAGCATCGTGTTCTCGCTATGCGCGACGAAGTACGTTTCGTGTTTGAAAAAGCAGTGCAGCAGCGGAGTAAGGTAGGCGTACAGATAGGCTTTGATCCAAGCGTCGAGGGTAACGCCCGCCCGATAGGCCAGTGCCCCCACGAGTGGCGCTCCGCTATCGTCCACGTACAAGAGCGCAGCCATCGTCATCAGGCGCTCTCCATCGCGTAGCTGCCCGAGGGGATGCTCGCGCCATAAGGCGCCCAACATTTCCCGGTACTGGTAGGGCCCCTCTGCATTCTGATCGAACGACGGGTGACGATACGAGACGGTGGCAACCTCTCCCAACATGCCGAATCCAAGCTCGCGCAGCAACGGATCGGAGCCCAAGCGGTCGCGCATCCAGCCGGTCATCTTCGGTGCCAGCGCCAGCTTGTCTGGATTGAGACCGCGGTATTGGCCCGTGTTGAGCACCGATAGTGTGGTCTTTACACAGCAACGATCAGTCCGCTCGGCGTTGACGAAGGTGCGAATGGACTGCTGAGCAAAGTAAGGGTCGGTCGACAGCCGCAGTGGGACGAGCCGCCCGGTTGCGAGCTCGCCAGCGAACAACGTTTGCAGGCGCGCATGCCACTGCCACTCATTCACTGGCAAGAACACGTAGTCTTCGGGTCGATGTCCGCGTGCCTCGAGTAGGGCGCGCAGCGAGCGCCATGTGCGTTGCACGACACTCAGACCACAGCTCTAGCAGCTCCGGGTCGTGCATGACGGCGTGGGCCGTGATCGTGCAGTTCTCGAGGTCTCGGGCGCATACAGCGAGCATCGCATCGAGCGCCAGCCATTCGGCCTGGGCTCGCCTTAGGTCATCCGTTCTGGACATGTCCATCGTTCCTCTCCCACGGTACACAGCTCAACCTCGGTATATAAGCTCAACTGCCAGTACCTAAACATTAGCCCTGTCACGCCTCAGCGAATTCGATGCAGCCCATACATGTTGCCTTCCATTTGGAAGAGCCGCGTCGCGCGGTTGGTCGCTGCGTCGACTTCGTACACGTCGCTCTGTCCACTGCCATCGTCCTCGCCGACGTACAGCTTGTCGTCGAGCACGCGGCCTTCCCATGCGAGCGAGGACCACGGTAAGCCCCGCACTGGCTTGGCGCGGATCTCGTCACCGAGTTCGAAGCGGTAATAGCGGTAGGCTGGCTGAAACCAGAACGCGAAGTCTTCCTGAATCTCCACCCCATCTGGAAGCTTGCTGGGATCGAAGATCTTGGCGAATGCCAGACCCTTCCCCTGACCGCCTGGCTCGAGCTCCGTGGCGACGTCATACCCATTTGTGACGCTTGGAACCTCCACGTAGAAGTCGGGATCGAATACGACCTTGCCCGCTCGGATGCGAAGAAAGCAGGATTTGGGGGGCTCTACGCTTTGCAGGCGCGCGAACAGCTGAGCGGACCAGTTCCGACCATCGCCCATGACATAGGCGTCGCCGTTCTCGGTGAAGACGGGGCGCCCACCACTTGCGCAGCGGTCGTCTTCTGCGACGCCGACGATTTTGTCTGTTTTCATATCGACGATGACCAGCGCGACACGCTTGCGGATCTGACCCTCATCCCAGTTGGCGTGACGCACGGGGATGTAGAGACGGTCTTCGTGGTGGGACACGGTCCAGAACTCGGTGTCTTCCTGCTCGCGCTTGAAACGCTCAAGATTGATCTCGCCTTCGATCTCGAGCGTAGAGGGATTCCAGATCAGCGCGCGATGCGTCTCTTCGGACACGGAGTAAGCTTTGCTCTCGCTCACCAGTAAGCTGCCGAAGGGCACCTTCGAGAGTCCGTGGGCGCCAAAGCTCAGACGTCCGGTTTCGCGCAGTCGCCCGTCACCGTCCGGCTTGTAGCGCACGATGACCGGCTCTTCGGCGAGCCCCACGAACACGTGTCCGAAGCCCGCCAGATGCACGCCGTTGCCAGGCACCTCGATCGCCTTCCGGTTGTCGACCTTTTCCACGTCGAGGGAGGTCAGGACCTGAATGTATGTGGTGCGTCCGTCGGGAGTCATGACCACGGAACCGAGCGAGTAGAGCTCGCTCCCAGCGCTGAATATCGGCTCCCGACCGGTCGTGGAACCGGGATCGTCTCCCGCTGAGCCACAGGCGGTGGTCGCGCTGATTGCAAACGCCCCGAGCGCGCACGCGGCCCCGAAAGCGCGAAGTCCGAATGTAATCATAGCTAACCACTCCTTGAGGACCGCTTGAAACGCAATCGTGCAGGCATCCTAGGTGGCATTAATGAAAATGCAAGTCATTATCATTTTCAATACGAGAAGCTTTGATTTGGCACCGCGCCGACGTGGCTGTCGCTGACCTTACCTTTCGATCGCAGCGATATCGCAAACCACCCAACCATTCTGAACGCGCACACGCACGCCCAGGGTCCGTTCGCTATCGCGTTCGAGGGCGCCTTACTGTTCAGCGACGTTCCTGCAAATATTGTGACCAACGGTACAAGCGTGTCATTCATACTTGCACCCACACGCCGTGCCCGTTGACACTCCAAAGATGGCAGTCGCTGCGCTCGCGTCGCCCACTCCGAGCGAACCGTTCCTCGGCTGGTCGCAGGCGCACCATCTCGAGGGATACGGCTTTGTGTGGTGGCTCAAGGGTCATGGCGCTCTCGTCACGCAAACTACGGTGGAGCACGCAGACGCGATTTTCACGACGGCGATATCCGACTATCTGGATGACAACATCCTGGCCCGTCACTGGGGATACTTACAGGCGCGTGGCGGCCTGACATTGGTGCACGATTGGCGCTCTGTGCGCAGCTACGACCAAGCCGCGGCCGCGGACTTCGTGGCCCGCATGCGCCGTCGTCCCAAGGGCTATCTCAAGCTTTCCTGCATGGTGCTGCCCACGCACAACACACTGGTTCGATATGCGGTCCACACGGCGAGCGCCATCGCGTCGCTCACGGTCGGGCGCACCGTCGAGATTACCGCTAGTCCTGCCGTGGCATTGGCGCGCGCAGGCATTTCTGCAACTCCCGAGCTTACTGCGTCTGCTACCTCGCGCTGAGTCGAGGCTGCCAGCGGAGTCGCTGGGTGTTCACGGCTGCGCCGCGCAGCTGACCGCCGGCTCAGAGGCGGCAGCACCTCGCGTGCGATAGTAAGCGGTCACCAATGATGCCTCGAGCAATACGAACAAAGCGTACAAGAGGGGCAGCTTGAGCATTTCAGACTGTAGGGCGCCGCTGAAGCTGGTGGCAATGATCGCGAAGGCCAAGGGGCTATTCTGGATGCCGGTCTCGAGGGATACCGCGCGCCTTTGCGCCAGCGGCAAGCGAAACAAGCGCGAGACGAGATCACCCAACAACATTCCCAGCACACCGAGCAGCATGCTCGCGGCATACATGGCAGGGGTAATGGTCCGGAAGAGATCGGCATTACGAAAGACACTGATCGTCACGAGCAACAGCAACACCAGCACACCCGCGGCGCTCCCGATCTTTTCGGCGGTAACCGCAAAACGCAAACCCTTCTTCTGGCGTAACCACATGCCGAGCATCACTGGCACGAGCAGCACCACCAGGGTCTTGACGACGTCAAGGTATGGCAAGACGACCCGCGCGTCGGTGAACCTGCGCGCGTACAGGAAGAGGCAGAGCGGCATCATGAACACACCGACTAGCTTAGACGCCGCAGTCATCGACATGCTGAGCGCCACATCCGCGCGTGCAAAGTAGGTAAACATGTTGCTGGTGGTACCCCCTGGACAGGTACCCATGATCACAAGGCCCAGCGCTGCCTCATTGGGCAACTCGAGCCCGACCGCGAGCAGATAGGCTGCGAGCGGCATCCAACCAAACGCGGAACCGAGTCCAATCAGTACGGCTTTCGGGTGCGCGAGCACCTGGCGAAAACGCTCCACGGTCAAGGTGGCGCCCATGCCGAACATGAGCACCACGAGCAAGAGCGCAATCAGCGCTGTTTCAAGGGGACTGAGCATGGAGGCGCTCCTGGCATTACCGTCCCTTGCGCGCAGCCGGCGTCGGCGGGTCGACCTAAGGGAGCTCGTTTGATGGCTGAGTCGTACGAGCTGAGCGTTGGGGCCTGGGCTTCTACCAGGGCAGCACTTCGCCGTTGGCGTGCCAAAAGGTACCGCTAGTCGCTTGGGAAAGCGCGTCGATGCGCGCGATCAACATGCTGGCTGCTTCGTCGGGCCCTACAGTGCCGCCACCGCCGGTCATCTCGGTGCGCACGTAGCCCGGATGCAAAAGCGCAACGGCCACGCCTTGGCCCTTCAGATCATGCGCAAGTGAGCGCCCGGCGGCATTGAGTGCGGCCTTACTCATACGGTAACCATAAGATCCACCCGAGGTGTTGTCGGCGATCGATCCCATGCGACTGGTGATCAGCGCGAGCTTGCTCGGGTTTGCAAAATGGGAGCGGAGCGCGGCCGCCATGCGCAACGGTCCGACCGCGTTCACCTCCAGTTGCCGTTGCACTGCAGCCACGTCGAGGGGCGCAAGCGGCGTGCGCTCGAGGATGCCGGCGTTGAGGATCACCGTATCGAGCTTGGTTGAGCCCAGACTCTGTGCGAGCGCGACCGCCGACCTATCCTCCGTCAGATCGATGCCGGACTGCACGCGCACGCCGAGCGCCTGCAGCTCGGGACTGGGTGTACGGCAGGTGGCGATGACTTCGTCGCCGCGCGCCGCGAGGGCCTTGGTGAGCGCAAGGCCGATGCCACGATTGGCGCCTATTACGAGAGATGTCGTCATAGGATCTAGGCTAGTACCGATGCGACGGAGTGCACGGTTCCGGGCAGTCAATCCCGACTCTGCAAACGCTATGGTTTGAGCCGCGCTTGCCTGCTAAGCGCGCACCAATCTTCGGTATGCGACGACCTGGGTGTCCACTGCTGCATCTGCTCTGCGCACACGCAACACGACCGCACTATCCACTGGACCGCGAATCTTAGCGATCGCGCCCTCAAATCCGAGCGCGATCACGGGCTGGCCATTGATTGCCAGGATGAGGTCGCCCGGTGCCAGTCCCGCTCCGGCAGCGCCTCCTTCGGCGACTACCGCTTCGATGCGTAAACCTTCGCCATCGGCACGCAGCACCGCGCCCAGTCCGGCAAGCTCGACCTTGGGGGGCTCATCGGCAGCGGTCGCACTCAGTTGGATAGGTTCGAGTGCGAGTTCCCCGCGCTGGGGTACGGACACTCCGCTGATGATGCGCGCGTGGTGCTCCGCCGCGGCGACGAACAGCGTCCGTTCTCCAGCGGGGACGCCCTCGAGTGTGAAGAAACCCGACACATCGGTACGCGCCCGGGGGAACATCGGCGTCGCGCTCGAACCCTCCGAGCCGTCGCGTCCTTCGAGGGCGATTTGCGCCTCCGCGATCGGACTGCCCTTGTCCCGGTCGACAACGCGTCCGCGTACGCGCGCCCCCTGCGACAGCGTCACCTCGACACGGGT
>JBBSJC010000328.1:0-9035 GCA_038257655.1 Polyangiales bacterium | reverse complement strand
GAGCAGCTGCTCGCGACTGAACACGCGGCCGCGGTTCTGGCTGAGGAACGACAGGAGCGCGAACTCCTGGTGGGTGAGCTCGATGAGCCGGCCGTCGAGCGTGACCTCGTGGGCAGCCAGGTCGATGCACATGCCGCCGATCTTGATGCGTTCCTTGCCGGCGAACTCGCTGCGCTTCCACTCAGCGCGGCGAATGCGCGTGTAGAGCTCCACGGGCACGTACGGAACGAGCACGAAGTCGTCAAATCCGTCATTCGGATCAAGGCGCTGTGTCGCGTTCACCGTCACCGCGATCAGCGCTGGCACCTCCACCAAGGCCGGTACAGCGCGCAGCCGCGTGACTGCAGCGCGCCCTGCTTCAACTTGATCGATCGCTTCGACCAAGATGACGCTCGGCGGATCCGAACCGAAGTCGTGGGAATCCAGATTATCCCACAGGTCCACGGAGCGTACCCGGCACCCGAGCTCACCTAGGGTCGCGATCCCGCCGTCGGGCCGCTCCAGGATTGCCGCACCCCCCACCACCAGAATCCACATGTCTAGCGCCTCTTGGGGGGCCTCGCCCCAGCATCGGAACGACGGAAGCGTAGCGATGCCGCAGAGATGACGCAATGCATCGCGACCCAGTTCTCTGCCGCGGGCGCACATACCCTTGACCAGGTGAGCGCGCGATGTCTAGATCGGAGGCCTATTGGTGGGCGTCCGCCTCGGCGACTTCACCCACAGCATGGCGGGAAACTTTTGGCGTCGCTCTTCTGGAAGCTCGTGGTCACGCCTCTGCAGGCGCAAGGCGAAACCTGCGAGGTGGTGGTTAGCGCTGAGAACTGGCTGTCTGCCCTGCGACTGGCCCGTAAACAGCTGGACGAAGAAGGTGGGGTCCCGCCTGGCGCGAGCTGCGTTATGGGTCCGACCGGCGAGGTAACCATTTTGGATGTGGTGAGCCGTCGCAGGTTCACCCTGTCGCGCACGGAGCCCGCGGCCTCTGTTGCACCCGAACCCGTGCAATCTCTCCCGCAGCCGTTTGTCCCGCCCCAGGTCCAGGCTCTACCGCAGCCACTCACGGCGCCAGCGACGCCCGAAGCCAATGTCAGCGCACCGGCACACGCGAAGCCACGCACGACCATGGCCTACTCGCCGCAAGAATCGGCGGCGATTCGCGCACAGCTGGTGGCAGCAACCACGCAGCCTGCCAAGGCTCCTTCGCCAGCGACCCCGCCGGCTCAACGCACCCCGCCGGCGCAGGAAGCGGCGCGGACGCCGATCGCCGCTCAGCCCAGCCCGAGCGCGCAGCCTCAGCCACCTACAGCCGCGCCGCAAGCCGTCCAGCTGACTGCTGGGCAACTGAGTGCTGTCCAGCTTACAGGTGTTCCGGCCAACGAACACGCGTCGCCGACCCCCAGGTCGCACCTTGGCAACATGACGCACCCGGCCAAGAGGAGCACTACCGTCGCCTACTCGCCGGAGGAATCGGCCGCAATTCGCTCGCAACTACTGGCCGTGTCGCCCGCGGTAACGGCACCAGCGCCGACAGCGAACCCGGCGATCGCCGCGAAAAGCGCGACCGTGGCCTACATGCAGAGCCCTTTTACCCCGGGCTACGTGCCCCTGGTCACCTTGTCCAAACGTGACGAGGATCCGGGCGCGTCGTCACCGTTGCTCTATCGTGAACGCGGCTATTTCTCGCCCAACGCGCTCGGTTCGTCGCTGGCCGAACAGGCTCTACTGAGAGAGCTTGCCAGCTTGCGTGCGGAGCTCCCTCCAGCGCAGCGCGGTGTTTTCATCAGCCTGGCGCTCTTCGACCATTATTTTGAAGGCAAGCCAGCGCGCGGCCCGGTGGCGACGTTGCAGTGGAAAGACTGGCGGGGCGCGCCTGTTTTCTCCTGGAACACGTCCGCTCCGGCCCCGTTTCCGACGTCGGCAGCCGAACCGGTACGCACGTCCTTTGCGCCCGACGCGACAGCTACGCCTCCCACGCCTCCAGCAGCCGTAGTGGTAGGGCGGGCCCCGACCGCTCCCGCCCCGACTCCCGTGCGTAGCGCCCGCGATTCGTGGCCGGCCAGCCCGGGCGGCCGCGAAGCGACGGGCGAGCAAGATCGACGCCTCGCGGTCGCATTCGAGACAGTCCAGGACCTTTACTTTCTCGCGAGCGCGGCGGAGGGCATGGATTTCGCGGTGAAGTTACTAAGCGAGCTCGTCCCGTCAGAGGCCGTGACCGGTTGCATTTACGACATCAATACCGACGAGCTGCGCTTTGTGGCGCTGACCGGGCCTGGCTCCGATGAGCGACGCGCCGATGCGATCCCAGCTGCGGCAGGTTTGATTGGCACCGCGGCCCACAGCGTCAAGGAGAGCCTGATCATCGCGGACGTGACGACCGAACCCCGTTACGATCCCGCTGCGGATGGGCGAATCGGACTCGAAGCCCGCAACATGTTGCTGCTTCCCCTGCACAAAGAAGACAACATGCTCGGGGTCATTCAGCTGCTCAACCGCGTCAAGCGCGCCAGCTTTAGCGATGCCGATGCCGCAGTCTGCGCCTATGTGGCAGGTCAGCTCGCCGAATTCTTGCAGTCCAAGCGCCTCAGCGCTGTCCGACGCTAAAGGCGTATCCCGCCCGCTCAAAAAGAAAGCTCAGAGCCCGCCCTACTCCGCGAGCAGCGCGCTAATTTCTTTGTCAAACGTGGCTTTGTCGGACGCTTTGAACCCGGCGTGCACGTGCCGGACGATGCCCTTTTTATCGATTAAGTATGAGCTGGGCATCTTCGTCGGCTTGTAGCGCCCGGCGACCGCGTGGTCCGCCGTATCTCGAACGATGGTAAAGCTGAGCTTCTGACCCTTGAGAAACCTGTCCATATTGGAAGGCTCTTCGTCGATGTTGACGCCGACGATCACAAAGCCCTTGTCCGCATACTTCTTGTAGAGCTTCTCGAGCTCCGGCAGCTCCTCTTTGCAAGGTGCACACCACGAAGCCCAAAAATCCACGAGCACGACCTTACCCTTCAAGGCGTCAAGCTGGACCAGCTTGCCCTGGCGATCTTTGAGTCCAATGGCAGGCGCGCGCGCGCCAGCACCAAGAGCCCAGGCACTGGACGTGCCCACGAGCATAAAAGCCAGCACGAGGGCTGATACACGGTAGGGAGAGAGGCAACGCATGGTGGCTTTCCACATATCTCAAGCCCGACGCGGTGACACGGGGCTCGATTCAGCGCAGGTCGTCTTCCCGAGCTAGAGCATCGAAAGGCGCAGGATTTCATAGGATTCAAGCCATTCGGTGCTTTAGGGCTACTGACTGAGCTCCTCTTTCAAGTACTTGCTCAAGCTGGGCAGCGCCTCGCGGTAGGGCCGACCGTTGACGAACAAGGTGGGTGTTCCTTGTACATCTACCGCGTTACCCGCCTTGCGATCGCGATCGACTCGCGCCTGTGTCGCCTCAGATGCAACGTCAGCGTCGAACTTCGGCAGGTCGAGGCCGATCTTCTGGGCGAGCTCGCGAATCTTCTCGGGGCTGAGCTCCCGCTGGTGCTCGAACAATTCGTCCGCCATCTCCCAGAACTTGCCTTGGGCTTGAGCAGCAACCGCAGCACGCGCAGCGGGCATCGCGTTCTTGTGCGCTTCAAGTGGGTACTGCTTGAAGGCCAGGTTTACCTTGCCATCGAACTCCTCGAGCACTTGCTTGAGCATCGGATGGGCAGAACCGCAGTAGGGGCACTCAAAATCGCTGAACTCTACGATTGTGATGCTCGCCATCGGGGCACCGCGCATAGGCGCATCGCTGATGTCTATGCTGACCTTTTTCTTGGCGTCGAAGCGCGCGGCATAGTGGTCGCGAATCTCCGTTTGCTCAAAGCCTTCCGCCACGAGCCGTACGAGATAGCGCGCCGCTGGCACGCAGGCGCCGCAAGCGCGTGATTCGCTGACACAGCGAGCGACGCTGACGGGCTCACCACAGGGAGATAGCAGCTCGTTGGCAAGGTCGGCCCATACGCGTTGCTCACTCTCAGTGAGCGCGGACGTGTCGACATTGGCGAGCTTTTCGATCTTGGAGGCTTGCGCCGGCGTCTTACTATTCTCCGCCGTCTCTCCTGGCGCAGTGCCGCCATTGCAGCTTGCGCCGAGAGAGAACAGGACCAACACGGGTAGCGCGGGCCGCAAGAGCGGCAGAAGTCGAGATAGAAAGGCTTGAAGCGACGACGAGCGCATGATGTCCGGCGGATGCTAGCAGTGGGTATTACGCGCGCAAAAGCGCACGACCGCCTTTCGACGATGCCTTAGCGGATGGGCAGCGGTCAGCTCTCGCTGTAAGTCATTAGCTGTTCGCGAACGACTTCCTCTGTCACGCCGACAGTAATGTATTCCTTGAGGACGTCGGCAAGCGCGAGCAGCAGATCGTCGACTCCCTTGTCCTCAATGAGCTTGGCGAGTAGCGCGCGCGACTCGCGGGTATCGTCCTCTCGAAGGAATTGCCGCACTTGATCCAAGGCGATATCGCCGCGGAAATCGATGTAGGCGTTTTCGAGCAGATAGCGAACTAGTTCCCTCACGGGGCTCCTCCCAACGGGACAACAAAATTGATGCAGTGAAGCGTTGTAGACCCCCCGGCGCAGGAGGCGCAAGGGGAATGACAGTTTGCACCGCCATCCTCTGCATGTCCTGTTTTGGGTTCAGCGCTGTGAGCTTAATGTTGCGAGTGGAGCGGCGATTCCTAAGGTGGTGGCTAGAATCCATCGGACCATGATCAGTACTGCGCTGTTCGAACGTGCGATCGCCTGGGCCGCTTCCGCACCCCGCGCGAGCGAGCTTGGAGCGTACCGGGCCGACTTTGAGCGGCGCACGGGGCCGATCGTCAGCGGCGCGGAAGACTACGAAGCACGCATCGCGCATTTTTTCGAGCAAGCTCTGTGCGCGCCCCGCGGCGCTGATCGGCCACGATTGATCGCGCTTTTTGCGGCGGAGAGCGCGCCGAGCGCGAGCGAACGACACGAGCTTGCGGGATGGTTGCGCAGCCATCGCAGCCTTTGGAGATTCGAACCGAGCCAAGGCGATGTTGGACGGCTGTACGATCGCATCGGCGGCGCCCGTTTTCTCTTTAAGATGGGACGCGCCGATCGGCAGCTGCGCCCAGGAGACTGCTTTGACGGTCGGCTTGTGGCGATTGGACCCGAGCTTTTCCTGTCGCCGGGACGTGTGTTCCATCCGCAAGCCGCTCTTCAGTCTCTGCAGGTGCTGTTGAGCGAAGCGCAGGCGCGGGGAATGCTCGATGCGAGTCTGCTCGATCCGCTGCTTGGGATGCGCTCGCGTCTGCTCGGGTTCAAGAGCATCCGCGCAGAGCACGTGTACCGGCTGGATGCCCTCGATGCCGAAGGCCTGGCCGCGCCCTGGGCTCGCCCAGAACGGCGCAGTCCCGCCACGTCCGAGCACACATAAAAAGTGCCGCACAGGAACGCGTCGCAAAAAAAACGCGCCCCCGCCCATCACAGGCAGAGAGCGCGGTCGAAGAGTCCATAAGCCGGGTTCTGTTCTTCAAGGCCGTCACCGTCCTCGAAGTGGCGATCATTCATCTGGGACGCGCGTTGCCGCGTGCCTCAAGCGACGTAACCCGGAAGCTCGGGCGGGCCACCCTCGAACGCTTCCCTATTTCGTCTTGCTCCGGATGGGGTTTGCCGTGCGACTCGTGTCACCACGAGCCCGGTGAGCTCTTACCTCGCCGTTTCACCCTTGCCGCGCGGATCCTTGCAGAAGAGCGCGGCGGTCTGTTTTCTGTGGCACTTTCCTCGGGGTCGCCCCCACTCGCCGTTAGCGAGCATCCTGCCCATTGGAGCCCGGACTTTCCTCCCGCATGCACGAGGCACACGAGCGATCGCCCAGACCGCTTCGACCGGCGCAACTTGAGGCGGCGTGGCGTCTCCTGCAAGTGAACGAAACTTGATGGGCAGGCCTCAGGTGGTAGCGTCCCGGTGTGATGTCACGTGGACTCAGTAAGACGCTCGTCTCCAGCGTGTTGAGCGTGCTCGCTGTCGGCTGCGAAAGGGATCAGCAGAGAGCCGCACAGTCTGAGCCTAGCGTCGCACCGCCATCGCGGGCGACCGACGCGCCAGCACTCGATTTGCCCGAGCCAAGCGTGCCGGCTGCGCCCATCGTCCAAGAAGCAGTGCTCACGCGCGGGCGAGAGATCGCGGTCCCGGCGGGAAAACTGCGCGCGGGCAGCCCGACTGGCACGAAGGATCGCGACCCGAGCCACGAAGCCGATGACGTGGCGATCGCGCTGGGTGCGTTCAAGATCGATGCCCTGCCCTATCCCAACGATCCGGCACAGGCATTCCGCAGCGACGTCGATCGTAGCGAAGCGAGCGCGCTGTGCGCGGCCGAGGGCAAACGGCTGTGCAGTGAGCTTGAATGGGAGCGTGCGTGCAAGGGCGATGAAAACCTGGCGTATCCCGCGCTCGCAAATGAGTTCGATCCTGCGCGCTGCAAAGCTTCCCTCGGCGCTTGTCGGAGCGCGTTCGATGTGCTGGCACTCGGAGCGCTGGGTCGCGAGTGGACCGATAGCAAGGTCACGCGGGGACTGGGCGATACGCTCCGCACGGCGGTGGTTCGCGGTGCAGGTCCTGGCGCCAAGCCTGCACAACATCGCTGTGCGGCGCGCGATGCGGCGACGCCCGATAGTAAGAGTCGTTCCTTACTGTTCCGTTGCTGCAGGGGCGAGCGCAACAACCTGACCTATCCCGAAGAAGCCGAGCGCGAGCGCTTTGTCGAGAAAACGCTATCGCGCGAGAAGCTTGCCGAGGTGCTCAAGAGCATGCCGGCGCTGAGTGACGTCGCAGAGATTTTTCGCCTATTTTCAGCCAAGGAGCTCGATCAGGGCCTTGACCGTGCACGTACTTCCCGCGCGCGGATGGCGCCGTGGGTCGCTGCGCCCTCCATGCTCGTCTGGTCTCCTGTGCATGGCGAAGAAGTTTGGGTGTTGTCCGGCGACACTCCGCGCGGTGCGCTGTTGATCGTGTTGTATCCGCTGCGAGATGGCAGCTACACCCTGATCGGCAGCTTCGAGACGGCCCAAGAACACGCACCCTTTGTGATCGGTTACAAGCCGGATGCGCCGAAGGAGCTCTTGTTCAGCACGTGTTGGGGCTGCGGCGGCGAAGGAGGCGCGATCAGCCTGGGAGAGGACGCACGCATCACGATTGCGCCGCGCTGAACGCCGGTTTTCACGGGCATAGCCCTCGTGTAGGCTCGCGGGCATGCGCATCCTTCGTGTTCTAGATGGCTCGGTTCCCTGCTTTGCCTCGCAAGTCGACGAAGCTCACATTCGGCTTCTGACGCGCGCTCCGTGGGACGGAGGAAAGGACACCGAGCGCGTCCTGCCGCTTGCAGGCCTTACGCTGCTCGCACCGGTCACGCCGAGCAAAATCGTTTGCGTCGGTCGCAACTACGCTGCGCACGCCAAGGAGCTTGGTAACGAAGTGCCTAAAGAGCCGTTGCTCTTCCTCAAGCCCCCGAGCGCCATCTGCGGTCCTGAGCAGCCGATCTTGCTGCCCGCGATGAGCGAACGCGTCGAACATGAAGCCGAAGTGGGCGTGGTAATCGGCCAACAGCTCAAGCATGCCAGCGTGAATGAAGCGCGCGCAGGCATCTTCGGTATCACCTGCGTCAACGATGTGACCGCGCGCGACTTACAGAAACGAGACGTGCAATTCACGCGCGCCAAAAGCTTCGATAGCTTTTGCCCGGTCGGTCCGTGGATCGAGACCGATCGCGATTTGACCCAGCTCGACGTGATCGCGCGCGTCAATGGCGCGATCAAGCAGCAGGGCAACACGCGCGATATGGTGTTTCCCATCGCCGAGCTCGTGGCGTTCATCTCGCAGATCATGACGCTCGAGCCCGGTGATCTGCTTGCCACTGGCACGCCCGAGGGCGTCGGCCCGCTGCTAGCCGGTCAGAGCGTGGAAATCGAAGTGCAAAGCGTGGGCATCCTGCGCAATCCGATCGTGCGGGCTTAGTGATTCAGGTCGCGCTCTCCTAGAGCAGGTCGGGCGCTCTTAGAGCAGGTCGATCATTTTTTTCATCGGAGAGCCCCGCTTCCACACCAGACGCATCACGCGCTCCATCGTGGTGTGCATCTTCGCGCGGTAGGGAAACCAGACTGGCTCGCGGCTCGTGGTCGGGATCCGGTTGTAGTTCACGTGCCGGATTTCGCACAAATCGCGTAGGCCTTCGTCGCCGTGCACGCGACCGAAACCGCTCTCCTTCACGCCTCCAAAGGGTGCCTCAGGGCAGGCGTAACCGCTGAGCACGTCGTTCACCATCACCGTGCCGGCGCGCACTTGCTCCGCGATGCGTCGGCCGCGGGAACGATCACGTGTGAACACGTAACCCATCAGGCCGAGATGCGAATCGTTGGCGTAGGCTATCGCCTCGTCTTCCGTGTTCACGCACATGATCGGCACGATCGGCCCGAAGATTTCTTCGCGCATCACCCGCATGTCTTGCGCGCAGCCCGCAAGCACCGTTGGCTCGAAGAACTGGCCCTTGCCCGGCTTGCGTTGGCCTCCCGTCTTGAGCTCGGCGCCGTGTTTGAGTGCGTCCGCCAGCAACGTTTCGACGATCTCGACTTGGCGCGGAAAGATCATCGCACCGACGTCGACGTCACTGGTTGCCGGATCGCCCGGT
The DNA here is from genome assembly GCA_038257655.1 of Polyangiales bacterium. GTDB lineage: Bacteria > Myxococcota_A > Polyangia > Polyangiales > DASUME01 > DASUME01. Next base: position 365 of record JBBSJC010000328.1, on the reverse strand, counting down.
CGCAGGGCTTTGGTGAGCTCCGTGATGCGTTCGACCAGCGGCGCGTACACCGAGCGATGCGCATACACGCGCTCCACCGAGATACAAACTTGCCCGCTGTTTGCAAAGCCGCCGAACACGATCGCCTGGGCGCTGCGCTCGATGTCAGCATCCTCGCAGACGATGGCCGCAGCCTTCCCGCCGAGCTCCATCGTGCAAGGGATCAGACGCTCGCCACAAGCGGCAGCGACGCGCTTGCCGGTCGATACGGCGCCGGTGAACACGAGCTTGTCCGGGTGGGCGTCGATCAAGGCGGCCCCTGTCGGTCCGTCGCCCGTGACGACCTGAAACAGATCCCGCGGCATGCCACTCGCGTCGTAAATCTC
>JBBSJC010000327.1:0-9043 GCA_038257655.1 Polyangiales bacterium | reverse complement strand
GGCGCTTGGTTTGCTTTGGTAGGCCCAAGATCCCTTAGTTCCCCCGCTTTTTCATCCACTCATCCCGATAAATGCTGGATCTCGGCTGAGCTGCACCCCTTGTTTTGGGGCTAGTCGGCCAGGCCCGTGCTGCAAACCCCGTCAGTACGATCGGGTACCAGGGTGTTGGGTATTATCACCAGCATGTCGACAGCTGGTTCGCGTCGGTCATTGCCCAAGGCCGTAACCATAAAGTGGGAACCTTCGGCTCGGTCGAGGAAGCCGCGCGGGCGCGTGACCGTATGTGGCTGCACCTCGGGCGCGAACGCTCGCTTCTGAACTTTCCTGACGAGGAGCACGAGCCCGCATCTCCGAGCGAGATTCGAGCCGAGGCGCACCGAGCCTTCAAGGACGGAAACGTTGACTGTTGTAAGGTTACATGCAGGCCACTGGGGCGTGCAGGCCGCGTTCGCCAGCGGCGCCCAGGGGAGAGTAAGCAGGGGGTGTGCTACTCCTCCGAGGAGCAGGAGTCGGTCTCGCAACGGGAGTCGCCGATGTGCGTTGACTTGAGGCCCATGCCGAAGTGGATGTCCTTGGTGTCGCGAAACGTCTCCTCGATGGAGAACCTCTTGCCATAGAGGCGGATGACCTTGCACATCGACGAGAAAGTCGGTCACGCTTCATGCGTCCCCTTCGGCGCCAGCAGGTTGATGTGCGCCCCCGGGCACGGTATTAGCAGCCACAATGCACAAACTCCTCAGTATCCCGCGCGTGCCCAAGCGTCGGCAGGGATTCGTGCACAAGTCTGCTCGCTCGAAGAGGGGGCAGCGGCGGTGACTCTGCTTCAGCAAGACGACCGTTTCGTACGCGTTCGTGCCCTCGGGGAAGGCGCGACCGCGCGCGTGTTCGAGGTCTTCGACCGGCACAACGGTGCGCGTTGCGCGCTTAAGCAACTTCGTAACGACCGGACGTTCGACGCTCGATACATTGCTGCCTTCAAAGACGAGTTTCGTAACCTCGCGCGCATCGGCCACGCCAATCTGGCGAAAATCCATGAGCTGCTGGTATCGGGGCGCGACATCTATGTCCTGATGGAGTTGATCGAGGGCGTCGATTTCGTCCGCTACGTGCGTCGCGAGGAGGTCGAAGCCCCGGTGCTCATCACGCAGGCCGAGCACGATGCCGTGGCACCCCCGGTCCGAGTCGGATCCCTATCGGTCGAACGACTCCGGGCCGCGTTGCCGCAACTCGCGAGCGGCGTGCTCGCCCTCCATGCGACGGGTCGTATCCACTGCGACCTCAAGCCCGAGAACGTCCTCGTCGATGAAGCGGGCCGAGTCGTGATCGTAGACTTCGGACTCATCGCCATGCGATCCTATGGCACGACTCCCGGGCCTCGGCGCGGGACGCTGCACTACATGGCACCCGAACAGATCGACGGGTGGCCGTTAGAGGCGAGCGATTGGTATGCAGTTGGCGTGATCCTGTATGTGGCCCTCACCGGTCGACTTCCGTTCGGCGGTCCAGCACACACGGTCGACTACGACAAACGGTTCGGAAAGGTCTTGGACCCGCGTCAAGTAGCTCTGGATCTCCCTGACGACCTGTGCGATCTGAGCATCCAGCTTCTGTCGCCAGATCCTGGTAAGCGACCAACCGGCGCGGCGATCGCGCGAGCTCTCTGTATCGGCGAGCCCCCGGAGCTGATGCATATGGTGAAAGCCCAGCCGCTCGTCGGGAGGGACCATCATTTGGCGGAGCTCGGTGGTGCGTTGGAGCGCGTTCGTGCCGGCGAAACCTGTGTCGCTTTTGTTCACGGAGAATCGGGCATCGGCAAGACCGCCCTGGTCGGACATTTCCTCGAGGACCTGCGGCGGAATGATCAGAGAGCACTCGTCTTGCGGGGCGCTTGCTACAGGGACGCATCGGTGCCGTACAAAGGGCTCGACGCGATCATGGATCACGTTGCGGCCTATCTGGACGGTTATTTGCCGCTGTTGGGTGACCTCGACATGGATGCGCTCTCCACCATGTTCCCGGTGTTCGGACATGCATGTCCGCGTGCCGCCCCGCTGAGCAACCTACACCCTTTCGAGTTGCGGAAACGCGCCGTGGAGGCAGTTGCCGACTTGTTTCGTCGCTTGGGGTCGATATCGACGATCGTGCTTTGGATCGACGACTTTCAGTGGACAGACGAGGAGACCATTGATTTGCTCGCAGAGGTGCTGCGCCGGTCCTCTACACAGTCGATGCTCGTCATTCTGGGCCATCGCAGCCAAGCCGCTGGCCACAGCGCGCGTATTGCCCAAGCCAGAGAGGTCCTCCCCTGTCACTACGATCTGCACGTAGGCCCGCTAGGGCGAGACGAAGTGCGGACTGTGGCGGGGGCAGTGCTGGGCCGCGAGATCGATGAACGCGAGCTTCACGAAATTTCAGGCGACAGCACGGGAAATCCGCTCCTGCTGAGGCAGCTCCTGTTGGCGCGTGCGACCCAACTAGGCGCACGCGCGTCATTCGACGACGTGGTCGCGGAACGCATCGCGCGTCTTGACGAAACGCAGCGTGCCTATGTGGAGCTCGTATCGTTGGCGGGACGCCCAATCGACGAGGAGGTAGTCGCGAACATCCTGGGCACGACCGGGGCGGGCGTGCTTGCAGCACGCCACGTTCTGATCGCCGAATGCTTCGTCCTGAGAGCCGACGCTCGCTCACGTGCAGTCGAGTGCTACCACGATCAAATACGAGAACGCGTGCTGAGGGCATTGCCGATCGAGCGCGCCAAACGCCACCACGCGCGCCTCGGCGCCGAGCTTGAAGGTCGCCCTGATGCGGAGCCGGAGGCTCTAGCGCTTCACTTCCGAGGAGCGGGTGACGTCGCGAAAAGTCTTCTCTACACCGAGCAGGCTGGAGACATCGCTGCGCAAGCGCTCGCGTTCGAGCGTGCGGCGAAGCTCTACGAGTCCGCTGCTTCCTCGGCTAGCGGCGATGAATCCGATCGGCTGCGCGTGAAGCAAGGTGACGCGCTATCCAATGCTGGTCGTTCATTGGATGCAGCGGCCGTCTTCTTGGACGTGTCAGCCAGAAAGGCCCGTGATATCGACTTGCGGGTGCGCGCGGGGGACGAGCTGCTGCGCGCGGGACAGCTGGATCGCGGATTAGAGATCCTGCGAGAGATCGCGCGCGCCATTGGCGAGCGCATACCTGACAGCGATGCACTGATCCAGCTTGCTGTGGTCTGGAACGGTTGGAAGCTATACCGGTTCCGCGTCTCAGATGCTGCGCTGTGCCGACAGCCAACGCCCTTTCAACAGCATCAGCTCGCACTTTGCATGACAGTGGCAAGCCAGTTGGCGATGGTGGACCCGCCCAGTGGCGCGCTTTTTGTGCGAAAGCACCTGTTGCTCGCTCGCAAATTCGGCTCGCCCGCAGACATTGCTCGCGGCCTCGTGTACGAGGCTAGCTTCTCTGCGCATATGCCTAAGCTTGCCCCGGGAGGACCGGCATGGTCCGCCGCGCTGGTCGCCCAGAGTAGAGCTTTGCTTGCGCACGTGGATGCGCCTGACGTGGTGGCCACCGCATTCTTCGCCGACGCGACGGTGGCGTATGCGCTGGGACGCTGGCGCGAAGCCCGGCACGGCTTCGAGCGGGCAATCGATGTTATGCGGCGTGAAGTCGTAGTCGGAGTGCGCTGGTACGTGGCTATTTGCCAGAGCTTCATCGCGTTCATGCGCTGGATGGAAGGTGACGTGCCTGCAATCCGACGGCACATCGACGAATACATGGAAGGAGCAGCAGGCTATCTTTCGTTGGAGACCGCGATGGCGCACCGCGTTGGGGCAATGCTTGCGCTCTGCGATGACGATCCAATCGGTGCACGCCGGCTTGCATGCGAGATGATAGGGAAGTGGCCTGCGGGATCTTGGCGGTTACAACACCATTTCGACGCCGTCGCCCAGACCGAGATTGATCTGTATGAGGGGAAGCTGAGCGAAGCCTGGGATCGCGCGTTCCTTTTGTGGAAGAAGAGCGCTGCCGCGGGAGTCTTTCAGCAGAGATTCCTTGTTCCGTTTTCACGAATCCAGCGAGCTCGCATTGCACTTGCGGCTGGCTGGGACGATAGAGCTGCGCGCGACATCCGCGCACTCGAGCGATGGCCCGACCCCTGGGCAAGCGCCATGGGCCGTCTTCTCCGCTCGGCGCTTTGCGCCATGCGCGGCGATCAGGACCAAGCGCGTCGCTTGCTTGAAGCGGGGGAGCGCGATATGGGGAAGTGGGAGCTTCGACTGTATGAACTGGCCGCTCGATGGCGTTTGGGAAATCTGACGCATCGCGCGGACATGACGACATTTGCTGCCAGCGAACTCTCCGCACTTGGCGTCCAGAACCCCGAGCGCATGGTGTCCATCTTGCTTCCATGGCCCACTTCAAGTCTGCCTTCCTGACATTTGCTACACATCTACCGTGCAAAGATCAACACAGACTCACGATGACTTGGTCGCCGTCACTAGTCGCAGCCTGACGCATGCCTCGGCTCTCCTTACTCGCTTCTTTCGTGCCGACGCGCCGGCAATCGGCATGGATGAGTTCCGCCTCGAGGAACACCCAACCTGGACCCTGGGCCGCATCGACTCGAGGACGCCCGGAGCCTCAGAGCTGGCGCGAGTCTTCAGTCGCGACGATGCGCTAATGTCCGCCCGCCACGCGTTTCTTCGTCGGAGGACCGAGTTCTGGGAGGTCGAGGACGCCGGATCCAAAAATGGCATCTTCGTCAACGGGGACCGTGTGCAGGAACCTCGGGTGCTCGGAGATGGCGATATACTCGAGTGTGGCAGTTCATTTTTCATCTACAGGAAGTCTGCTGCGCGCAGCGGGTTGTCAGCAGCAGTCCGACAGCAACCCTGGCGCGAGATTGCTCTTTCCGTGCCGCCGCTCCACTATCAGATCGCTCCTATCCTGCCGTTCGCCGCGTCCGAGCTCGCAATCCATTTGCATGGCGAAACCGGAACCGGCAAGGAAGTCGTCGCGCACGCGATCCATGATCTGTCTGGCCGGCGTGGTGCTTTCGTTGCTCTCAACTGTGCGGCGATTCCGGACAATCTGTTCGAGTCTGAGCTCTTTGGCTATGTGAAGGGAGCATTCTCCGGTGCCAGTTCGAACAAGCTAGGCCAGATCCTGGAAGCGAACCGGGGAACGCTGTTTTTGGACGAGATCGGTGAGCTGTCCCTTCCGGTGCAGGCGAAGCTCCTTCGGGTTCTCGAGCTCAAGGAGATTCTGCCCATCGGTGCGACGAAACCAGTGCGTGTGGATTTTCGGCTCATTTCAGCGACCCTTTGCGACCTCCGCGCGATGGTTGCAGAGGGAAGATTCAGGCGAGACCTATACGGTCGCCTCGGGCAGGCCTTCGAGCTTCCGCCGTTACGTGAGCACAAGGAATATATCGGCGTCCTCATGCCGGCTCTGCTTGCGGGCACACCACTCCGTGAAATCCTTCCCATTGGCGAAGTACGGTTCTCGATTGCGGCAGCGCGAGCACTCGTCCGTTACTCATGGCCGTTCAATATCCGCGAGCTCAAGCAGTCCGTGCAGAGTGCGCTTACCGCCGCATGGGCAGGTCGGAGCGCCGATGGTCCCCTTTGCATCGACGTCGCACATCTGCCGCCACCGCTCATCGAAGCGGGCGATACGGGTGCATGCGGGACGGTGGCACGATCGCCGTCGCTTCCTCAGCATCCTGCTCCGAAGCGCTCCACGCGGTCGCCCTCGGATGCCGATATCGTCGCTGCGCTTCAGTACGCCGGTGGCAATCGGGCGGAAGCTGCGCGGGCGCTTGGTGTCTCGGAGAGGACCATGTTTCGTCGGATCCGAAAGCTTCGTCCTTGACTCGCCCACAGACCAGAGTCGGCCGACGAGGACGTTGCGTCAGTCGATCACGGCTTCCAGTGGCCTGCGCCACGAAGGGCGCCCGAGCTCCGCGTGGCCGAGCCGAATCACGACTTGGGCGAACCCGCGCGAGTCGAGCATTGCGTTGAGCTGACGGCGCAACGTCGGACACTGCACCGGTTGGTTCATGAAGCCCGCGCTCACGCCGTCAACCGCAGCAAGGAGCAGCATGTGGCCAAGTGCCTGCCCGGCGGCGAGCCAGTGGCCCGGGTCATCACGGTCGGTGGCGAGCACGACCACCGCGGGTGCGTCCAACGTCAGCTTGCGATCAACGCGAGCTTGCAGTGAACCGACGTTGACTGCACGGACCAACAGGGGTGCAACGCGGGACACGCTGTTGCCGAATCCGATCGTGTAACCGGCGAGACCGTCTCCCAGCAAGCTCGCATTGGGACGAAGCCAGGACGCCAACTCCTTGCGAAAGAGAGGATCGCCGTACTGGAGCTTGTCGCCCTGTGCGACGAGCTCGGCGAGCGACGCGCGGGTAACGCCGTCGATCCGTGCGAGCCACGCTCCCTCGGCGTCCGCTGCTGCTTGCAGCGACGGTAACAGGCCCTGTGGCAGCTCACGTTTGAGGAACGCTCCCCGATGCGTTTGCCGCTGGCAAATCGCCCTGAAGAGAGAGGGGCTGGCGCTCGTGCCCGGCTTGAGCGCGCACTCAACTCTCGCCAAAAGCGACGGCTCTTTGGCGTCAGGAAGCACGTCGATTGCGACAGCATGGCCGAGATGCTGCAACGCGCGCCTCAGATGGAACAGGGCAGCACCGCAGCTTATCAATAGCTCCCGCCCTTGTGGGTCGACGACTCGTAGCAGGCGAGAGGAGTCCGCTCGCAGCTCGATCCCGGTTGGTAGCGTGCGAAACCGCCAAGGTTGGGAGTTGTGTGACGACGGCGCTCGCACCGCCCAGCCGATCGCGCAACGGAAGTCGTCGGCAAGAGATCGTTCAGTCATATGGGTGCGTTTGTCTTAGCGTTAACGCGGGCGATGTCGCGTCCACGCGGTTGGCGACCCATTGTAGGCGGCCACAGGGTTCCACGGAAATGGGTGGGACCTAGCCTCTGATTGCGCGGACGACGCGTCATGACACTTGTCATGACACACAGCCTCGCCCGAAGCGCGAAAACATGCACAGCCGCACTTCAGACTCAATTTTGAGCGGTTGTCGCGCGCGAACGGGACAAGTGGTCGTCAAGGAGCCTGACCCAACTTGCTGGCACAGAACTCGCAGTGACCATTGCAGATGCGGCCCCAAGAAAAGCCAGAGCGGACTTGGAGATCGAACGGCTCCTTGCCAATGTTCCCGAACGCGGGTCCCTCTGCGCATGGCAGCACACGCTCGCTACTCTCCATGGTTCGCCTGCGCAGCGTGCGGTCCGGTCGCGTGGAGGGGGAGACTCTATGCGCATCGAAGATCTGATAGCGAACTGCCCTCTCTTCACACGAGTGATCCTCCATGCGCGCACTCAGACGATGGATGCGTACGACTGGGCCGACCCAGGGGACGTGCTCGAGTTTTACGAGCACGTTCGCGGCGACCACACGGGGCGGCGAGTCACGGCGCTCGTCCTTCGTCGGGAGACCGGGCGCAGCGAGCAATCGGGCCTTCTCAGAACAAAGCCGCCAGCTAAGTAGTTCGCCCGCAACCCTTCACAGCTCCGACTGATCCCCCTCCAGGCCGAGGTCGAAAGCATGTCTGTGACGTCGCGCGCTTTGTTGCTGCCCCTTTGGACGGCTTCCCATTTCGTTCGGTCCACGTGCGTTGGGCCCGAGTCGCTTGCGCTTTTCATATCGACAGGGCGTCCTGGAGCTTGCTATTTCCAGGTCCGTTCGCGTCGGGAGGAGGCGGCTTTTCCCAGGGTCGAGAGGCGTAGGAGAAAAATGCTATGATAAACCGGCGCACCGTCACCGCGCCCCCCGGGCCCCGCGGTCATTTCCTCTTCGGCAGTCTGCCCGAGCTCAGCCAGGACTGGCTCGGAACTATCGGTCAGGCGCTGCACACGTACGGGCCGATCGTTCGGTTCCGCATGCCTTGGCCGCTTGGTGCGCTAGTGATTGTGACCGATCCGCGCGCTATCGAGCAGATCTTCGTCCAGGACGTCGCCTGCTTTCGTAAGTCAAAGTTTCAACGAATGGTCGCGCCGGTACTTGGTGAAGGCCTTGTTCTTGCCGAGGGGGCACAGTGGAGGCGGCAGCGCCGACTCGTTCAACCCGCCTTTCACCGCGATAGGATCGCCGAGTATGGGAAGGACATAGTGTGCGCGGCCGAGGCGATGGTCGCGGCTTGGTCTGAGCAGGAAGTTCGCGACGTGTACGCGGACGCCGCGCAATTCTCGCTTCACGTCGCGGCCACGACCATGTTCGGCGCGCAACTCGGCGAGCGCGCGGCGCAGGTTTGTGACGCATTGGCGGAAGCGGTGGCCGCGTTCAATACCTACTTCAACGCGCGTGTACCGTTACCCCTATGGGTTCCCACTCCGGCCGCACGACGCATGCGGCACGCTAGCCACAAACTGCAGGCTGTCGTTTCGGAGTTCATTGGGGCGCGTCGGCGGAGCGGTGAGGATCAAGGCGACCTGCTCGGCATGCTGCTGCAGGCGCGGGACGAAGCAGGCATGCCTTTGACGGATCTTCAGTTGAGAGACGAGGCGGTCACGCTGTTTGTCGCCGGAGCCGAAACGACGGCGGTAGCGCTCGCTTGGACGCTGTATCTGCTCGCCCGCCATCCCGAGGTCGCGGCGCAGGCCCGCGCTGAAATCGCCGCCGTGGCCGGAGGGAGCGTCCGCTCCGAGCACGTGCGCTCGCTCAGGTACACGAGCAACATTATCAGGGAATCGATGCGCCTATATCCGCCTGCGTGGATCACCGGACGCGAAGCGATCCGCGATTGCACTATCGGCAGCTTTGCGATCCCGACGGGTACGCAGGTCCTGGCTTGTCCCTACTGGATGCACCGCGATCCGCGGTACTTTCCGGACCCCGAGCGATTCTCGCCCGAGCGATGGACTGACGAGCTGTCGGAGCGATTGCCGCGATTTGCCTACTTTCCATTCGCTGGCGGTCAAAGGATGTGCATCGGCCATCAGTTCGCGATGATGGAACTGGTGATCGCCGTCGGCACCGTCTT